>NZ_NOXG01000013.1:0-69631 GCF_003207955.1 Novacetimonas pomaceti
AAGCAGAATATCGTCAATATTCCAGATCGGGCTCCTGTGGGATGACTGAATTCTACAAAATGACCCGAAATTGCCTCAAGTGTGAGAAATCCGCGTCGACGCCGAATTCCACGCCCGGTTGCACCACCAGGGCAATGACGCGTTCCCAGACATCCTGCCCCAGCGTGGTGGTGAATATCTCCTCATGGATGCGCAGCGTCTGCAGCGCAGCGGTGGGAGAGGTGGGGCACAGATGGTCAAGGGAGTCCGCGACCCCGCCGGGGACCGGCACCTCCGTCCCGATGACATAGGCCGCCTGTCCGGGGCGCGCGGCCTCGGCCCGGGCCGCCAGCGTGCAGGCGCGCCGGGCCACCACGGCGTCAGGCAGGGCCGCCGCCTCGCCCCGGCATCCCATGCTTGCATCCAGATGCAGCTTGACGAACCCGGCTTCCGCATAGGCCGCGATCATGGCCTGCGCGCGCTCCATCGCCTCCTCCGCGGGCAGGGATTTCCACGGGTTGGGTCCCAGATGATCGCCCCCGAGCAGGATCCGCTCACGCGGGCAGTCAACGCGCCGGGCGATATCGTAAACCATGTCACGAAAGGCGGCCGGGGTCATGCCGGTATAGCCGCCCTCCTGATTCACCTGGTTGCAGGTGGCCTCGATCAGGACCGGATGACGGGTCCGCGCCGCGCGCGACAGCGCGGCCTCCAGCACCAGTGGATGGGCCGAACAGACCGATGTTATCCCCCGGCGACGGCGGGCCGGGACCGTCTGGTCATGGATCTGGCGTGCCAGCATGAGGAGCGGCGTCGCGGCTGTGGTCATGGGGCTGTCCTGATTGGGGATGGCGGGAAGCAGGGTCCGTCAGGCAATCCTGACCACTTTTGTCAGGTGGCGCGGCGCAAGCGTATCCAGCCCGCGCATCCGTGCCACGTATTCCCCCAGAAGCTGCAGGACCGGAAGGCAGATCAGCGGACGCACGGCGGCAGGCGACGCGATCGGCAGTTCCACCGTCCCCGGACCGCCCAGGCCCAGAACGCGCGCGCCCTTGTCCATCAGTTCCCTGGCAAGCAGCGCCTCTTCCTGCGCCGTGTCAGGGTGATAGAGGAAGATGACCAGCGATTTTTCGTCGATAAGGCTGATCGGGCCATGGCGGTATTCAAGGGGATGATGGGCTTCGGTCTGGCTGAGGCTCATTTCCTGAAGCTTCAGCGCCCCTTCGCGCGCGACGCCATACAGTGCCCCGCTGCCGAGGAATACGAAATGCGACCGGCCGGAAATCAGTTCGCCAAGGTGCGGGTCCGCCGCATCCAGAAGGGTCCGGGCCGCCTGCGTGGTTGTGGCATCCACCTCCACCCCGGCGTAACGCAGGCCCATCAGCAGCATCAGGCTGGCTGACGCCGTCATGACGATCCCTTCCTCCGGATGGGTTTCGGCCACCATGACCCTGTCGCCCTGCGCGCACAGTGCGCTGCCCGGCGCGCAGGTAAAGGCCGTGATCTGCAGCCCGGCGGCCCGGCTGGCCTTTGCCGCGGCGACGGTTTCGGTGGACTCCCCGCTGCGCGAAAGCGCCAGCACGTGGGCTGCGATGCGCAGCGGGATATAGGACCCACGGCGACAGGTCCATTCGTTGCCCGGTACGGCGCGTGCCATGACGCCATGTTCATTCAGGGTCGTTGCGATGGAATCCGCGATATGGACGGACGTGCCGCATCCCACGACGGCATGGACCGCATCCACGCGGGGGGGAACCGGTTCGTTAATGACCTGGTCCCAGAGTGGAAACTGCTCGCGGATGCCGCGTTCCGTTGCATTCATGACGGGTCCTTTGCCTGACAGGGGTGTCTTGAAACATGTTCGTGGGAAAGAGGGGGGATTACAGCTTCATGTCCTTCAGGGCGGAAGCCAGATGGTCGGTCCATGGCGCGTCCGTCGCCCATCCCGCCTGCCGGGCTGCGCGCAATATTCCCCCGCCGATGGGGGGCAGGCGGGGGGGCTGCGGCTGTCCGCACAGGCGCGTCATGGCCTGACGCAGGTACGGGTTGTTGAATGTCCCGCCGGTATGGCTCCATGGCAGTTCGGGACGCGACAGCCCCCTGCGCGCCACGGTGACATGGTGGGCCAGATGACGCGCCGCCCGATCAAGGATACGGCATGCCTGTTCATTGCCGTTCATCGCCATTTCGCAGACGCCATGGGCCAGTGCGGCGACGGCGGAGCGTTCATGCGACAGCCCGCCATACCATTCGAGCAGCGCCGCCCCGGCCGCAGCGGGAGAGGTCGGCAGGTTCATGGACCGGCACATGGGCGCGATGAACGGGTGCGCGTCCCCGTCGCGCCCGTCAAGCGCCTGTGTCAGGAGGGAAAGGGCCTCGCGCCCGATCCAGAACGCGCTTCCTTCATCCCCGAACAGGGGACCCCAGCCGCCCACGCGCAGGTTCCGCCCGGTTTCATCCATCGCCCATGCCATCGATCCCGTCCCTGACAGGATCAGGACGCCCGGCGCGCCGGCGAATGCCCCGGTGCAGGCCATTTCCACGTCATTGCGGACAATGTAGCGATCCGTGGGAAGTCCCAGGATTTCATGCACGGCAGCGTCCTGCCGGGCCGTGATCGTGACGCTTTCGCCATATCCCGCCAGTCCGAACGCGGCCCCCGCGACATGGGCGGGGACATCGGCCAGAAGTTCGGCCAGAACCTCCCGCCATCGTGGCTGATCGAACGGGTTGGAGCCCGTTCCCCGGCGCGCGGATACGATATTGGCGTTGCGATCCACCACAAGAAGCAGGGTCTTGGTCCCCCCGCTGTCCAGCGCCAGAATGCAGGGGGAGGCACCTGTCATATGCGTCAGCCCTTTCACGATCCGTTACCGCCCGCGAAGCTGGAAATGGCAATAAGCCGTGGTCAAGATCGTAGAAATCCCCATTGTCCGTCCAACAAGGCAGGGCCGAAAGGATGGAAGCCGGTTACATGTGACGCAAACGCTCGTCCAATGGACGCGCCATGGTCCTGCGGCTCATGTTTTGCCTTTCAGTCATTCATGTCAAGTCAAATGTATGATTGTTTTTGATCTTTTATGAAGGGGCTGAGCGTACCCTGTCCCGGCAACGGGCGAAATCGGGAAGATACAGAAATCCCCAACATATTCAGGAATATTCTCCTGTAATACCGGTCCCGGTGAGCAGGCCGGACGGTCGGGTTTTCGCGGATCCGGGTATGAACTGATTTGTGCCTGAATGGCGTATTCGATCAAAAAAAAGATTGCATTGGATTGTTCCGCTGTAGGATTGATCTGGAACCGCCTCAATTCACGCAGATCGGAATCAAGGGACCGAGTATGACAGATATCTCCGGCCATCGCGCGGCCTTCGTCCTGACGCTGGGGTTGCTGCCCGCGTTGTCCCATGCCGGCTGGGCGTCTTCCGCGACCGCCGATCTTCCGCTGCTGCCCCGTCCCGCGATCATGTCGACACAGCCGGGATTTTTTTCCCTGCCCGCATCCCTTGATGTTGCAGTCGAGGGCGTGGATGCCCCCATGGCCACGCGCCTGCGCGATACGATGCGCGCGCCGCACGGGCCGGTCCTGACGCTGCGTGACAGTGGCGCGGCATCCGCGCATGCCGCGATCAGGATGCGGCTGCTTGCCCCGGCGGCCTCGGCGCCTGCGGAAGGGTACGAGCTTACGGTCGGGCATGACGGCATCGTGGTGATAGCCCATGACCGGGCCGGCCTTTTCTACGGCGCGGTCAGCGTGTCGCAGCTTCTGGGCGCGGGACGGGCGCGGTTGCCGGCGATGCATGTGCGCGACTGGCCGCGCCTGCAATGGCGTGGGGTCATGCTCGATTCGTCGCGACATTTCCAGACGCTCGCGGAAGTGCGTTCGCTGATTGACGCCATGGCGGAACTGAAACTCAATGTCCTGCACTGGCACCTGACGGACGATCAGGGATGGCGGCTGGAAATCCGGCGCTATCCCGAACTGACGCGGGTGGGGGCATGGCGGCGCGCCCCGGATTCCGGGCCCAATGGCGATGGCGCGTCCTATGGCGGGTTCTATACCCAGGCGGAGATACGCGACATCGTGGCCTATGCCGCCGCGCGACAGATCACGATCGTGCCCGAACTGGATATGCCCGGACATGCGCAGGCCGCCATCGCCGCTTATCCGAAGGTCGGTTCGGGCGGGACGCCGACGCGGGTTTCGACCACGATGGGCGTGCATCCCTATCTTTACAATGTGAATGAAGAGACCTTTGCCTTCATCGATCACATCCTTGACGAAGTGATGGAACTGTTTCCATCGCGCTTCATCCATATCGGCGGGGACGAGGCCGTCAAAACCCAATGGCAGCATTCCCCTGCGGTGCAGGCGCGCATGCGCGAACTGGGCATTCATGACGAGGAGGCATTGCAGAGCTGGTTCATCGAACGTCTGGGAAAATACCTGTCGGCCCATGGGCGACGCCTGATCGGGTGGGATGAAATCCTCAAGGGCGGGCTGCCGGCTTCGGCGTCCGTCATGTCCTGGCATGGAACGGCTGGGGCCGTCACGGCGGCGCAGGCAGGTCATGACGCGGTCATGGCGCCTTCGGACAGGCTGTATTTCGATTACATGCAGACCGATCGCGATGACGAACCGACGGGGGGACGCTATCCAGTGGAATCCCTGTCCACCGTGTATCATTTTGATCCGCTTCCCCCCGGCACGCCGCCATCCGTGCAGCAGCACCTTCTGGGTGTGGAAGGCGGGATATGGACGGAATACCTGACCTCTGGCAGGGCCACGATGCTGGCGGCATTTCCACGTCTGGACGCCATGGCGGAAATCGCATGGACCCCGCACGACCGGCAGGACTGGGACAGCTTTCGCACCCGCCTGAAGGACGAGGTGGCGCGACAGCTTTCCCAAGGCGTGCCGGTGGACCAGACAGCCTATGCCATAAGTATTTCGGCCATTCCCGATCTGGCGGGGCATTACGAGGTGACGCTGTCAAACCAGATCGCGCAGGGAACGCTGCATTATACGCTCGATGGCACGGCACCCGATGCACAGGCCCCGGCCTATGTCCATCCGTTGACGGTTGGCGAGGGGGCTACGATCCGCGCCGCCGCCTTTGACCGGGGCGGCCTGCCGCTGGCGCCGCCTGCCACCCGCGTCATCAGCGCCGGGGGGATCGCCACGCGCAGTGGCACGCAGCTTGCGGCCTGCGAGGGGGGACGGCTGTCCCTGCGGATCCCCGCGACGCCGGACGCGACGGCCGCCGCGCCGTACCTGACGATCGACCGGACACGCGATTGCGTCATGTATGGCGCGCCCCCGCCGCAGGGCGCCGGCACCCTTGCGATCAGGGTGGTGCCTGTCACGCATTTCTTTAACACGCCACTGGATGACGGGGCGCATGTACCCGTGATGAAGCTGGATGCGCCGCGACATGCAATCAGCGTGTGGCCGAACCGATGCACCGGAAAACCCATGGCGAGCACCCAGCTTCCGCGCCATCCCAGGCCGGGCGTTCCCGTAGACATATCGCTGCCGGTTACAGCGCAGGGCGCGCATGACCTGTGCATCGCGGTACCTGATGAAAAGGAACCGCTATATTACGCGTTCCAGACATTGTCGCTGACAGGACAGGAAAACGCGGAACATAATAAATAGATCCGGGTTTTCATGAGGTTGTCCGGAGTCTCTTTGGGAACGACATCCACCCGGCGGCCGGATTGCGGTTCACGGGGCGGGCACGGCATTGACCCTGCCTGTCCCAGTGTCTAGTTTTTCGCGGTTCCGCGTTACTGTCGTGCCGCCCGCGAGAGTGCCGGGCAGGGGGCTTTTCTGTTTTGGGAGAATCAATGTGGCGCCCGATCGTCTGACGCAAATCCGCCGCTATCTTTACCTGAACGGCGCGACAGGTGTTCATGAACTGGCGGAAAAGGTGGATGCGTCGCTGGCGACGATCCGGCGCGACCTGCAGCGGCTGGAGGAACAGGGCGTTATCATCCGGACGCATGGCGGCGCGACGATTGCTGATTCCGTGGGGCTGGAAATCGCGTTCGAAGCCCGCGAAAACCAGAATCTGGAGGATAAGCGCGCCATCGCGGATGCCGCCTTTGCCATGCTGCGCCCCAATACGGCGGTCTTTCTGGATGCCGGGACCACGGTTCTGCAACTGGCGCGGCGGTTGCGGCTGGACCCCATGCCGCTGACGGTGTTTTCCAACAATATCTGCGTGGCGGAAGCGTTGATGGGGATCGACTGCATCCAGATCATCCTGCTGGGCGGTCGCGTGCGGCAGAGCAACCGCAGCGTTGTCGGCGCGCTGTCGGAACAGGTGATCGAGGGCCTGTGGTTCGACCAGCTATATCTGGGGGCCAGCGCGGTACAGCCCGACAATACCATCGCAACCCCAGACAGCGATGAGGCAAGTCTGAACGCCGCGATGCTCAAACATGCAAGTGAACGCTACCTTCTGGTCGATAGCGGCAAATTCGGCCGTCACTCCACCTATCGCGTGGGGCGCCTTGACCAGATCACGCAGATCTTTACCGACGCCAACCTGGGCGAGGAATGGGTCGCCCGCATGCAGCAGCTTAACATTCCCCTGACGCAGCCCGAAGCGATGATCGAAGACGTGGCCTGATCTGGGCCGCGCCTGTTACCATTGTTCATCCCCCATCTGTCTGGCGCAACATGAAAGACGGTTTCAAAAGCCTGTCTTTGATCCGGATTGCATGTCGTGGCGGGGGGTGACGAAAGCTTTTCATAAACGCCGCCTTTTCAAAAGGCGGCGCAATGTTGACGGAAATTATCCCTCGCCGGCAAGTGCCGCGTCAAAGCGTGTCCAGCTGTCGGCAAGTTCGACCACGGTTTTCGTCCGGCGCGCCTGTTCGATCATGAAAATCAGCAGGCCGGCCTCCAGCGCGTCAATGGCGGATACCGGCAGGGGGCGTCCCTTCGTGACATGGTCGTAAACATCGGCCGCCATCTGTTCATCCGCGCCATAATGCACCGACAGGGCGGTGCTGCGGGGGAATTCCCGGTCGATGACGCATTCGCTGGTGCGTGCGTCATGTATCCTGAGGAACCCGCGGATGAAGTCGCCCTCCGCCATTCCTTTCGCCCCGATGATGCAGAAACGACGGAACTGGTCCGCGACGTTGCTGTTGGCGTGAAAGGCGAGGGACGCGCCATTGGCGTATTCGATCAGCGCGGTCTGGCTGTCGACGATGTCGGCATCGCTGTCGAAAACCCTGTCCGTGCCCATCCAGCCGCTTGGCTTGCGGAAATAGACCTCGGTGTCATTGGCGCCCCAGTTTGTCGGCATGTTTTCAGGGGTAAAGCTGCGACGTCCGCCAAAACTTGCGACCCGCATGGGGCGGGCACCAACGATGCTGTTGTAAAGATCAAGGTCGTGACAGCATTTTTCCATAAGGAAGCCGCCTGAATATCTGTCGTAACGGCGCCAGTCCCGCATGAAGAACGCCCCATGGAATGGCGCGATATGTTCCGCCGCCTCGATGGAGGCGATGTTGCCCAGGATCCCTTCGGCCTGCGCGCGGCGCAGTTCGGTGTAAAGCGGGGCATAGCGCATGACCAGGCCGACCATCAGCTGGTCCGCAGGAAAGCGTGACAGCAGGCGTGCCAGTTCCAGCGTCTGCTCCAGGTCCGTGACAACCGGCTTTTCACTGAAAATCTTTACACCGTGTTCAAGGCCAAGGCGGATATGTTCAAGGTGGCAGAAATTCGGGGATCCGACCATCAGGAGGTCGAGTTTCTCCGCCTCCAGCATGTCCTCCAGCGTGGAAAAATGCCGCCCCGCCCCGATGCCCCGTTCCAGCATGGATGGCAGTCCGGCGGGGTCGGGATCGACATATCCCACGATCTGGAAATCCGGGCGGACCTGCGTGAAGACATGGGCCAGATAGCCAAGCCTGTAGCCAAGTCCAACGATGCCAACTTTCATTCTTTTCAATGCTCCATCTTACAGGGCAGGGGTTTGCGTTACGGGATTTCCAGACAGCTTTTCCCTTGTGGCGGGCGCATCCCGGCGCGCCGCCCACAGGGAATAGGAAAGGATGAACAGGTAGGAAGGTATGAGGATGCCGCCAAAGGCGATCGTGAAATCGTAGGTCGTGGCCAGCCAGACAAACAGTTTGGGCAGGACCGCGCCACCGCTGACGGCCATGACGGTAATGGCGGTGCCATGCAGGGTGCGACGTCCCAGCCCCCTGATGGCGACGGGATAAAGGGAAGGCCACATCATGGCGTCGGAAAAGCCCAGTGCCGCCATGCACAGCACCGACGTCATGCCCGTTGTCAGGACGGCGCCCCCCGACAGGATCACCCCGACCGCCGCGGCAAACGCCAGATAGGACAGCTGTGACATGACACGGGGGATCATGGCCAGGCCACACGCGTATCCCACGATCATCATGCAGAAGGTCAGGGACGTAAAAAACTTGGTATTGTCGATATCAAGGCCCAGATGATCGCCATAGGTGCCGATGGCGTCCCCCGCGATGGCCTCCACCCCCACGTAAAGGAACAGGCATGCCGCCCCCAGCCATAGCTGCGGCCGCCAGCTGCGTGGCAGGTCCGTCGCCGGAAGGGAGGCATCCTGTTGTGGTTCGTCCACATGGAAATGCAGCGGTGGCAGGGAAATGAAGCGGATGGATAATGCCGTTATCGCAAGGCCGGCCGCCAGAACAAGGTAGGGAATGACGATCTGGTGGGCAAAATGGCTTATCAGCACGGCCCTTTGTCCCGGATCCGTGGTCACGCCAAGGGCGCGGGTCGTGCTGCCAAGCGTCCGTAATGTCGTTTTGCCGAAAATGACGGGCGCGATGATGCCCGCCCCCTTGTTGCACAGTCCCATGATCGCGATGCGTCGCGCGGCCGTATGGAATGGCCCCATGCCCGTAACATACGGGTTGATGGTGATACCCAGCAGGGTGACGCCACATCCGGTCACGAACAGCGCGGCCAGTCCCCCCGGGTAAAACCGCGCGGCGGAACAGGCCGCAAAGCCCACGCATCCGCCCGCCATTCCCAGCAGCGCCAGCATCATGCCGGCTTTCGCGCCAACCCGCCCCGTTACCCACGCACTGGGAAAGGCCCCCAGCAGATGGGCGGAATAAAAAACGGTTGGAATAAGAAAGGTAGTGTTGTCATCAAGGGAAAATGAAAGACGTGCGAAAGCGATCAGCGGGCCGTTGAGCCATGTCATGACCCCGATGATAAAGAACAGGAAACCCATCAGGGCCACCAGCCCGGCAGGGACCGGTACAGGGCGATGTGGCATCGTCAGAGGCATGGGCGACGGTCTGGATGGTGCGAAAGTCATGCATGAACTTCCCTGCGGCATTCCCACGTCGTCATCATGGGCCGCGCATATTGTCACATGCAAGCACGAAAATGATCGGTTTCGTCATATTGTCGACATGATCTGCCTTCAGGGCGGAATAAGAGGGTTGTTTCATTGGCATCGTGGGGCATGGATTTTTCCGGATTTTGCGATGCGTCGGATTCGATCATAAAAATGATCGAATCACGTTGTGTATGGCGATGTGCGCGCGGCGGCATGATTGCACACCATTTGGTATCCACGACTAAGTATATGATATAAATATATGTTCCTATCAAATACAGATAAATATTCTACTGATTCCGATTACTCCTGATGTTACATCAAGGAGTGTGGGAAAAGTCACACATGGCATGTTTCTGGGCCTGAAAAGACCCACATCCGAAAAAATGATCGTTTCGATTAAAATATGTCTTGAAATGTGCGCGTTTATGACGCCACAAATCTTTCTGAGATCGGAACGAAATCGCGACTGCCATCGTGACCCGTCGTGATCCGGCCACAGATTCAAAAGTCCTCGTCCCAGAAGAAACGGTGGAGAAGATGGTGCTGAACCCAAGCAGGAAGACCCTGATCCTATGTTGCACAACCTTCATTGCCCTTGATACGGGGGCTCTGCTGTCCAGGGCGCTGGCGCAGACCACGCCGCCGCATGATGCGCGCCATGACAGGACAGCCACATCGCAGGGCACGCCGAAAAAGGGCACGACCGCGAAAACGGCGAAAACCGCCGCCACGCCCGCCGGCGTGCAGGCCGATGGCAAGGCGGAGGTACTGACCGTTCATGCAAACGGCATCAGTTCCGCCACGGGCGTTACGAACACGACGCCGGGCGGGGGACTGATGGCCGTGCAGACGGCGGCGCGTTCGCAAAGCGGCATGACGCGCGATTACATCGCAAAGCAGAGCCCCGCCGTCGCCCCCGGCGTGATGCTGTCGGCGATGCCGGGCGTGGTTGGCGGTGCGTCGGACCCGTATGGCGGATCAACGCATGACGGGCTTACGGTGCGTGGCCTGACGCAGGGTGAAATCGGTTTTGTCATGCAGGGCATACCGCTGGGCGATCCGGTAAATCCCAATATCTTCAGCGCGGACATGGTTGATAACGAAAACCTGTCCGCCGTGACCCTGACGCAGGGAAGCAGTGACATCTCCGCGCCGTTCTACAGCGCCGTCGGCGGCCAGGTAAAGATGGATACCATAACCCCAAGCTCGCGCTTTGGCGGCCTGGTGGACCTGAGTTACGGCAACAACAACATGCGTCGCGAATTCATCCGCCTGGATTCCGGTGAAATCGGCCATACGGGCATTCGCGCCTATGTTTCGTATTCGAACAACCATTATGACCAGTGGCGTGGTCCGGGCGGGGTGGATCGCAGCCATATCGATTTCAAGGCCATCAAGGAATGGGGCGATGGCAACAGCATCACCGCCAATTTCGGATGGAACCACCAGACGGCCCAGTCGCTGCGTTATCCCACGATGGCGCAGTATCAGGAATTCGGAAACAACTATAACTGGGATACAAACTATACGCCCGGCGATACCAGCTATCACAAGTTCCATACGACGCAGCGTGTCGATACGCTGGGCAGCCTCCAGCTTCACCTGAACCTGCATCACGGGCTGACGCTGGATGTGACGCCTTACTACATCGCGGACGCGGGCATGTATAACGGTGGCGAAAACCTCAGCGCCACCGGCAGTTATCAGGGCAGCCAGCCGCTGGGCACGCTTGACCTGCCCTATGCGACCAATGGCGTCACCACCGCGATGAGCTTTGACCATGAATTTGAGTCGACAGGCGGCATCACGACACAGCTGTCATGGAAAAAAGGTAACAATACCCTCAGCGTTGGCGACTGGTATGCCTATCTCCAGCATTCCGAACTCGAATCCTTCACGCCGGCGGATTACACCGGGGGCGTCAGCAATTCTTTCGGCAATGACGCGATCAAGGTCAATGGGCAGATCCTGACGGGATACAACATCAATTTCAAGCAGCAGACGAATGCCCTGTTCATCAATGACCGTTATGCCGCGCTGCATGGGAAGCTGATACTTGAAGCCGGCTTCCGCGAAGTCATGATCAGCCGTATCGCCACCAACGACATCCCCGGCGAAAACATGCAGGACCAGAGTGGCGGGCCATACCTCAATGGCGGAAACTACGCCGAACCTCTGCCGGAGGTTTCCGCCACCTACTTCATCACCCCGCATGACCAGATCTATGTAAATGGCACGACCTCGTTCCGCGCGCCGGGGTCCGAAGAAATCTATGTCGACCTGTGGGATCCCAACGGTGGCGGCGTGCCGACCATGCAGCGTCAGGCCAATCCCAAGTCGGAATTCGCGATCGGTGAAGAAGTTGGTTACCGGCACAAGGGTTTTGTCAATTTCTCGCTCGCCGCGTTCAATTACAACCTTGTCCATCACCAGGTCAATTCGTCCAACTATATCGGCACCGAACTCGTCACGCAGCCGATCGACATGGGGGGCGAGACCATCCGTGGCTTCCAGGCGGAAATCGGGCTGCGTCCGTGGCATCATTTCAGCCCGTATATCGCCTTTCAGTACCTGCATACGACCATCGACAGCAACTTCAAGGAAGGGAATGTCTATCTTCCGACCGCTGGCAAGACCATGGTCATGAGCCCGACCGAAAGTGGCTCGGCCGGCATCAATTACGATAACGGCCACTTTTTCGGCAACCTGTTCGTCAGCTGGGCCGGCAGGCAGTATTCGACCTTCATGAATGACCAGTCCCTTCCGGCCTATGCCGTGGGCAACATCACCGCCGGTTACCGTTTCGGCAATTTTTCCTACCTGAAACATCCCCAGATCCAGGTCAACGTCACCAACTTCGCCAATGCGCACTACCTGTCGGGGGTTTATGGATATACGGCCAATGCGCGCTCCGTGAATGTCGGTGGGACAACGGTCAACGGAAGTGCCCCGACCTATTTCGTCGGCGCGACGCCTGCGGTCATCTGTTCTGTCACGACGGGGTTCTGATCTGATGAAAAACAGGAACTCCGTATCTTTCCCACGTCATTCCCGCAGGGCCGGCTGCCGGAAATGGCTGAACGGGGCCAGCGCCCTTCTGCTGGCCGGCGGGATTGCCACCGGCAGCGCGCGCGCCGACGATATTCAGGCGGCGCGCGACGTGGTGGCGCGGCTGCTGCCCGCGCATGCCGGGCAGATCACGCTGGACCTGGCGCCCGCGTCGGGTAAGGCGGAACGGTATCGCGTATCGGGGCGCAAGGGGCACATCCACGTTACGGGGTCAAGCGACAGCGCTATCCTGTTCGGCCTGAACTGGTATCTGAAATATGTCGTCCATGCCGGGATTTCGCCAAACGAGGTGACGCCGCCGACCATGGAGAAGCTTCCTGCCCCGGACCACCCGATCGAAGGCAGCGCCACGTTCCCGTTCCGCTATGCCCTGAATGAAAATACGGATGGATATACCTCCCCGTACTGGAACTGGGAACGATGGCAGCACGAAATCGACATCTATGCGATGAACGGCCTCAACACGCTGCTGATCGAACGGGGGACGGACGCGGTCCTGTACCGCACGTTCATGCGGCTGGGGTACAGGGATGAACAGATACGCGCGTGGCTCAGCATGCCCGCGCATATCAACTGGCAGCTGATGGCCAACATGTGCTGTTACGGCGGGCCGGTGCCGCGTGACCTTATCGAAAAACGCGCGCAATCCGCCCGGCAGATCATCGACCGCCTGCACGAACTGGGGATACAGCCCGTCCTGCCCGGTTTTTATGGCATGGTGCCCGATGATTTCGGCAAGCGTTTCCCCGATGCGCATGTCGTGGACCAGGGGGAGTGGAACCGCTTCCGCCGTCCCGGCTGGCTCGACCCGCGCGATCCGATGTTCGCCAAGGTTGCCGCCATTTATTATGACGAACAGAAAAAGCTGTTCGGTGACGCACCCGTCTATGACATCCAGCCATTTCAGGAGGGCGGAAGCCCCGGCGACGTGCCGCTGGCCGCTGCGGGGCAGGGGATCCAGAAGGCGCTCGATACCGCCCATCCCGGCGCGATGTGGATGCTGATGGCATGGTATGAGGAACCCGACGCCCGGATGCTGGCGGGCGTGGATCGCAAGCGCCTGTTCATTGTCGATCTTGAACAGAACACCCGCGTGCGTGAGGACCGGAACAGGGATTTCCAGGGCGCTCCTTTCCTGTACGGCGGCCTGTGGGATTTCGGGGGACGGACATCGCTGGGCGGATCGTCGTATGATTACGGGGTGCGCCTGCCCGGATTGTGGCAGACGCAGAAAAACATGATCGGGACCGCCGTCTTCCCCGAAGGGATGGATAACAATCCCTATATATTCGACCTGTTTACCGAGGCCGCATGGCGGCGCGCCGGCGTGGATACCACGCGCTGGACACAGGATTACGCCGACCGGCGTTATGGGCAGCCCGGCGATGTCCACGCGCGCAGGGCATGGGACCTGCTGCTGCGCAGTGCATTTTCCTATCGTGCCACCGGGATCCAGGATTACGGGGAAATCAGCGCCGCCCCGGACTCCCTGTTCAATGCCCAGCCCTCGCTTGATACGCATTCTGCCGCGTGGAACGGGATGAAGGTCCTGCCCTATGATCCCCGCATGCTCCAGTCCGCGCTGGATGAACTGCTGCAGGCGTCCGACGCCGCGCGGGCGACGGCGGCCTATCGGTATGATCTGGTCGATGTCACCCGGCAGGTTGTCGCCAATCAGGCGCGCGCCCTCCTGCCACGGATATCCGATGCCTTCGCGGCAAAGGACCGGGCAGGGCTGCATGCCCTGACGACGCGCTGGCTGGAACTGATGGACCGGCAGGATGCCCTTTTGTCCACCAATGCTTTTTTCCGCGTGGGCACATGGCTGTCATGGACCCGGTCGTGGAGCAGCGATCCCGCCGAACGCAGCCTGATGGATTATGACGCGCGCGTCATCCTGACGAACTGGGGCGGCAGGACGGCAAGCCAGGTGGGGCACCTGCGCGATTACGCCAACAAGGACTGGGCCGGCCTGACAAAGGATTATTACCGCACCCGCTGGCAGCTTTTCTTCAGCAGTCTCGAGACCTCGCTTGCCACCGGGCGTCCGCCGAGGGAAATCGACTGGTACAAGGTCGGGGAGGACTGGTGCCGTAACGGTCGCGCCTATTCCGCAACGCCCGAAGGCGACAGTTACGCCATCGCGCAGGAAATCCACACCTTTCTTGCGACCGACAGCACGGCCGGGACACACTGACGGATCGGCCATCGCGCCATGATCGTGGTCCGTCACGGTCATGGCGCGGCAACATGAATGGGAATGGCCCCTGTCCGGCGCCGTCCGCGCAATATCGGCAGGGCGAAAGGGAAAGGAAAGCCCGCGATATGCAGCAATATGGTTCAAAGGTGCCGCGACATCGATATGGCGGGGGACTGCCGGGCATTGTGCTTCTGTCCTGCGTGATGGGCGCATTCGCCCCCGGCGGGGCCTCGGCCGATCCGGTGGCCGCCAATACGCCGGTGCCGCTTGCCCTCAGCCCGCCCATGGGATTCAACAACTGGGCCCGGTTCATGTGCGTTCCGCAGGCGCCGCTCGACGGACGCAACCCGCAGAAATACAGCTTTCAGGATTTCATGACCGACCAGGGGCGCGGCCTTGTCTCCACCGGGCTTGCGCGGGTGGGGTACAAAACGGTCGTGGTGGATGACTGCTGGATGCAGCGTGACGGCGACGGGCAGCTTTACGGCGCATCTCACTGGTCATCGCCGCGGCATGGCAACAGCACCCAGCCCGGCTTTGCGCGGGACCTGACACCCTATGTCGCGGACCTGCATCGCATGGGGCTGCTTGCCGGGGTCTATAACACGTCCGGCGCGCTGACGTGCGAACGCGTCCCGTCGGGGGAGGCCGGGCACCAGAACGACGATGCACGGAAATTCTCCGGCTGGGGCGTGGATTTCCTGAAGCTGGATAATTGCGGCGCGCCTGAAACCAGCCTGGAGGGCCTGTTCGGGCAGATGGGGCATGCCCTTGGCGCGGCGACGGCGCATTCGGATCGCAAAATCCTGTTCGATGAATCCGCCCCTGCCGAATTCGGACCGACGGATCCCCTGAAATACCAGTCCATGCAGTGGGTGCGCGGACTGGGGCAGATGTGGCGCGTGGCCCCCGATATCGCCACCACCCGCCCTGATGCGCAGGGCCATCCCATGGATGACCCGTGGGTGGTGCACGATCCGGCGCGTGCCGGCCTTGACGGGGTGTATCAGGCCTTTACCGATACGGTTGCGCTGTCGCGTTATGTCGGGCCGGGAAACTGGAACGACGCGGACCAGCTGCTGCCCGGCGACAATGGCCTGACCACGGCGGAGGAACGCAGCCAGATGGGCCTGTGGTCCATCATGGGGGCGCCGCTGGTGCTCAGCGCGGATGTAAGGCAGATGGCCCGCGCGCCGGATGACCCGCACCTGAAACAGTCGCTGGCCATTCTGGGAAATCCCCGCGCCATCGCGATCGATCAGGATACGCTCGGCGCCGGGGGATATCGCATCCTGCGTGACAATCCATCCGATGATGCGGGGACCGACATCGCGCTCAAGCCGCTGGCGGATGGCGGGTTTGCCTTCCTGGTCCTCAACAAGAACCCGCAGGCGGCCACATATGACCTGCCGATGTCGCGCCTGGGTGTCGAGGGGGGACAGTGTCCTCTGGCCCTGACGGATGTGTGGACCGGCAAGGTCACGCATGTCGCGGCCAGCGGGACCCTGTCACTGCGCATGGAGCCGCATGACAACGCCATGTACCGCGTCGCGCCCGCGGCCTGCATGTCGCTTAGGCCCAGCGGGCAGATCACGACCGTGCAGGCGGCGTTCGGCCGCCCGCCCCTGTGCCTGGACGCCGGCAGGGGGAATCACGTCATGACGGCCGCATGCTCCGCCAGCCCCGCGCAGCAGTGGGTGCTGCCGGATACCCGCGCCGAAGGGCCGATCCACAACGCGGCGTTCGCGGACAAATGCCTTGAACTCGATACCGAAACGGGACAGGTCCGCATGGCGGCATGCCATTCGGGTACGGCAACGCAGACGTTCCGCTATCACCTCAATGGCACGCTGAGTGCCGCCGGATCCTGCCTTGATGTCGCGGGCGCGGCCGTGAATTTCCCGGGCGAACGGATCATGACCGCGAAATGCATCGCATGGCGCGTGTCGGAAATCTTTTCGGCCCCCCATCACGCCAGCCCCGCCGAATAGACACGACCAAGGAGGGGGGCGTCGTCATCAGGCGCGCCCCCGTGGGATGGGCGGTTCCCTTATCTCTCCATCACCTTGCGCATGCCTTCCCCAAGGAGGTTGAATCCCAGAACCGCGATGGTGATCGCCAGTCCGGGGAAAAGGGAGGGAAGGATGTCGATCCCCAGATAATTGCGGCCATCGCTCATCATCGCGCCCCATTCCGGCGTGGCGGGCGCCACCCCCAGCCCGAGGAAGGACAGGCTGGAGGCGCTGAGGATCACCGTCCCGGCCGTCAGGGTGGCCTGTACCAGTATCGGTGCCGCCGCGTTGCGCAGGATGTGGACAGACAGGATCCGCCACATCCCGGCCCCCAGCGTGCGCGCGGCCTCCACATATTCCGTGCGTTGCAGCGTATGCGTCAGGTTCTGCGCCAGACGGGCATAGACGGGGATGGAAAACAGCGAAATCGCCAGCAGCATGTTAAGGAACCCCGGCCCCAGCAGGCTGAGTATCAGCAGGGCCAGCACGATGCCGGGAAAGGCGAACATGATATCGACCACCCACATGATGGCCTGTTCCACGGCACCACCCGCCAGGGCTGCGAGCATGCCCGCCAGCGTGCCCGCAACGCAGGAGACGAAAACGCTGATGCATACCTCCGCCAGGGAGTAGCGGGCGCCATGGACGATGCGGCTGAAAACATCGCGCCCGAATGCGTCCGTGCCGAACGGATGCCGCCATGACATGGGCTGAAGCGTGTCATACAGGTCCTGCGACAGGGGATCGGACGGGCTGATGAGCGGCGCCAGCAGGGCCGTCAGCACAAGGATCGCCGTCAGGGCCATGCCCACCAGCAGCGAAAGCGGAAGATGCGCCAGCCGGACGCGCGGGGATGCGATCATGACGGGGTCATCCTTCAGCCATGCCGCCTTTTGGGATCAATGCGCGAAACAAGGATCTCCGCGCCAAGGTTGACCATGATGACCGACAGGACGGCAACCAGGGTGATCCCCTCGATCACCGGGTAATCACGCCAGCGCACGGCCTCGATCATCAGGTGCCCCAGGCCGGGCCAGCCGAACACGGTTTCAGTGACCACGGCCCCGCCAATGACGCTGCCCAGGTTCATCGCGATGACCGTAATCACGGGGGGCAGCGCATTGGGCAGCGCGTGGCGCAGGCACAGCCGCAGGAGGCCGACCCCCTTGGCGCGTGCCGTGCGGATGTAATCGCGTGACAGCACCGCGATCATGCTGGCCCGCGTCATCCGGCCGATCAGCGCCATGGGCATCAGGGCAAGCGTGAGGGAGGGCATGACAAGGCTGGGCCATGAATGCGCGCCCATCAGCGGCAGCAGTCCCCACCTGACGGAAAAACATTCCATCAGCAGCAGCGCGAACCAGAAATTCGGGATCGAGGCCAGCACGATCGTGGCCCCCATGAATATCCGGTCCCATGTGCCATCCACGAACATGGCGGCGGCAAGGCCCCCGGGAATGCCAACGCCCAGCGCCAGCGTATAGGCACTCAGCCCCAGCAGCAGCGTATAGGGAAAGTGACGGGCGATTTCGCGGGCGACGGGCTGTCGCGATTCAATCGACTGCCCCAGATCACCCCCCAGCGCATCATGGATGAAACCGCCATACTGGCGCAGGACAGGGCGATCCAGCCCCAGCCGGTGATGGATCGCATCCACCGCGTCCTGTGTCGCGGCGGGGCCCGCCAGCATGCGCGCCGGATCGCCGGGCAGATGGCGCACGGCGACAAAGACGCAAAAGGACACCACCAGCATGACAACCGGCAGCATCAGCAGCCTGTGCATGATGCGGGCATTCATGGATGTACGGGCCCGGCGGCATCATGCTGCGGCGGCATCGGGGGCAACTGCGTCACATGCGTGATATCCAGCGCCCCGTCGGGACGCAGCATCACCCCCGACAGGCCGGCGCGCATGCCGATCAGCGTATCGCGGGTATAGATCAGCACGGCTGGCGCATCCTTCATGATCGCCTGTTGCGCCGCCGCGTAGATGACGTGGCGTTTTTCATCGGACATTTCCAGCGCGCCTTCATCAATCAGGCGATCGACCGCCGGATCATGAAAAAAGCCGAGGTTGGCACCCGCCGGCGCGGCGGACGCCCCATGAAAGAGGGGACGCAGCTGCATGTCGGGAATGAGGCCCGATGCCCATGACGCCAGCACGCCATCAAGGCGCAGCGCCTGCTTCCGCGCGGGGCCGGCAAATGCCTCCGCGGCATAGACGCCGCCCTCCAGCCGGGAAATCTCCAGATGGATGCCTGCTTTTTTCCACATGTCCTGCAGGGCTTCGGCAATCGGTTCGTCCATGTCCTGTACCGCAAGGCTGAAGGACATCCCATCGCGTATTCCCGCCTGCGCCAGCAGGGCGCGCGCGCGTTGCAGGTCGTATTGCGGATCGGGGGCGCAGTCGATGAAATAGGGCGATGTTGGCGGCAGGGGCGAACGGGCGGCCTGCCCCTGATCGCGCAGCAGGGCATGGACAAGCGCGCGCCGGTCGGTTGCGTAGCCAAGCGCCTGTCGGATACGCGGGTCGGCGCCGGCCGGCCGGCCCATGTTGATTGCAATCCAGTAAAGCGGGCCGTTCGGATCGTCATGGACGACAAAACGCGGGTCCGAAGCCGTCTGCCGGGCGTAAAGCGGCGGCAGGCTGCTGATGATGTCGCTGTCGCCGGCATGAAGGGACATGTCCATGACCGACGGCTCCGCCGACCATGTCCACCGCACGTTTGCAATGTGCGGCGGCGTGCCCCAGTAATCCGGGTTGCGGTACTGCATGACATATTCGGAACTTTTCCATTCCCCGAAACGGAATGGACCCGTGCCGTCCGCCTGTCGCGACAGCATGTCCCGCCCGGACGGAGAGGTGACATAAGCCTGGCTGAATGACAGCAGGAGCAGGAAATCGGGATAGGGCCGACGCAGGCGAAAGCGGACCGTCATGTCGTCGCCGGTCGCCGTCACTGATTCAATCACCGTACGGAAACGGCTGGTCCCCGCCAGTGGCGCGCCGTCATCCAGCAGACGGCG
The DNA here is from genome assembly GCF_003207955.1 of Novacetimonas pomaceti. Lineage (NCBI taxonomy): Bacteria > Pseudomonadati > Pseudomonadota > Alphaproteobacteria > Acetobacterales > Acetobacteraceae > Novacetimonas > Novacetimonas pomaceti. The sequence continues at coordinate 19,657 of NZ_NOXG01000013.1, forward strand.
GAAACTGCGGACGACGGCGTCCGTCGTCATTGCGTGTCCGTCATGGAACCTGACATTGCGGCGCAGGACAAAATCCCATGTGATGCCCTGCGGGTCGTGGGTCCATGATGTCGCGAGAAGGGGCTGGATATTGCGTCGTGCATCGACGCTGACCAACCCTTCGTACATCGGGCCAAGCACGGAGGATGTATCGGTCGCAAGCTGGTCGGCCGGGTCCATGCTGCGTGGCGGTTCAGGCTGCATGATGCGCAGTTCATGGATATCCGGGGCCGTGACGTCCTGTGCGCGGACCGGACCGCACGCCAGCCAGCCCAGTCCCGCGACAAGGGCGGCATGCAGCGGTGGCAGGCGGGACTGGCGTTTCATCGTGCGGCCACGTGTTACCATCTCGTTTCGATCTGTTCTGACTTATATCACATGAAAAACTTACTTGACGAACAAAAGATCAATCAATGATATAAATTGATCCTTAACCGGAATGGAGGGACATCCGTGTCCTGCCGGTCGCATGTGCAGCTTCTGCGCCTGATCAACCAGTTCGGCCCGTTAAGCCGCGCGGACCTTATCCGCATTTCGGGGCTGAGCAAGGGCGCGGTTTCCATGGTGACGGCCGACCTGATGGCGCGCGGGCTGATTGAAAACCGCGATACCGTCCATGGCGGCGGTCGTCCCTCGGTCCGTCTGGGCATTGCCGCCGACAGTGCATTTTTCCTTGGCATTTCGCTGGCGGACCGTCCGGTCATGGTGCTGGGCGACCTGCATGGCACGATACTGGAACGTCATGACATCACCCTGCCTGATCGCGTGGAGGATATCGGCCCTTACGTCCGGGACCTGATGGCGCGGGTCGCGCCGGGGGGAAGCGTGTCCGCGCGGCGCATGCGCGGCATCGGGCTGGCGGTATCGGGGCTGGTGGATGACGGGGCGGGGGTCTGCGTGCGCTCCACCCTGACGGGGTGGGAAAATGTCCCGCTTGGTCCCCTGGTTACGCGGGCCTGCGGGGTGCAGGCCTATGTGGAAAATGACGCCAATGCGCTGACCGTGGCGCAATACCGGTTCGGCCCGATGCGCGAAACCGCGTCCTTCAGCCTTGTCTCGCTCGGGCGTGGCATCGGGTGCGGCCATATGGTCGGCGGGGAGCTGTTTCGCGGGTTTCGCGGGGGCGCGGGTGAAATCGCGCACGCTACGGCCGAACCCGGTGGCCTGCCGTGCCAGTGTGGGAAAAAAGGGTGCCTCGATACCGTGGCGTCACTGACGGCCATCGCGCATCTGGCCGCCCGCGCCGGGCTGCCGGGCGATCTGGACGAACTGGAGCGCATCGCGGCGCGGGGCGACCTGCGGGCGGTGGAACTGCTGCACCGGGCCGGCAGCGCGCTGGGCCTGATGATCGCCGCGATGGTCCAGATCATGGACCCCCGCCACGTGCTTGTCACGCGGCAGGGTGGGGAACTGGCGGGGGTTTACGGACGCGCCATGCGACAGGCGGCAGAGGGCAATTTCCTGCCGCAGCTTGCGCCGCGTCCTGAAATCATCACCTGCGATGTCACGGCCGACGCATGGGCGTTCGGCGCGGTCAGCGTCGCCGCCGACCGTTCACTGTTCCGGGAATTCTAGCAAGGGAAGACTGGTCATGCGTATTGCCGTGGGCGGCATTCACATCGAATGCAGCACTTATAACCCGGTTCCGACCCGGATGGAGGATTTTCGCGTCCTGCGTGGCGATGCGCTCTCGCAGGCCCCGTATTTCGCATTCCTGTCCGATTTTCCGGCGCAATTCATCCCGACGCTGCATGCCCGCGCCATTCCCGGCGGCCCTGTCGCGGCGGATACCTATCGCGCACTGCGTGACGATTTCCTCAGCAGGTTGCGCGCGGCGGGACCGCTCGATGGCGTGTACCTGTCGATGCATGGCGCGATGTTCGTCGAAGGGATGGAAGACGCCGAAGGCGACTGGATCGGTGCCACGCGCGCGGTGGTGGGCGCGGACGTGCCGATTTCCGTCAGCTATGACCTGCATGGGAACGTGACGCAGCGCATCATCGACGCCATCGACATGTTCTCCACCTATCGCACGGCGCCGCATATCGACGTGGAACAGACGATGCGCCGCGCGGTGACGATGCTGGTCAGGTCGCTTGCGCACGGGATCCGTCCTTTTGTCGCATGGGCGCCGGTTCCCGTCGTGCTGCCGGGCGAGCGGACCAGCACGCAGGACGAACCCGCGCGCGGGCTGTACGCGCGCCTGCCTGAAATCGACGGGCGGGAGGGGATCTGGGATGCCTCCCTGATGGTGGGATATGTCTGGGCGGATGAACCGCGGGCAACGGCCGCGTCGGTCATGACCGGAACCGATATCGACGCCCTGCGCCACGCGGCCCGGGAAATGGCCGTCGCATACTGGGACGCGCGCGCCCATTTTGAATTCGGATGCTGGACCGGCACGATTGCCCGGACGCTCGACCGCGCGATGGGCAGCGGGGCGGGGCCGGTCATCGTTGCGGATTCAGGCGACAATCCCACGGGCGGCGGTGTGGGGGATCGTATCGACGTGCTGCATGCCCTGATCCAGCGTGACGCGCGTGATGTCATCGTGGCGGGAATTGCCGACCCGCAGGCCACCCGCGCGGCATATGCGGCCGGAACGGGGGGGCAGGTCACCGTGGACATCGGTGGCGCGCTGGACCCGGCCGGGACGAAGCCGGTCCGGGTTTCGGGGGAGGTACGCTTCCTGCTGGACCATGCGCAGGAACGCGAACGTCAGGCGGTCATCGCGGTGGGGGGGATCCTTGTCGTCGTGGCGGCGCGACGCAGGCCCTATCACAACATCGCCGATTTCACGCTGCTGGGCCTTGATCCACGCCGGACACGCATTGTCGTGGTCAAATCCGGCTATCTGTCGCCTGAACTGGCCCCGATCGCCAGTCCGGCGCTGATGGTGCTGTCGCCGGGCGCGGTGGACCAGCATGTCACGCGTCTGCCACGCCTGCGCAAGGTCCGGCCGACCTTTCCTTTCGATACGTCATTCACATGGTCGCCCGTTGTCTATCCCTCGGCCCGCTGGAACGGGCGTTAGGCAGTGACGCCCGGCCGTCCCGTCCTGTCTGTCGAGGGGCTGCACATCCATTTCCATGCGCGACGCGGCGTCATCCATGCGGTGGATGACGTGACCTTTGACATCCAGCCCGGTGAAATCGTGGCGCTGGTGGGGGAATCGGGTTCGGGGAAAAGCGTGACCAGCCTGTCGGTCATGGGGCTGCTGCCACGGATCGGCCGCATCACCCGGGGCCGCATCCTGTTCGGGCCAGCGGACCAGCCGCCGGTCGATCTGGCGGGGGCGTCGGAAAAAACGCTGCGCCAGATACGCGGTGGCGGGATCGGGATGGTGTTTCAGGAACCCATGACCTCCCTCAATCCCGCCATGACGGTGGGCGCGCAGATTGCCGAAGCCCTCGTGCTGCATGCCGGCATGACGGCCGGGGCGGCGCTGGCCCGCGCGGCGGACCTGCTGGACGCCGTGGGGATCGCCGCGCCGAAGCAACGTATCGGCAGCTATCCCCACCAGATGTCGGGCGGCATGCGTCAGCGCGTGATGATTGCCATGGCCATCGCCTGCCGCCCCGCGCTGCTGATCGCGGACGAACCGACGACCGCCCTCGATGTCGCGACGCAGGCGCAGATTCTGGATATCCTTGGGCAGTTGCGGCGCGATACCGGGATGGCCGTGCTGTTCATTACCCACAACCTGTCGCTGCTGGAGGGCTTTGCCGACCGGATCATGGTGATGTACGCGGGACAGGTGGTGGAACATGGCCGCGTGGCGGATGTGACGGGACGGCCGCGCCATCCCTATACCCGCGCCCTGCTGGACTGCCTGCCGGTGCGGCATCTGGCGACGCTGGGTGACGGACCTTCCCCGATGCTGCCGACAATCCGGGGACATCCGCCCGATCTGGCGCACCCCCGCGCCGGCTGTGCCTTTGCCCCACGTTGCGACATGGCCCGTGATGCGTGCCGCGCCGGACATCCCGCCCTGCAGCCGGCGGACGAAGGGATGGACCATGTCACGCGCTGCATCGCATGGCGCGACATGGCGGGGGTGGTGGCGTCATGAACAGGGTGCCCCTGATGTCCGTGCGGGACCTGAGCGTCGAGTTTGGTGCCCGTCGCCCCCTGTTCGGCCGTCCTGCCCCCAATGTTCACGCATTGAGCAAAGTGTCGTTCGATATCCATGCGGGCGAGATCGTGGGGATCGTGGGGGAGTCAGGATCGGGAAAGACCACGATCGGGCGATGCATGGTGCGCCTGCAACGCTCGACCGGGGGAAGGGTCGAATTCGAAGGGCGTGATATCCATGGCCTGAGCGGGGCGGACCTGAACTGGTACCGCAGGCAGGTGCAGATGATCTTTCAGGATCCCGCCGCCAGCCTGAACCCGCGCCTGCGGGTCGTGGATATTGTCGCCGAAGGGCTGGAAATCCACCGGATCGGTAATCGCGACAGCCGGCGTAAAACCGTGGTCGAACTGCTGGCGGCGGTGGGGCTGGGCGAGGATGCCCTGACGCGGTTCGCCCATGAGTTTTCCGGCGGCCAGAGGCAGCGCATCGGCATCGCCCGCGCCATGGCGCTCAGGCCACGGCTGATTGTCGCGGATGAACCTGTTTCAGCGCTTGATGTCTCGGTTCAGGCAAAGGTTATCAACCTGTTACGCGAATTGCGCGCGCGGATGGAACTGGCGATGGCGTTCGTGTCGCATGACCTGCCGACCGTCATGTTCCTGTGCGACCGGCTTGTCATCATGTATCTTGGCCGGGTCATGGAAATCGCGCCGGTGCGGGAATTCCGCGAACAGCCCTGTCATCCCTATTCACGTTCCCTGATGTCGCTGGTTCCCGGCCTGGGGCGAAGGTATTCTCCCGCCACGCGGCATCCGCCCACGATCACCCCCGTCACGCAATCCCATCACGAGGGATGCGCCTTTCGCAATCGCTGCCCATATGCGGTGGCGGACTGCGCGGTTGTCACCCCACCCTTGCGTCAGGTCACGCCGACACGTCAGGTCGCGTGCCTGCGGCCGGAGATATTTCATGATCCGTGTTGAAATCTGTGTCGAAACCCCGCAGGGCATAGCCGCCGCCAACGCCGCCGGGGCGGACAGGATCGAACTGTGCGCCTCCCTCGACGTCGGGGGACTGACGCCCAGCCCTGGGCTGATGCGATGCGCCGCGCGGGGAGGGGGCCCGGCAATGGCCATGATCCGTCCCCGTGGGGGAACGTTCATGTTCGATCATGATGAAGCCGCCGTGATGGTCGATGATATCCGCGCGGCACGCGAAGCCGGCCTGTCGGGGGTGGTGCTGGGGGCGATGCGGCCCGACGGGGGGCTTGACCGCGACCTGCTGTTGCGTCTGTCCGATCATTGCGCGGGGATGGAACGCACCCTGCACCGGGTTTTCGATCTGGTGAAAGATCCCCTTGCGGAACTGGAATTTGCGATCGCGGCGGGTTTTACGCGCATCCTGACCTCCGGACAGCAACCCGGCGCGCCGGAGGGGGAGAAATGCCTTGCCCGCCTCCGCCGGCAGGCCGGGGGGCGCATCGTCATCATGGCCGGCAGCGGGATCAACGCGGGCAATGTCCGCCAGCTTGTCAGCCGAACGGGGGTAAGGGAAGTGCATGCGTCATGCAGGAAACCCCGGTCGCGCTCAGGCAATGATGCTTTCGGTTTTGGGGCGATGCCCGCCGAAACGGACATCGATGCCATTCGCGCCCTGCTGGCGGCGGCGCGGAACGCAGCGCATGGGGGCTGAAGACTATGGCGAAGACGTGCCCTGCATGCGGTATCTGGCCGCGTGGCGTTCCCTCAGGGCCAGTTCCTCGTATTTGATACGCTGACGCATCCAGTTCAGCATGCCGGAAAAGGTCACGACCGTGATGCCCACGAAGGTCCAGCCATCAAGGGACTGGTGGAACAGGAAATAGCTGAAGGCCACGGCCCACAGCATCTGGCTGTACTGTGGAAGCGCGACGCGGTTGGCGGGCGCGCGCGCGGTCGCCATCATCATCAGAAGCTGCCCCAGCGCCGCCAGGAACCCGTAACCGAACAGAAAGAACCATGTTTTCAGCCCGTGGGGCCAGTGGGCATGGCCCAGCATCAGCAGCCCGTCGCCCACCAGGGGGCCGAAAAGGCTGGACCCGAACAGGGAAAGGCGCGGGGTGTTCGTTCCCGCCAGCCGGTAGGCGATCACCCCCACCGCGTTCGCCACCGCCGCGACCAGGGCGCACAGATGTCCAAGGTGAAGCGCGCGCATGCCCGGGCGCAGGACAATCAGGACCCCGATGAAACCCAGGATGACCGACGCCCATGCCCATGACGAAACCTTCTCCTTCAACAGGCTGACCGACAGGATGGTTACAAAAAGCGGCATGAGGAACATCAGCGACAGGGCTTCGGGCATGGGCAGGAGCATGAAGGCCTCCACGCTGGCGGCCGTCGCGACGAACGTGGCGATTGCCCGCACCAGCCACATGGCCGGACGCTGGGGGGAGAATATGTCCAGATAGGACTCATTCTTCTTGCGAATGAAGGGAATGATCAGGAAACCGAAGACGCCACCGGAAAATGCGACCTCAAAGGGATCAAGCTGGCCGGCCAGCAGCTTTGAATAGGCATCGCTGACTGAAAATGACGAATATGCCGCGAAAGCCAGCATCATACCCGAAGAGAGGAAGGCCATTTTCATCTGCTTCACCCACGTAATATTCCCAGACGGGAATTACGGGGAAGCATACTCCAGAACCAGTGCTGTCATGCAATCCCTGCCATGCAGGAAGGGGCCTCACGTCATCCGCCGTTTTCGGATTTCCGGGGGAAACATTCCCCAAACAACATATTGATAAAAAAGAATAAAACATCCAATCCATCGCCGGTTTCCAAAAAGGCGGCGCGTCTTGGGGCTTTTTTCAAAAAGCTTCAGTGGAAACCGCATCATGATCGCGGGAGATTTCGTGCGCGATTTCTGAAATGCTCTTCAAGACAATCAGGATATATGGATGCTGATAATAATAACCCCTGCCATCCGCGAAAGGATGGCAGGGGCATGACAGGCCATATCCTGACGACAGGTCAGTCCGCGGACTTGCGACCGAAAATGTAACTCGCCACCGAGGCCGCCGCCAGTATCAGCAGCCCGTAAACCTTGCACGACGTCGGGATCTTGTTTTCATGAAGCGTGACTTCGCCCTTCAGTCCGGCAAGGTGTTCCGAAATCTGCTTGTGCAGGTCGGCCTTATGCTGATGGAGGGATTTTTCCAGGTGCTTCGTGATGTCCTGAAGGTCTTCCGGGCTCAGTTTCCGTAGGTTTTCAGCAGCGCTCATGGTCCAGTTGATCCTGTTCTTGCTCGTTCGGTTCGCCCGTGGATTTATCGGGCGTCATTTCCGATATTGGTCCTCCCTGACAGGATTTCAAGAAGCCCGCACCCGGTCATGGCCTGTCGATGCGACCGGATTTTTCCCCCGGTCCGGACGCGACCGGGTGGCCCGCATGGGGAAAAGGCGCGATACGGTCTGGATAACAGGGGACGAACCCGCTAGAAACGGCGGGGTCAGGATCCGCAGACAGACGAGGCGATGCAGTGTTACAGAAACTCCAGCAGATCAACGACGATCGTTCACTGATGGTGAATGTCGGGGTGTGCTTCTGCGTGATTGTCATGATGGGGTTGGGAAACCTGTTCTGCCGTTTCGTGCTGCATACCGACATGACCTATCTGATGCCATGGCTGCTGGCTGGCGTGGTCGCGTATTTCTTTGTCCCGTGCCTTGTCCTGTGGATCGCGACAGGCAGGCCGCCCGGGAAATCATGAAGGCACCTGATTTCCCGGTAACAGCCTGATGCCACGCTACATGGAGATTTTCTCGTCATCTTCCTGATCGGATGGTGGGGGGAGGGGACGCGACGTGTCGACATGCGCGGGCTTGCCGGCGGGCGGGACGGAAACGGAACCGATGCCGTCAATCTGCTTGCTCAGCGATGCCGGCGCCCGCGTCAGCTTGACCGAACCCGCCCCGTCGATCGAAACGCTGGCATGGCCTGTCGGGCCTGCCTTGACCGATCCCGCGCCATCGATGGAGGCATCCAGATCCGTCATCTCCATGGCCGTAAGGTCAATGGAACCCGCGCCATCCAGTGACAGCTTGACATTGTCGGCCCGTCCGTTCCCCTTGACGCTGGCGGCGCCATTGACCTCCAGCGTAAGGGTGGGCTGATGGTAATCGCGTAAATAAAGCGATCCAAAACCATTGAATTTCAGGGTATCGAGTTCCGGCGCCGTGACGGTAACGGTCAGTTTCCTGTTGTGCCAGCCGAAATTGATATTATGGGCCAGACTGTTGTTGATGCCCAGGCTGTCCCCATCCAGCGTGACGGCACGCACCATGCGTTCCGATCCCGCGACGGTGATGCTGCTGAGCGGTCCCTGCTGATAGACCACGCGCGCCGGCAGGTCGATCTCCAGCACATGCCCGCCCTGCCACGGCAGGACGCGGGTCGCGGCGGGCGGGGTGGTATCGTCGTCCGCCGCGTCAAACGTCAGGAACGGGAAACCCGTCGGCGCGCGGGACGATGCGACACCGAAACATGCAAGTGAAAGGGCGGCCCCGCCCACTGCGATCATTGTAATACCGCGGATCATGACTGTAATTCCTTACGATCTGGCAGGAAGGGAGGGGGCTATCAGTCGGTAGTGCGCGCGACCGTAGCGGACGAGGAGATTGACCACCCCAATGGTGAAGAGAACACACATCGCCATGAGCGACGCGCCGCCACTTGCCGTCCCCAGGCTGACCAGCATGCTCTGGAGCCAGTCGCCGCCAAAGGGGGCGATGTTGATGATTGCCAGCGGCAGGAGAAGGCTGCCAACCAGGCAGCAGGCAATCCCGACAAGGAAGAATGCCAGGTCCAGCGCGGCCAGCGCCAGCAGGACCGGCAGCACGATCAGAAGGTCGAGGGCGGCCAGGCCGAATACCCCCACGATAGCGCCCAGCGCGTTCGTCAGGCTTCGCTCGTCCTCCCATCGGCGCAGCCCCGTTTCGGCCCGCAATTCACGGGCCAGTCGCACCGGGTCGCCCAGGCCGGCGGCAATGTCGCTGTCGGAGCGGCCCTGTGCCTGTCCTTCGTCAAAATGTGCTTCGTACTCAGAAAGAATATCATCAGCCACATGGCGCGGCAGGCCCTTCAGGCCGGCGCGCAACTGGTCAAGGAACATCTGTCTGCTGTTCATGGCCGTATGTTCCCGGTGTTTTTCTGCACGGTGAGCGAGGTGGCCCCACTCGTGTCTGCGGGTGAAGAAGAAGAAGACGGTTCAGTGGTCGTGCCGGATGCGGTTGGCGCGTCAAGGATGGCGGACACCGCGCGGGTAAAGGTGGTCCATGCCGTGCGCTGCGCGCGCAGGCTGTCATGCCCCTTTTCCGTCAGGGCATAGTATTTTCGCGGCGGGCCGGACGATGATTCCACAAAATACGTGGAAACAAGTCCATCTTTCTGCATCCGCCGCATAAGGGGATAGATGGTGCCTTCGCCCATCTCTATCGCCTCGGACAGTCGGCTTGCGATGTCGTAGCCGTAGGAATCGGCCTGCGACAGCAGGGCCAGCACGCACAGCTCCAGCACGCCTTTCTTGAATTGGACAAGGTTTGGTTCCACGGCCTTTCCAGTTTTCAGACCGTTCGCACACCCTTTTCAGGGGTATCCGATTCCGGTTCATAAGCATCCATAGACAGCTACCTTATAACCATAGGAACAATGCATTGCAAGGTAGCTGTTTTAAACTTTATGCCTTCAGATCAACTCGTTGAAATAAAATGGTATTTTTGCGGAATTCATGTTCGACCCCGATTCCATTCCCTGATGGGGCTGCTCCGTGATTGATCCTTCAGGGCACCGCGCCATGACATGGGATGCATGCGGGGCTTTCCCATGGGGCGGGCAGATGCTTAATCTGCGGTGATGAAACCGGTTCCCAAAGGTTGTTCCTCCATTCGCCGCCTGCGCAGGGCAGGAATGAGCGTCCCTATGCTGATGCTGGCCGGCCTGGCGGCATGCGCCGGGCCTGTCAGCGTGCGGCAGGTCTCTCTCGTGCAAAGCTATCGCGACACGTCGCGCAGCGCGCTGCTGGGCCATGGGCTGAGCAACGATACGCGGATCGTCCTGCGTCGGCATGGCCTGACGACGGACCACCCCGATCGCGCCATTGCCGCCCTGCGTGCGCAGGCGCGGGCGGATGATGAACTGGCCGACATATTGTTCGCGCTGTCGGAACTCAGCTACCGGCAGGGGCTGCGTCACCACAGGGCGGAAGATTTCCTTGCCGCCGCGATTTACGCCTATGCCTTTCTCCAGCCGGGGCAGGGGGATGGGCCCAGCGCGTATGATCCACGCTTCCGGCAGGCCGCCGACCTCTACAACCTCGGGCTGACGGCGGCTTTTCCCGCGCCTGTCGCCATTGCCACGCAAAGCCGCGCCCTGCCGTTCGGGGATATCGCGCTGACCGCCGATCCGACGCAGCTGCGCTGGCATGGCCGCGTGCTGGAGGGGTTCCGTCCCACGGCCACGCTGGCCGTCCATGGCATCGGCAATGTCTATCGCACCCCCGGACTTGGCGAGGCCCTGACGGCGCGCGGGCGTCCCGAAGGCGGCGCGCCCGATGCGAAAGAAGGCAGCCACCTGTTCGATGTTTCCAGCCGCATGCGCGTTCCCGCCAGCATGCTGCTGGAAATGGACGACCCGCGCGGGCAGGTGCTGACCGGTCATCTGCAGGGACGGCTGCTGCTGCGTGTCATGGATGACAGCACCGTGGATGGCGTCCTTGCCCCCGCCGCGTATGACCAGACCGCCGCGCGTGCCCTGAGCCTGCGGGAGACGGCGTTATGGACCAAGGAATATCGCGGTTTTTTCGACGGCACCACCTATGACGGGACGCAGCCGCGGCTGGTGGCCATGACGCCGCACCGGCCGGGGAACATGCCGGTGGTGTTCATCCACGGCACGGCGTCCAGCCCGTACCGCTGGGCCGGCATGGTCAATGACCTGCTGGAAAACCCGAAAATCCGCGATCACTTCGATTTCTGGTTCTTTTCCTATGCCACCAGCAATCCCATCCCGTATTCGGCATGGCAACTGCGCCGGGCGATTACACAGGCGGTCGACAGCTTGGGCGGGGTCAGGGCGGATCCGGCGCTGGGACACATCACGCTGGTGGGACATAGCCAGGGCGGCCTGCTGGCGCGCATGCTGGTCATCAATCCCGGCGACAGGCTGTGGGATGGCACGGCGGGGCGCCCCCTTTCAACCTTCCGGCTGGACGGGCGCACCCGGCAGCTGATTGAGGAAACGATGTTCCCCAAACCCATGCCGGAAATCCAGCGCGTGGTCTTTATCGCGACGCCCCAGCACGGCAGCTATCTTGCCGGAATGTCGCTGGCGCAGATGGTCGGGGGAATGGCGAGCCTGCCCCTGCGGGTCAGCGAAACGGCGCGTGAAATCGTAACCGGCGCCGGGGACAGCACGCATCCCGACAACCGGGTGCCGCGACTGGGCAGTGTATATGCCATGTCCCCGCGCAGCCCGTTCATGCGCACGCTGCCCACCATTCCCATCGTGCCGGGCGTGCATACCCATTCCATCATCCCGGTCTGTGGCACGGGAAATCCGCTGTCGCGCGCCGATGACGGGGTGGTCTCCTATGCCAGCGCCCACATTCCGGGGGTGGATTCCGAACTTGTGGTCCGTCATTCGGAACATTCCACGCAATCCAATCCCTTCACGATCGCGGAGGTGCAGCGCATCCTCCTGCTCCAGCTGGCGCAAAACCCGATGGATACCGGCCCGGCCCGGCCTGCCGTCGCCCGGCCTGCTCCGGCACGACCTGTCATGGCCACGCGATGACCGGCTTGCGCGCGATGCGCTGGCGGCGGGCGGGCATATGGTGCGGGCGTGTGGCATGGGGAATGCTTGGCCTGCTTGGGGCGGCGGCGCTGTATTATTCCACGCTCCAGCCCGATATGCTCAGGCTGGGGTTGTCTGTCGCATTCCCGCTGCTGATGTGCGCGGCGGCATGGGTGCGGCCCGCCCGGTGGGGACATGCCTTCAGGGCGGTCCTCGTCCTTGGGCTTACGGGATGGTACGTGACGGACCCGCCGCGCAATGACCGCATATGGGCGCAGGAATATGCCATCCCCGCCGATGCCTGGCGGGAGGGGAATGACATCCATGTGCGGCATGTGCGCAATTTCCGCTATCATACCCCCACCAGCTATATCCCCGCATGGTATGACGCCACCTATCGGCTGGACGGGTTGCAGAGCGTCGATCTTGTCACCTCGTACTGGGCGGGGGACGCGATCGCGCACGTATTCCTCAGCTTCGGCTTTTCGGATGGGCGGCATCTGGCGATTTCCATCGAAACGCGGCGTCAGGCACGCTTTGCCTATTCCACGATCGCCGGGTTTTTCCATCATTACGAACTGTTCTACGTCACGGCGGACGAGCGCGACCTGATCGGGGTGCGGACCGATATCCGGCATGAACGCGTCTATCTCTACCGGCTGAACCTGTCGCCGGAGGTGAGGGAACATCTGTTCCTGAGCTATGTAAACGCGATCCATGACCTGATCGGCCATCCGCAATGGTACAATACCCTGACGGATAACTGTACCACCGGCATCCTTGCCCGCGCCGGGGCGCGCCTGCGCTATCGGCTGGACTGGCGCGTGATCCTGAGCGGACATACCGCCGCGATGGCGTATGACATGGACCTTCTGGGGCCTTATGACCGCGCCCGCCTTCCCGATTTCAGTGCCCTGCATGCGGCCAGCAGGATCATCCGTCCGCCAGATGCCACGCTGGGGCCGGATTATTCACGTGACATCAGGGCGCACCTTCCACCCCCCGAAGGTCCGGCACAGCCCTGACGCAGGGCGGGGCGGGGAAGAGATGTCCCCGTTACAGGCATCCCGCCTGCGTGCCCGCCCGTGCCCGCTGCTGGCGGCGCATCACCATCCGCCACCCATCGAACAGGCATACGAAGAACACGCCGGTCATGAGGCTTGCCAGGGCGGTCATGCGCTCCGTCGGGTCAAGCAGCATCGCCACGAAAACGATGCCGATGCCGCCGATGCTCAGATACCCCTGCCAGTTGCGACCGGCGGCATCCTCCCCGCGCATCAGCAGGAGGTAGCTGAACGCGATCATCATGTACACCAGCAGGATTACCCCGCCGCTACAGCTCAGCAGGAAGGAAAAAAGCAGGTTGGGCGACAGGACCGAACACAGTGCCACAACCAGTCCGGCAAGCGCGCTGGCACCAAGGGCAAGCCGTGGCGCGCCCTGCCGGGAGCGCAGGGCCAGCACGGCGGGCGCGTTCCCGCCACGCGCCAGTTCCGAAAGGATGCGCGACGTGATGTAGAGGCTGGAATTGAGGCACGACAGGATCGCGCTGAAGACCACCAGTTGCATGATCGTGGCGGCCCCCGGCACGCCCATGACCGTCATGGCGGCCACGAAGGGCGATTTTCCCGGCACCACATGGTCCCATGGCACAATGGCGAGCACCAGCATGACGGACGCCAGATAGAAGATGGTGACCCTGACGCCGATGCTGCGCGTCACGCGGGCGACGCCTGCCTGCGGGTTCGCGGATTCCGCCGCCGCGACCGTCGCCACCTCCGACCCGATCATGCTGAACATGATTGTCGGGATCACCGCCAGCACGACGGCAATGCCGTTGGGGGCCAGCCCCCCATGCCCCAGATAGTTCGCCCCGACCGCCAGACGCGGGCCGAACAGGTGCAGCACAAATCCCATGCCCAGTATGACAAACAGGAGGATGCTGGCGACCTTCGTCAGGGAAAGCCAGAATTCACACTCCCCGAACACATCGACGGCACACAGGTTGATCGCCACCAGCCCGAGGATGATCCCGATGGCGAGCATGTATGGCGGCAGTCCGGTCCAGTCCTGCACAAGCAGGCCGCCGGCAATCGCCTCGCTCCCCATCGCCACGACCCAGAAAAACCAGTACATCCAGCCCGCGACAAATCCCCACCTGTTGCCGTATGCCGCGCGGATATATTCGACGAACGATCCCCGTCCCGGCTGGCGCATCACCATTTCGCCCAGCATCCGCATGACCACCATGACAAGGCCGCCACACAGGACATAGGCCAGCAGGACGGCCGGCCCCGCGATGGCGATGGCGGAACTGCTGCCGACAAACAGGCCGGCCCCGACCACGCCCCCCAGGGCGATCATGGCGATATGGCGGTTTTTCAGCGTATGGCCGGAAACGGTATCGCGCGTCATCAGGCATCCTTCGTGGGTCACGCGACGATGACAGGCGACCCACGCCTTTTCCCGCCCGCGATGGCGCAAAGGGGCGTCGTGTCATGTCCTCGTTACGGGAACGCTATCAGCTTGCGTGGCATCTGTCCAAAACCGTAACGTAATTCCCCTGATGACGACTGATGTTTCCGCATGGCGACGCTGTCGCGTGCGGGGCCTTGCGTGCGTGGCAAATTCTTTGACCCTGCGTGGCGATGTATAATATGATCCGCACGATTTTATACGCCATGCCCAGATGTCGTGCCGTGCGCGTGCTGGACAGCCATCATAACCCGGCCCAACCCTGATTCCGGCGGGTTTTGCGGCACGGGGCTGGCGTCGGTTCATGATCGGCACAGCGCCTGCCGGGGAAAGAGCATATGCTGCCATCCTGCATCTTTGATGTGGAAACCGACCAGAAACGTGGCGCCGCGTCCCTGGTGGTGGGGGAGGCGCTGCGTAACGCCATCCTGACGGGCCAGCTGCCAGCGGGCCAGGCATTGCCGCAATCCGAACTGGCGGGTGGATTTGGCACCAGCATCATTCCGGTAAGGGAGGCGCTGAAACGGCTGGAGGCCGAGGGACTGGTGGCCTTCATGCCCAACCGGGGTGCGATGGTCACCGGGATGAGCGAACAGGATATCGTCGAATATTCCGAAATACGCGCCTCGCTGGAGGAAATGGCGGCGCGTCATGCCGTCAGCCACATGTCGCGCATGGACCTAGCCCGGGTGGAGGACGCATATGACGCCTTTGTCGAAGGGGCGGCCAACGCAACCAGCAGGCATGATTCAGGCGACCTGAACCGGGCCTTTCACAACGCCATCTATGTCGCGGCGCGACGCCCGCGGCTGCTTGAGATGATTGATGACCTGCATGTAAGGCTCAATCGCTACATCCGCAGTCACCTTGAGCTTGAGGGGCGAAAGCTCGTCACCGACAGGGAGCATGAAGGGATCATGCAGGCCTGTCGCCGGCGCGATGCTGAGGAGGTCGCCCGCCTGACGCGCCAGCATATCCTTGAGGCTGCCGATATTTCGGTGAAGGTCATCCGCGAACGGGCGCAGGGCTGAAGGATTCCCGGATGTCCTGACGGAACGATGCCCGTTTCGTCCCGGTAAAACCACGATCGGGTTTTCGCACGAAACCTTCACCAGACATCCTGCGTATC
The DNA here is from genome assembly GCF_003207955.1 of Novacetimonas pomaceti. Taxonomy (NCBI): domain Bacteria; kingdom Pseudomonadati; phylum Pseudomonadota; class Alphaproteobacteria; order Acetobacterales; family Acetobacteraceae; genus Novacetimonas; species Novacetimonas pomaceti. The sequence goes on from NZ_NOXG01000013.1 coordinate 35,202, forward strand.
CGGTAAAGAAGTTTTTGGTGAAGCTTTTTGCAAAAAGCTTCAGGGACTGTCGCCGTCGCGCAGGAAGGCCGTCCCCGAAAATATTTATTATTATCAAAGACCTGAATCGAAAAACCTTTCACATCCGCCGGCTGCTTTCATCTGCTGGTCGCGATGATGGGGGCGAAAAATATGCTATGAATTTTCAAATCATATAATATCCTGACATTCTTATATCATTCGGGCGCCATTCCTGCCCCCATCATCTGTCTGGAATCTTTATCGTGCTGTTTTTTAAAGATTTTTCTGGCCCAGTGGAGCCTGCGTCCCCTCTGCGGCAACGGATAACCGATGCACTTCGCCGCCCCGAAGGCGAATGTATCGCCGCACTGACCCCGGCCGCGACACTGGCCCCGGACGAAGCCACGCAGGTCACGGCCCTTGCGACGCGCCTGACCGAAGGGCTGCGCCGCAACCGCCGTCCGGGCGGGGTCGAGGCGCTGGTGCAGGAATTCTCCCTTTCCTCGGCCGAAGGCGTGGCGCTCATGTGTCTGGCGGAGGCGCTGCTGCGCATTCCGGACAACGCCACGCGGGATGCGCTGATCCGTGACAAGATCGGGTCGGGCGACTGGATGGCGCACATTTCGCGCGACCGTCCCCTGTTCGCCAATGCCGCCGCATGGGGCATGCTGGTGACGGGGCGCCTGACGCAGGCCGCCGGGCATGATCCCGCCGGCCTTGCGGATACGCTCGGGGCGCTGGTGGCGCGTGGCGCGGAACCCATCATCCGCAGGGCCGTGGACGTGGCGATGCGGATGATGGGCGAACAGTTCGTCGTGGGCGAGACGATCGGGGCCGCCCTGAAGGCCAGCGAGAAGCTGGAAGCCAGGGGTTTCCGCTATTCCTATGACATGCTGGGGGAGGCGGCGCTGACGGCGCGCGACGCCGAACGTTACCGGCAGGATTACGTGACCGCCATCCATGCCATCGGCCGGAACGCGCGCGGGGCGAATGTTTATGAACGTCCCGGCATCTCCATCAAGCTGTCGGCGCTGCACCCACGGTACAGCCGCGCCCAGCGGGAGCGCGTGATGACGGAGCTCCTGCCCGTGGTGATCGAACTGACCGTGCTGGCACGGCAGTATGACATCGGCCTCAATATCGATGCGGAGGAAAGCGAACGTCTGGAACTGTCGCTCGACCTGCTGGAGGGGCTGTGTCGGGAACCGGCGCTGCAGGGCTGGAACGGTATCGGTTTCGTGGTGCAGGCCTATGGCCGGCGCGCGCCAATGGTGCTGGATTTCATAATCGACCTGGCGCGCCGCACCGGACATCGCCTGATGGTGCGCCTTGTGAAGGGCGCTTACTGGGACAGCGAGATCAAGAAAGCCCAGATCGACGGCGTGAAGGACTTTCCGGTCTATACCCGCAAGGTGCATACCGACATCAGCTATGTCGCGTGCGCGCGCAGGTTGCTGGATGCGCGCGACGTGATCTTTCCACAGTTCGCCACCCATAATGCCCGCACCCTTGCCACCATTTACACATTGGCAGGCAAGGAATTCCAGGTCGGTTCCTATGAATTCCAGTGCCTGCACGGCATGGGCGAACCCCTGTATGGGGAGGTCGTGGGGCCGGAGCATCTGAACCGTCCCGCCCGCATCTACGCTCCTGTCGGGACCCATGAAACGTTGCTGGCCTACCTGGTGCGGCGCCTGCTGGAAAACGGGGCGAATTCTTCCTTTGTCAACCAGATCGGGGATGAACGGGTTCCCGTCTCCACGCTGGTGGCGGACCCGGTGGTGATTGCCCACGCCATCGTCCCGTATGGCAGCCCCAATCCCGCGATTGCCGCCCCCCCGGACATGTTCGCGCCAGCCCGGCGCAATTCCGCCGGGCTGGACCTCAATGACGAAAACAGCCTCGCGGCGCTGGGCACGGGGCTGGCGGCGTCGGCCGCGCAATGGACGTGTGGGCCGATGCTTGCCGTGCCGGTCCCGGCGGGACAGGCACGCGACATCCGCAATCCGGCCGACCGGCGTGACAGGGTGGGCACATGGACGCCCGCCGACCCGGCCGTCATTCCCGCCGTCGTGGACAGCGCGTCAAGGGGGGCTGCGACGTGGGCGGCCCGGTCCGCGGCCGCGCGCGCCGAGATGCTGGAACGGGCAGCCGACCTGATGGAGGCGCGACGCGACGCGCTGCTTGGCCTGATCGTGCGTGAAGCGGGGAAATCCTTTCCCAACGCGATTGCCGAAATTCGGGAGGCCGTCGATTTCCTGCGTTATTACGCGGCGCAGATCCGCGATGGTTTCGACGGCGCCACGCATGTACCGCTGGGGGTGGTCGCGTGTATCAGCCCGTGGAACTTCCCGCTGGCGATCTTCATCGGGCAGGTGGCCGCGGCCCTTGCCGCCGGGAACAGCGTCATCGCCAAACCGGCGGAGGAAACGCCCCTGATCGCAGCACAGGCCGTCGCCATCATGCATGAGGCGGGCGTGCCCGTCGATGTGCTGCAACTGCTGCCCGGCGATGGCGACGTGGGGGCGGCGCTGGTCGGGGCGGCGCAGGTCGCGGGCGTGATGTTCACCGGCTCGACAATGGTGGCGCAGTCGATCAACCGCCAGCTTTGCGGACGTCGTGGCCCTGCGGGCCAGCCCGTGCCGCTGATTGCCGAAACGGGCGGCCAGAACGCCATGATCGTCGATTCCTCCGCCCTGGCCGAACAGGTCGTCACCGATGTCGTCGCTTCCGCCTTCGACAGCGCGGGGCAGAGATGTTCGGCCCTGCGCATCCTGTGCGTGCAGGAGGACTGTGCCGATCATGTGCTGACCATGCTGCGTGGCGCGATGCGGGAACTGCGGCTGGGCAATCCCGCCATGCTGTCCACCGATATCGGTCCGGTCATCACGCCGGACGCCGCCGATGGAATACGCAGCCATATCAACGCCCTGCGGGGCAGGGGGGCACCGGTCTTTTCCGTGCCCGTGCCGGGGGACTGCGATCAGGGCAGCTTCGTGCCCCCGACCCTGATCGGGATTGATTCCATTTCGGATCTGGGGCCGGAAGTATTCGGCCCCGTCCTGCATGTGCTGCGCTATCGTCGGGAAACACTGGACAGGGTGATCGATGACATCAATGCACTGGGCTATGGCCTGACGGGGGGACTGCATACCCGCATCGATTCCACGGTCCGGCATGTCACCCGGCGGCTGAACGCGGGGAACCTGTATGTCAACCGCAATACGATCGGTGCCGTGGTGGGGGTGCAGCCTTTTGGCGGGCGGGGCCTGTCGGGTACCGGGCCGAAGGCTGGTGGCCCGCTGATCCTGCGTCGCCTTGTGGCGCGGTGTCCCGCTTTCGACAGCCTGCCGGGCATGAAAGCAGGTAAAACGCCCGCCTTCATGCAGACATGGCATGACTGGCTTCTGGGGCAGGGGCATGGCGATATCGCCCGTCATGTCGCTGGCATGATGCAAACGTCCCTGATCGGTGCGGAAATGAAACTTCCCGGCCCGGTCGGGGAGGAGAATATCTATCGCCTGATGCCGCGTGGCAACGTGCTGTGCGTGGGGGGCGGAACGCGCGAGGCGCTGCTGAAGGCAGTGTCACTGGCCCTTTCGGGTGGCAATACGGCATTCGTTGCGGGAACGCAGGCGGAGACGGCATGGCTGTCAGCACTTCCCCCACAGATCGCAACGCGGGTCCGTCATGTCCCCGATATCCACCAGCAGACCTGTGCCGTGGTGATCGGGACGCAGGATGACGGGAATTTTCAGGAAATCACGCGTGGCCTTGCCCAGGGCACGGGCGCGATTGCCCCTGTCTTCCTCATGAACGATGACGGGCCGGGGCGTGAGTTCCTGATGGAAGAGCAGTGCTGCAGCACGAATACGGCGGCGGCAGGCGGCAATGCCAGCCTGATGTCTGTCGGGTAAGCCAGGAAACAGGGCATCCGGTCAAAAGGATGCCCTGAGAAGATGCTCTGAGAGGATGCTTTGGCGGGCATGGATGATTGCGACCTCCATGCCTGTCCCGGATTACGGTTGCCGGGAACGGGACGATTGATTTCCGGAACTGTCCCGGACGACCGCATCCATCAGTTCAAGTGCATTCCGCATGGCGGCGCCAAAGGTGGTGTTGTCATAAATCGTCCAGACATCGACGCCGCGCGCGTCAAGCGAAGTGACGACTTGCGCATGGGCTTCGATGGCTTCCTTCCCATACGCTGATTCATACATGCGCGGGGATCCGTGCAGCCGGAAATAGGCAAGGCCGCTCCAGCCTCCCGGCTGTGCCGCTGGCGGCGGCCTGGCCGGGTCTGCCGCCACCCGCGATACCTGCTGCCTTTGCAGCATGTGATCGACCGCCGGCTGGAACCAGCTGGCATGCCGTGGTTCCAGGACAACAGCGCCAGGGATCGCGGCCTTCAGTTCACCAAGGAAACGTTCGGCGACATCACCGGGGTAGGCAAAGCCTGGCGGGAGCTGGACGAGGATGGGGCCACGTCTGTCACCCAGGCCATCGGTTTCCTCGGCAAAGCGGGCAATGAGCGCGCCGCAATCGATCAGGCGGCGTTCATGCGTGATTGCCTTTGGCAGCTTGACGGAAAAGCGGAACCCGGCCGGCACGCTTGCGGCCCAGCGTTCATAGGTGGCGCGCCGGTGCGGTCGGTAAAAGCTGCTGTTGATTTCAACCGCCGGGAACCGGGCGCCATAACGTTCAAGATGCGTGCCGGTCGTGGGAAAACGCCCGGCAAGCGCGGAAGGGATCGACCAGCCGGCAACGCCGACGCGAATGGACAGGACCGCTTCCTCCTGTGACGTATGTTGATAAATGACGCCATTTTCGAAAGGAACGGTCAAATTTTCACCCAAAGCGCGCATGCCGGTCAGAATGTAATGCCTGTCTCAAGATCAACGATGAGCGGATTGCGGTAGCGGTTGGTTCCCCCCGTGCTCCAGATATACTGCGCACCCGGCCGGATCAGGAGCCATGGGGTCGGCCGCCAGCCATAGTTCAGCTCGATGGCGGGTTCGCCGGATGGTTTGTATATGTCGGTTGCGCCAGTGGCCTGTATGTCGCGCACCCAGTTTGTCAGCTTGCGGTTGACCCAGAGCATTTTCATGCCAAAGCTGACGGTATCGTTGGGACGGTCCGGGAACGTTCCCTTCCGGGTGATGCCCGCATCCACGAAATAGGGCGCAACGGACGTGCGGGGATCGCCCCATGTGAAGGAAGCGAAGAACGATGTGCCCCTGCGCGCATCATTGCTGTCACGTTCCAGCATCCGGTCGAACTGGAACCACCCGCCAAAACGTCCCCGCACATTGGCGACGGGCGCGACGGCAAGGTAGCGGGCGGCGATATCGAAGGTCCCCAGATGGGAATAGACATTCTTGACCTCTGACGTATCCCAGTAACCACCGATCTTGATATTGGTCTGGAGCGGGCCGGAATAATCGTCCTTGCCACCCCGATGCCAGACAAGCTGGAAGGGGATGAAGGTGCCGGTTGCACCATGGAGGTTCATTTTCCAGCCATTATGGGTATTGGCAATGGTCGGATCGACCGAATACACGCCAAACTGGATGGAATAATGATTGTTCCCCGCCGGATAAAACTTCACCCACGCACCCGGATGGGCCGTCGGGTAGTAACTGTAGCCGGAGTTGAAGGCAATCGACTGTGGCATGCCGCAGATCGCATTGCTCTGGAACTGGCAGTAATTGTTCATGCCCCAGTATATGGACCATGTCTCAAAGTCAGTCTCGGCATTTATTTCACCTACGTTTGTCGAGACATAACGGTTCCAGGGCATTTCCCATGCCAGCAGCGTCAGACGCACGGTGGGCGAGCCATAGATTTCCTGCGGGCTGTCCAGTGCGGGAAGTTTCTCGCCAAGTCCTTTGCCCGCGCGGGAGGTCACGGTGAAATGGAACAGACCCAGCTGCAGTCCCGTCAGCTTTTTGAGGTTGAAATCCACGTTGATGCCCACTTCATGGGCGTAACGGACATTCTTGGACGCGCCCCCCATCGGATTTCCAGCACTATCCTGGAAATAGTGCCCGGTTATCGTGACGCCTTTGTCAATCAGCCAGGTCCGCCTGCCGGCCCAGTTCCCGGTCATGGTATCCTGCGTCAGCCAGTCATGGAAACTGGCTGGGAAAAGGCTGTTTTCCGTCGTGTCGGACACAACGGCCGGCTCCCGCTCGCCCGCATGGAGGTTGACGACCGGCAACTGCGTGGGCTGGATGGTTTTCGTCGGGTTGGGGGCATAAAATCTGCGACGGTTATTTAATGAAGACGGCGTGGTCATCGCAGGTGGGGCATTTGTCTGCGTCTGGACCTGTGAAACGGTAACGGGATGTTCCTGGGCATGACTGTCGGGCGAATGGAAAAGAACTGTTGCCATGACAGAGGAAATCAGGACTGCGGTCCGTGCCCGCCTGCCGGCGGATGCCCTGGGCCGACAGGATGTCTGCGTCCTTGCATCATCCGGCCGCTTTGCATCATTCATGCCGGAAGGAGGGAGGTAGTCACGGTTTATCCATCGATATTCCGTAACATTCAGGGGGGCATGCGCATGAATGACGCGCGCTTTCGTTCCTGAAAGGAACTGCGGGGAAGGGAATTTCCGTTTCTCTTCCTGATAGATCTGGTGTCTCTGGTATGCCATTTTATCTCCACTTTTATTATTGTTCTGTGGGATATGGGATCAGCTTTGATGAGACGGGGACGGAACATATACATGCAACCGCATAGAGCAATGCACGACATGAAAGCCGCGCATTGCAATTTTTTGGAACGTAGCTGTATTTAAAAAGTAATTTTTCTGTTTATAGTATGGTTATTTGGATTTTACTGCATCGTGCGTATTTCACGAAGAAATTGAAATACGGCAATACTTTCCACAAAACATGCAGGTCTCACAGGCTGTCTGAAAACATGGAACTTGAGACATCATGAACATAACAAAGCGTTTTGTGGAAAGGACGTTTCAAAAATTACGGAATCAGAACCTTTTTAATCAACAGGTTGTTTTCAAGCGGTCTGTCAGGATATCACGCATTCCCACGTATAAGATCCGCCGCCCGTTCCGCTATCATGATGGTGGGCGCATTTGTATTGGACCCGATAAGGGAGGGCATGACCGAACTGTCGCAGATACGGATGCCATCCAGACCATGAACGCGTAAATCAGGATCAACGACGGAAATCGTGTCCCGCCCCATCTTGCACGTGCAGGTCGGGTGATACGATGTCCGGCCATGTTCACGCGCATAATCCTGCAACGTTTCCTGGGTTGGGGTATTTCCATTAAAAAAGCAGATTTTATCAATATATTTACGAAGGGAATGCTGATTGAACATATCAAGACTGAGCTTTATGCCTTCGCATGAAACACGCAGGTCATCCGGATCGGCAAGGAAGTTCGGATCGACAACCGGCTTGTCGGCCGGATTGGCCGAGCGCAGCTTTACGCTGCCGCGTGATTTCGGACGTAGCGTATAGCTGTTCAGCGTAATGCCCGACGTGCCTTTGGGCACGGAACTGACGCCTGCTTCCGCGCCCGCACCGGCAAGGAAATGGAATTGCAGGTCCGGGCAGGCGGCCCTGTGATCCGAGTACCAGAAGGCGCCGGCTTCCACCACGTTGGATGTTACGGGACCGGAATTGAACATGGCATATTGCAGACCGGCCCACAGCATCCAGTATTTTTTGTCATATTTGTTGAAACTGTCGTTATGTTTGAGCTGCGCTATGATATCGACCCCGAAATGGTCCTGCAGGTTTTCCCCCACCCCCGGCAGGTCCTGCACCACGCGTATGTTATGCTGCCGCAGGTGGGATCCCGGCCCGACGCCCGACAGCATCAGCAGCTTGGGCGTGCCGATGGCCCCGGATGTCACGATGATTTCCTGTTCGGCCAGCAGGGTATGCGTCCGGCCCCGCACGGCGTACTCGACGCCCGTGGCGCGGGTGCCGGTAAACAGAATGCGAAGCACCAGGGCATTGGTGATGACATGCAGGTTCTTGCGCTTCAGGGCCGGGCGCAGGTACCCCCGCACCGTGGAGCAGCGACGGTTATCGCGGATCGTCATCTGGTAAATGCCGGCCCCTTCCTGCGTCGGGCCGTTGAAATCGGGATTGTACGGAATGCCCATTTCCTGGCAGCTCTGCACGAAGGCGCGGCTGACCGGATGGGGCGTGGACAGGTTGGAAACGCCAAGCGGCCCGTCCGTTCCGTGCCATGAACCCGCAAGGAACGTATTTCCTTCGGAACGCAGCAGGTATTTCTGGACATCCTTGAACCCCCAGCCTTCCGCGCCTTCCTCCACCCAGCGGTCGTAATCGGAAGGATGGCCCCGGGTATAGACCTCGGCATTGATGGAGGATCCACCCCCCAGAACCTTGGCCTGCACGTAGGGTATCTTGCGATTGTTGGCGTGTTTTTGCGGTACGGTCGTCAGTCCCCATGTCAACGGCCCTGTCGTCATCTTGGCAAAGCCGATGGGCATGTGAATGAGGGGATTGGTATCGCGCTGGCCTGCTTCGATCAGGCATACCCGGGCGCAGGGATTGTCGGACAGAAGGGTGGCGAGAACGCATCCGGCCGATCCGCCCCCCACGACGATGTAATCAAATCCCTGCATCATGATGAAATCCAGTGCGAACGTTCGCCAGTATCGATATGGACGGATTTGGCCTGGGTATATTCCTCAACCCCCAGCAGTCCGGTTTCCCGGCCCCAGCCCGACTGCTTGAAGCCACCTGTCGGCGTTTCCGGTCCACCTGCCATGATGGTGTTGACCCAGAAACGCCCGGCCCGCACGCGCCGCGTAACACCCAACGCGTGATTGATGTTGCGCGACCAGACCGAGGCCGCCAGTCCATAGACCGTGTCATTCGCCATCGCGATGGCTTCATCCACAGTGTCGAAATGGAAAGATGACAGGACCGGACCGAATATTTCCTCCCGCGCGATGGTCATTGACGGTGTTACGCCTGAAAACAGCGTCGGCGCGATAAAGCGTCCGCCGCCGCACTGCAGGGCGCTGCCCCCGACCACGACCCTGGCACCTTCCGCCTTGCCCCTGGCGATGTAGTTGAGGATCGTGTCGTTCTGTGCGGCCGTGGTGATGGCGCCGACCTGCGTCTGCGGGTCGAAGGGGTCGCCGACGCGGATTTTCTTCATCTTTTCGGCCAGAAGATGCTCGAACCTTTCCGCAACCGAACGTTCGACGATCAGACGGCTGGAGGAGACGCAGCATTGTCCGGTATTGAAACTGATGCCAAAGGCCACCCCGTCCGCCGCATCCTCAAGATTGGCGTCGGCAAACACGATGATGGGGTTCTTGCCCCCCAGTTCCAGTCCCAGTTTCTTGAGGTTGCTGTCGGCTGACGCCCGCACGCATGAGCGCCCCACGGCGGTGGATCCGGTAAATGACAGCATGTCCACGTCCGGATGTTCCGTCAGCGCCCGGCCGATGCTGCTTCCGGTGCCGGTCACCACGTTATAGACGCCAGCAGGCAGCCCTGCCCCGGCAAGGATGTCCGCAAGGATCAGCGTCGTGGCACTTGTCATTTCCGAGGGCTTGACCACCAGCGTGCAGCCTGATGCCAGGATGAACGGCACCCGTTCGCACAGGATCAGGAAGGGAAAATTCCACGGCGTGATCAGTCCCACGACCCCGACCGGTTCACGCAGAACCATGCCGAACAGGCTGTCGCCAAGATTGTTGAAGCTTTCACCATGCAAAAGCCGCGCGGCCCCCGCCGCCGTTTCGAAACAGGCGATGCAGTGGTCGATTTCGCCCCGTGCCTGGGAAATCGGCTTGCCGTTTTCAAGCACTTCCCACGTGGCGATTTCCTCACGATGCTGGCGTATCCCTTCGGCCGCCCGCAGCAGCACGGCGGCACGTGCCCCACCCGCAAGGCCGGCCCACCGCCGGTCTTCGAATGCTTCGCGCGCGGCGGCGACGGCATCATTGACATCTTCTGGCGTGCAGCGGGACGTGCGTGTGACCGGTATGTCATGGCTGGGGGAATTGCGCTCGAACAGGTCGCGGTCCCCACGCCATTCACCATTGATGAAGAAACCGAATTCGCGCGGGGTTTTGGGTAATGCGGTCCCGTGTCTCGTTTCGTGCATTGACGGCCTCTCTGTTATTATGATCCGCCCATTCCGTTCATGGCGGATGGATGATCCGTGACCTGAAACAACCTGTCCCGAAGTTGGGTAAAAAGCGCCCGGACTGCATGAACGAAATGGAAATACAGTCGTTGCATGAAGTGCTTCATGTAATGCCGCAGGAGGGACGACGCCGTTTCAGGAACAGGCGCGCGCGGACACCTGAATGCCGGCGCGGCGCGATGGATTTTCCCCGGGAATTACACGAAGGCGTTCGTGCCTGCATGTCGCCTGTCGTGAAGCGGGAAAAACGATCATTGGTCGATGTCCTGTATTTTTTATTCTTGATTTGTGTCTGGTCGCATCCGGGCGACCGCACGTATTTTTTCTTGGGACGACATCATCCAGATGCACCATCTGGTTACGTATGTGATAGAGCGTCGTGCCGACAGGGTTAATTCATATTTATGTGATATATTGGGGGAATAAGGAAAATAATCCCACCCTTGGAACGGGCGGGTCCGGCATATCTGCCAGAATATGGCCCGCAGAAGGCGGAAAAGGTCGGTTGGGGAAAATATTTTCCCAGACCCGGGCACGCGAAGTACACCGTCGTGTGATTATAATCGTTGTAAAATAAAAGAACATTCACGAAATTCGCCATTCTTTGTCCTTGCCCTTCGGATGTGAAAGATATATGTAACCAGTTAGTTCATATAAGAGCAGGAAATGCCGGAATGTATCTGAACGACACCCAGGAACAGGTGCGCGACATGGCCCGGGCCTTCGCGGATGAGGTCATCCGCCCGGCTGCCGAGGCGCTGGATCGCGAAGAACGCTTCCCCTTGGAAATATATGACGAAATGGCCAAGGTCGGGCTGTTCGGAATCGGCGTTCCGGAAGAGCTGGGCGGTCCCGGTTTCGACACGCTGACCTATGCCGTCGTGATGGAGGAACTGTCGCGCGGATATGCCAGCGTCGCCGATCAGTGCGGGCTGGTTGAACTGATTTCCACATTGCTGGTCCGCCATGGCACGACTGCCCAGCAGAAGATGCTGCCCGAAGTCATAAGCATGCAGCGCAAGGTCGCCTACTGCATTACCGAGGCGGAGGCCGGCACGGATGTCTCGGGCATCCGCACCACTGCGGTAAGGGATGGCGATGGCTGGATCATCAATGGCGGCAAGTTGTGGATCCACAACGCGCCGGTCGCCGATACCGGCTTCGTCCTTGCCCGCACGGACAGGGAAGCGGGCAACCGGGGCATGTCGATCTTCATTGTCGACCTTCATGCCCGCGGTGTGGAGCGCGGACCCAAGGAACACAAGATGGGACAGCGCGCCAGCCAGGTCGGTGGCCTTACCTTTTCCGACGTGCGCCTTGGCCCCGATGCCCTGCTGGGGGAGGTCGGGCGCGGGTTCCATATGATGATGAGCGTGCTGGACAAGGGACGCGTCGGCATCGCCGCCCTTGCGGTCGGCATCGCCCAGGCGGGGCTGGAGGCAGCCGTTGATTATGCCGGCACGCGCAAGCAGTTCGGCAAGCAGATATCCGAGTTCCAGGGCGTGCAGTGGCTGCTGGCGGACATGGCAAAGGATATCGAGGCCGCGCGGCTGCTGGTGCATTCCGCCGCGGTCAAGATCGACAGGGGGCATGACGCCACGCGGTCCTGTTCCATGGCCAAGTGCTTTGCCGGTGACATGGCGGTGGCCCGGACGGCCGATGCCGTGCAGGTCTTTGGCGGGTCGGGATACATTCGCGGTTTCGAGGTGGAGCGCCTGTACCGCGATGCCAAGATTACCCAGATCTATGAAGGCACCAACCAGATCCAGCGCATGATCATCGCGCGCGAACTGATGAAAAAAGGCGCGCGCGCATGAGACAGGTGGCGCTGGTGACCGGCTCTTCGCGCGGGATCGGCCTTGCGGCGGCGCAGGCCCTGGCGCAGGCCGGTTTCGGGGTGGCGATCAACGGGCCGGTGGAAGATGACGAACTGCATGGCGCCATCGGCCAGATGCAGGCGCTTGGCGCCCCGGTCATGGCGGCGGCCTTCGATGTCAGCGATGTCGCCTCCCATGCCGCAAACCTGGCCCTGATAGAGGAGCGGCTGGGACCGCTGACGACGCTGGTCAACAATGCCGGCGTGGGGGTGCTGCAGCGTGGTGACCTGCTGGATGTGACTGAGGCCAGCTGGGATCGCTGCCTTGCGGTCAACGCGCGTGCGCTTTTCTTCCTTTCGCAGGCGTTCGCGCGCCGTCTTCTGGCGCGTGAACGCAATGCCGGCCTGTTCCATTCCATTATCAATGTCACGTCCTCCAACGCCATGGCGGTGGCCGTGCAGCGGGCGGAATACTGTGCCTCCAAGGCAGCGGCGGCCATGGTGTCGAAGGCGTTCGCCGTCAGGCTCGGGTCTGAAAACATCGCCGTCTATGACGTGCAGCCCGGGCTGGTCGCGACCGACATGACCGCCCCGGTCATCGAAACGTACCGCAGGCGCGCCGCCGACGGCCTGACCCTGCTGCCGCGCGTCGGCACGCCAGAGGACATGGGCCATATCATCGCCGTCCTTGCCAGCGGCGGACTTCCCTATACGACCGGGCAGGTCATTTCGGCGGATGCCGGCATGCTTGTGCCCCGTTTCTGAGAAGAACCATGAAAATCGCACTGCCTGACCAGACCGGCCGGAAGGTGGATTACCTTCTGGTCGGCACACCACTTTCCCCTGCGGTCCTGCCGCCCGATCCGGTGCGCGTTGTCTATTCGGCGGCGCACGTGGTGGCCGATCCCTATGCCGCGACCGACCCGTCGGGACAGGCCGCGATCGACTGGGACAGGACGCTTGCCTTCCGCCATTACCTGGCGGGGCTGGGCCTGGGCATCGCCGAGGCGATGGATACGGCGCAGCGCGGCATGGGCCTTGACTGGTCGCGCTCGCTCGAACTGATCCGCCGGACGAAGGCCGAACTGCCCGATGCGCTGGTGGGCAACGGCTGCGGGACCGATCAGCTTGACCCGCGCGACGCCACCTCGATCGATCAGGTGACCGGCGCCTATCTTGCGCAGGCCGAAGCCATTCAGGCCGTGGGCGGGCGGATCATCCTCATGGCCAGCCGCGCGCTGGTGCAGGTGGCGCGCACGGCGCAGGATTACCGCAGGGTCTATCGCAGGGTGCTGGAAAGTTGCGACCAGCCCGTCATCCTGCACTGGCTGGGGGAGATGTTCGATCCGGCGCTGAAGGGATACTGGGGTACGGACGATTTTGGCGAGGCGATGGAAACCGTCCTGACCATCATCGAGGAAAACCGGCCGCGTATCGACGGGATCAAGATTTCCCTTCTGGATCGGGAAAAGGAGATCATCCTGCGTCGCCGGCTGCCGGCAGGCGTTCGGATGTATACCGGCGATGACTTCAATTATCCCGAACTCATCGAAGGGGACGCGCAGGGGTTCAGCCACGCGCTGCTTGGCATTTTCGATCCTCTGGCCCTTGCCGCCGTGCATGCGGTCAACCGTCTGGGGGAGGGGGATGTCGCGGCCTTTCGCGCCGTGCTTGACCCCACCGTGCCGCTGGCGCGCGTGATCTTTCGCGCCCCCACCCAGTATTACAAGACGGGCGTTGTCTTCCTGGCATGGCTGAACGGGTTTCAGGATCACTTCATCATGCTCAACGGGGCGCAGGCCATGCGGCCGCTGCCCTATTTTACGGAAATATTCCGGCTGGCGGATGGCTGCGGGCTGCTGCGTGACCCGACGCTTGCCGTTGATCGCATGAAAACCCTTCTGGCGATGTACGGGGCATGACATGCGTGATTTCCGTCATGACCTGTCGGCCCTTGCCCTCAATACCGCGACCCTTGGCCATAACATGGAAGGGGCGGGATGGGGATGGTCGCCCGAACGGACGATAGATGCCTGCGCCCGGCGCGGTATCGGCGGGATCGTGTTCTGGCGCCGCGAAATCGAGGCAAGGGCTGTCGCAATCGGTAATTATGCCCGCGCGGCTGGCGTCAGGGTCGTGGGCCTGTGCCGCGCGCCGTTCCTGGTGGGACCGCTGGCATTTCGTAGTGAAGCGGAGGTGCGCGACGATTTTTATCGCGCGATTGACCAGACCGCCGAACTGGGTGGCGACATCCTGACCATCGTTGTGGGCGGCGTGCAGCCGGGCACGAAGGGCGTGGGCGAAAGCCTTGGCCTTGTCGGGCAATACGTGGCGGATGCCGCGGCCCGTGCCGCGTCGGCGGGGGTGAGGCTGGCGCTGGAGCCATTGCACCCGGTTTATGGTGGCGACAGGTCCTGCCTTGTCACCACGCGCGACGCGCTTGACCTGTGTGACCGGATCGGCGCCGATAACCTGGGTGTTGCGATCGATGTCTATCATGTCTGGTGGGATACCGACCTGCCGCGCCAGCTTGCGCGCGCGGGTGGGCGCATCCTCGGGTTTCATCTGTGTGACTGGCTGGCCCATACCGCCGACGTGCTGCTTGATCGCGGCATGATGGGCGATGGCGTGGCCGACCTTGTCGCCATCCGCGCGGCGGTCGAGCAGGCCGGGTATCAGGGTTTCTGCGAGGTTGAAATCTTTTCCGCGAACAACTGGTGGAAGCGCGATCCGGCGGAGGTGCTTGACGTGATGGTCGGGCGCTTTCGCACGGTGTGCTGAATGCGGCGTATCTGAATTTGTGGGGAAACCATGAAAATCCTTGTCCCTGTAAAGCGCGTCATAGATTACAACGTCAAGGTCCGCGTTCGCCCCGATGGATCGGGCGTTGACCTGGCGAACGTGAAGATGTCCATGAATCCCTTTGACGAGATCGCGATGGAAGAAGCGGTCCGCCTGAAGGAAAAGGGCATTGCTTCTGAAATCATCGCCGTATCCATCGGAACACCGCAGGCCAGGGACATCCTGCGCACGGCCCTGGCGATGGGGGCTGACCGGGCGATCCTGGTCGATGCGACGGCGGATGTGAACTTCGACATCGAACCCCTTGCCGTGGCAAGGATCCTTGCGCGCCTTGTCGAGCGGGAGAAGCCTGATCTTGTCATCGCGGGCAAGCAGGCCATCGACAACGACATGAATGCGACGGGACAGATGCTCGCCGGCCTGCTGGGCTGGGGGCAGGCGACCTTTGCCTCCCGCATCGAGATCGCGCAGGGACATGCCGTCGTGACGCGCGAAGTCGATGGGGGCCTGCAGGTCATCCGTGTCGCGTTGCCCGCGGTGATTACCGCCGACCTGCGGCTTAATGAACCGCGTTACGTCTCGCTTCCCAACATCATGAAGGCCAAGAAAAAACCCTTGGAAGAATGCCCGCTTGGCGCGCTGGACGTTGATATCAGCCCACGGCTGAAGGTGGTGCGCACGATCGAACCCTCCCGCCGGTCGGCTGGCATGCGCGTGGCGTCGGTCGATGAACTGATTGACAAACTGAAAAACGAAGCGGGAGTCCTGTGATGCCTGTTCTGCTGCTGGCCGAAGTCAATAACGGGCGCCTGGCGCGCGATGCCGTCGCCAGGGCCCTGTCCGCCCTGTCCCCCCTTGGGGAAAGGATCGACGTGCTGGCCATGGCGGGTGAAGGCGCGGATGCAGCGGCGGAAGCCGCGTGGCTGGACGGCGTCGGTCAGGTGCTGCTGGCGCAGGACGGGACGCTGGCCCATGGCCTGGCGGAACCTGCGGCGGCACTTGTCGTCTCCCTTGCCGGGCGGTACACGCACATCGCAGCACCAGCCACGGCATTTTCCAAGAATGTCCTGCCCCGTGTCGCGGCCCTGCTGGATGTGATGGTGATTTCCGATGTCACGTCGATACATGACGCGGATACCTTTGATCGTCCGGTTTATGCCGGAAATGCCGTCCAGACCGTAACATCGACCGACCGTATCAAGGTGCTGGGCATAAGGACCTCGGTATTCCAGGGCGTGGAAAAAGCCACGGCCGCCGCCCCGGTTGAAACGGTTGCGGCCATGCCGGATCCCGGCCTTTCGTCGTGGGTGGAGGATATCGTGGCGGTTTCCGAACGGCCGGATCTGGCATCGGCGCGGGTGGTCGTGTCCGGTGGCCGGGGCGTGGGGTCCAGGGAACAGTTCGACACGATCATCAGGCTTGCGGACCGGATGGGGGCGGCCGTCGGCGCCAGCAGGGCGGCGGTTGACCTTGGCTATGCCCCCAATGACTGGCAGGTGGGCCAGACGGGCAAGGTGGTCGCCCCGGACCTGTATGTGGCGGTCGGCATTTCAGGTGCGATCCAGCACCTCGCGGGGATGAAGGATTCCAAAATCATCGTCGCCATCAACAAGGATGAGGACGCGCCCATTTTCCGGATTGCCGATTATGCCCTTGTGGGTGACCTTTTTACCATCATTCCCGAACTGACGGCCCGGCTGTAACCGTGCCGATACCCACGATGTCCTTGCAGGGGAATACCACACGAAACAATTAGGACCCATGCCCCTGTCCGGATGAAACGCAGGCAGGGGTCCGGGATTTATATGGGAATGACAGCCGTCCGTAAAAAATAAGCCACATCCGAAAGAGATGATGTGGCGCAAGAACAAGGATGACAGGCTATGAACCCTGATGAAAAACGTAAATTCGGCCGCACTGGCCTTGAGGTAACCGCCTTTGCCTTTGGCACGGCCCCGCTTGGCAACTTCCTGCATGAAGTCGGTGAGGACGATGCGCAGGAAATGATCGGGCATGCATGGGATGCGGGCATCCGGTTTTATGATACCGCGCCCATGTATGGCCACGGGCTGGCGGAACTGCGGCTTGGCCAGGCGCTGCGCTGGAAAAGGCGGGATGATTTCGTCCTTGCCTCCAAGGTGGGGCGCGTCCTGCATCCCGCCAGGCGGGCCGATATCGATTTCACGCCGTGGAGCAACGCGGCCCCCAATACCATGGCGTTCGACTACAGTTATGACGGGACGATGCGCGCGTTCGAGGATTCGCTGCAACGTCTCGCGCTGGAACGGATCGACATGCTGTTCATCCATGATATCGATCGCTTTACCCAGGGCGATGCGCAGCCCGAGGTCTTTGCGCAGGCCATGGATGGATGCTGGCGCGCGCTGGAACGCCTGCGCGATCAGGGCGTGGTCAGGGCGATCGGGGTCGGGGTGAATGAATGGGAAGTCTGTTACGATGCCATACGGCAGCGTGATTTCGACTGCTGCCTGCTGGCCGGGCGTTACACGTTGCTGGAACAGGACGCGCTGGACCGGTTCCTGCCGCTTTGCGAAAAACAGGGCGTCGCGGTGGTGGTGGGCGGCGGGTTTAATTCCGGTATCCTCGCCACCGGCGCGGTGCAGGGCGCAAAATACAACTATGCCCCGGCACCTGCCCCTGTCATGGAACGTGTCGCGCGGATCGAAGCAATCTGCCACGCATATGACGTGCCGCTTCCCGCGGCGGCGTTGCAGTTCGTCGTGGCGCATCCCGCCATTCCGACATTCTGCGCCGGCACGCGCACCGTCGCACAGCTTGAACAGAATCTCCGGTGGTTCCGCCATCCCATTCCCGGCGGGTTCTGGCATGAACTGAAGGAACGGGGATTATTGCGCGAAGACGCGCCCGTTCCCGTTGCCGATACGGCAGGCCCCGCGATGTTTCAGTCGCAGGCGGCGTCTGGTGGCACCAGCGCCAGCCCCGCGCCATAGCCCCGCACGGCAGGCATGGGACATCGCATCGTGCCATGTGCCCTTTCGGGCCATGGCGGGGGCGGGTTTTGCGGGGGAAGGCCCCCGATCCTGCCCGGATGTCGCCAGCAATTCGGTAACTATCTGGTTCGATACAGATAACGCCATGAAACATGCCGTGTCATGACGGCATTACCCGAAAACAGACCTTCCGGAGACAGATATGTCGTTCATCAAGACCTATATAGAGCGGCAGACATTAAATCGGCGCACCATGCTCCTGATGTCAGCCTATGGGCTGTTCGGGGCGGCGGCCACGGCAGGGCTACGGCCGGGGCGCGCACGGGCGGCGGCACCGAACGGCCCCAGGATCGCGTGGAGCTATCGCGACCGGACAAATCCTTACTGGAACGCGATTGTTTCGGGCGGCAATGCCTTTGTCCAGAGCCTCGGCCTGCCGCAGAGCGCGCTGATCAACCTGATAAACGAAGGGTCCAGTGAAAAGTCGCTGTCGGACATCCAGTCCCTGCTGGCCCGTTATGGCAGTGGCGTCGCCCTTGCGGTTGATCCGAACGACATGCCCAACTGCCGCCCCGTGGTGGAGGCGGTGAACAAGGCGGGCGCATATGTTTCCACCATCTGGAACAAGACCGACGACCTGCATCCATGGGATTTCGGCGATCATTACGTATCACACATGACATGGTCCGACGTCGGCCCGTCCGAACAGACCGCGCGCGTGCTGTTCGATGCCATGGGGGGGAAGGGCGGCGTCGTGCACCTGGGGGGCATTGCCTCCAACAACCCGGCCATCGAACGTCTGGCGGGGTTTCGCAACGCGCTGAAGGCATACCCCAACATCCAGCTTCTCGCGGTGCAGGCCGCCGACTGGGACACCCAGAAGGCCAATCAGGTCATGTCCGGCTTTCTGACCCGGTATGGCGATTCCATAAAGGGCGTGCATTGCGCCAGCGACACCATGGCCTATGGCGTGATCGAGGCCCTGCGTGCCGAGGGGATCGAGGACATGCCCGTCGTGTCCTATGACGGCAATCCGCAGGCGGTCGAACTGGTGACCAAGGGCAAGATCCTCGCGACGGTTTTCACCAATCCCTACTGGGCGGGGGGCATTACGGCGTCGCTGGCCTATTACGCGGCGAGCGGTGTGTTCAAGCCATCGGCGGAACCACATGAACACCGCGAATTCTATGGCCCCACCACACTGGTCACGACCAAGGACGCGCAGGATTTCAAGGCCAGGTATATCGATACCAACCCGCAATATGACTGGAAGAACTTCTGGGCGCTGGCCAGGGGGCAGATCCGGTACGGGTAAGAATAACTGTCGCGACTGGAAATATCCGCAATGATTTTCCTGTCGCGTGATTTCCTCATTGTTGGAAAAAAAGAGGCTGGATCGATGAACAGGTTCCTGGCCACGGATGCCCTTCGCAAATGGGTGCCGCTTCTCGTGCTTGTGGGGTTGTGCCTGTTTTTTACGGCGCTCAATCCCAATTTCCTGTCATTGCGTAATTTCGCGCGTATCGCCATTTCGTCTTCGCCCGCGCTGATGGTCGCCATCGGGGTGACGTTTGTCATCCTCATGGGGTCGATCGACCTTTCGATGGAGGGAACCGTCGCGGTCTGCGCCGTGGTGTTCGCGCTGATCCTCAATGCGCTGGGCGGCACGATCGCCGGGCGGGGATGGGTGGCGCTTCCCGCCGCGCTGCTGGTTGGCGCGGCACTGGGCGCGATCAACGGCATCGTGCATGTGAAACTCAGGATCCCATCCTTCATGGCCAGCCTGTCGCTGGGCTTTGTGGGGATCGGGCTGTCCCTGCTGATTACCGGGGGGGATCGGATCCTGATTGACGATCCGCCTTTCCGCTCGCTGCTTACGGTGCGGGTGGAGGGCTTTCCCCTCATGGCCTATGCGGCGCTGGCTTGCCTGCTGGTGGCATGGTTCATCCAGGACCACACCACGGTCGGCCGCAACTTTTACGCCGTGGGCGGGGGCGAGGACCTGGCGCGGGCGTCGGGGCTGAATGTCGGGCGGCTGCGGATCATCGGCTTCGTGCTGGCCGGCGTGTTCTATGCGCTGGGGGCGATTTTCGCCGTGGCGCGGCTTGGCATTGCCGAAACCGAAACCGGGCGCAATTTCATGTTCATGTCCATCACATCCGTCGTGGTGGGGGGCACCGCGTTGCGCGGGGGTGAGGGCGGCGTGTGGAACACGCTGGTGGGCGTGCTGATTGTCAATGTCATCGGTAACGGAATGGTGGTGATCGGACTGGCTGATTATTTCCAGGACGGCGTGCTGGGCCTTCTGGTTATTGCCGCGGTCTATCTTTCCACCGACCGGCGTTCCCTTTCCTTTGTAAAGTAAGGTGCCATGTTCGAACTGGTGAATGTCGAAAAACGCTATATGGGCGTGCATGTGCTCAAGGGCGTGGATTTCCGCATCGATGATGGGGAAATCGTCGGGCTGGTGGGGGAAAACGGCGCGGGCAAGTCCACGCTGATGAAGGTGATCTATGGCGCCGTCCAGCATGATGCCGGGACGCTGCTGGTGGATGGCGCGCCCGTCAGTTTCCGCAGCCCGCGCGATGCCATGAAACGCGGGGTGGGCATGGTGTATCAGGAACAGTCCCTGATCCCCAACCTGACGGTGATGGAAAACATCTTTCTCGGCTTTGAAAAACCCTTTGTCCGGTTTGGCGCGATCAACTGGAAAAAGATGGCCGAGGCCGCGCGCAGGCAACTGGCGAAGGTCAGGCTGGATATTGATCCGGGCACCATTACCGCGCGGCTGACCTTTGCGCAGCGCCAGCTTGTCGAACTGGCCAAGGTGCTGGCGCTTGAGGAACGCGTGGAGGGCAAGCTCGTCATCCTGCTGGACGAGCCGACATCCGTGCTGTCGCGTGATGAGATCGAGCTGCTGTTCAGCGTGGTGCGGGCATTGCGCCATCGCGCGTCCTTCATCTTCGTCTCCCACCGGCTTGATGAAATCGTCGCGCTGTCCGACCGCATCTACGTGCTGAAGGACGGGGTGGTGGTGGATGTCATGGAAGCGAAGGGTGCGGATATCAGCGCCATCCAGAAGAAGATGGTCGGCCGCGACATCAACGGCGAATATTACCGCGAGGACAGGCAGGCCCCCTACGACCCTGACAGGGTCCTGCTGGAACTGGACCATGTCGAGATCGCGGGGCAGGGCAACGACATTTCCCTTACGCTTCACGCGGGCGAAGTCCTGGCCCTTGTCGGTGTCGAAGGCTCCGGGCGGGAGCCGATCCTGCGTACGATATTCGGGATGCTGCGCCCCGACAGGGGCACGCTGCGCATCCGTGGCGAGCCGGTGCATGCCTTCAGCCCCGCGCACAGTGTCGCCCACGGCGTGGGGTACGTGCCGCGTGAGCGCAAGGTCGAAGGGATCGCAAGCGGCATGAACGTGTTCGAGAACATGACCCTGCCGCAGATGCGGAACTATTCGCATGCAGGCGTGCTCGACATCAGGGCCGAACGTGACCTGGCGCGGGAATGGATCGGAAAACTGTCGATCAAGGTGCCATCCGAATATGCCGATTGCGGCAATCTTTCGGGTGGGAACCAGCAGAAGGTCGTTCTGGCGAAATGGCGCAGCAGCGGGTCGGAGATCATCCTGCTCGACCATCCCACGCGTGGCCTCGATATCGGGGCGAAGGAAGATGTTTACGCAATGATCCGTGACATGTCGGCGCACGGCGTGGGGATCATCCTGGTCGCCGATACGCTGGAGGAGGCGATCGGCCTCAGTCACACCATCGCTGTCATCAAGGACGGGGAAATCAAGAAATGGTTCAGCTGTCAGCCGAAGGCAAAGCCCTCCCTTTACGATCTCATCCAGTACATGGTGTAAGTGGCGACCTGACCCTGACCGAAAGGCTGCGGCGTCATTTCCCGTGGATCACGCTGCTCAGCGTGCTGCTGCTGGTGGGGATGCGGGATATCAATTTCCTCAGCCCCGAAAACCTGATCAACCTGGCGGCGGATGTCGTGCCGCTGCTGATCATGGCCGTGGGCATGACCTTCGTCATCTATATCGGCGGCATCGACCTGTCGTCACAGTCGGTCGCCAATATGTCCACCGTGCTCGCGACCATCGCGTTACCGACGTTCGGCGTCGGGGCGGGGATCCTTGTGATCGTCGCGGGGCTTGTGGCGGGCACGGTGTCGGGCGCGGTCACGACGCGGCTGAAGGTGCCGTCCTTCATCTCCACACTCGCGGTGGGGGGGATCGCGCTGTCGGTGGGGCAGTATGCCTCGGGGCAGCAGGCCCTGCACATGGACACCGCCCAGCGCCAGCACGCCTTTGGCTGGATGACGGGGCAGGTGGCTGGCGTTCCCGTTTCCCTGATCCTGGCGCTTGCGATTGTTGCACTGGCCTGGTTCATCCAGACCCGGATGATGCCGGGGCGCATCTTCAAGGCGCTGGGCGCGGGTGAGCCCGTGGTTGTTGCATCCGGCATCCGTGCGGAACGATACCGGATCCTTGCCTTCGCACTGTCCGGCATGTTCGCAGCCCTTGCGGGGCTCATGTTCTCGGTCAGGCTTTCGGGTGGTTCGCCCACCTTGGCTGAGGGATTCCTGCTGCCCGCGATTGTCGCGGTGCTGGTGGGGGGAACGCCACTGACGGGCGGCGTGGGGGGCGTGCTGAACACCCTGATCGGCACCATGATTGTCGCGGTGGTGCGCGCCAGCATGCTCTATTTCAATATTCCCGCCACAGGGCAGCAGATTTTCTTTGGTGTGGTGCTGATCATCGCTATCGCGACAACAATAGATCGCTCAAAAATGCGCGTTGTCAAATAAAGGTCAGGGAGAAACGATAATGGAAACCATGCAGGCGGCCGTGCTGGTGACGCCCGGTCATTTCGAGGTGCGGGAGGTGCCGATACCGGCCACCGGCCCCGATGACGTGCTGGTCCGGGTGGATCGGTGCGGCATATGTGGCACTGACGTTCATATATTCGAGGGGCATTACGTGGCCGACAGGCTGCCGTTCATTCCGGGCCATGAATTCACGGGCACGCTGGCGCGCGTGGGCGAACGGGTAAGTGGCCTGCAGGTGGGGCAGCGGGTGGTGGCCGACATCAATATCGGCTGTGGTCACTGCTATTACTGCAGGCGCAATGAAATCCTGAACTGCCCGCAGATGCGCCAGATCGGCATCCATCGCGACGGTGGCTTTGCGCAGTATGTTTCCGTCCCGGCGCGTCAGATCATTCCCGCGCCGGATACGGCCGCGCCCGGGGTCCTGGCCCTGACCGAGCCTGTGGCCTGCGTCGTCCGTGCCGCGCGCAAGGCCCGGGCCGGTTTCGGGCAGTCGGTCGTCGTGCTGGGGGCCGGCCCGGTGGGCAATCTGCATATCCAGATGATGCGGCTTGTGGGGGCGGCCCCGATCATTGCCGTGGAACTGTCCCCCCGGCGCGCCGAACTTGCGGCGCGGGCCGGGGCCGATGTGGTCATTACCGACCCGAATACCATGCTGGATATCGTAAAATCGCATACCGGCGGGCGGGGGGCCGATATCGTGATCGAAAGCATCGGATCGCCCGCCCTGTATGCACGTGCATTCGACCTGATCCGCCCGGGCGGACACGTCGCGGCCTTTGGCATTACCGGGCCGGACGATACTGTCGCGGTGCGGATACTCGACATGATCCTGAAGGAAAATTCGATGAAGGGGTCCGTCGCGGGCATGGGCGAGGACATGCATGACGCCCTGACACTGCTGACGCATGGCCGTTTCCAGGTGGAACCTTTTACACAGTCCGTCGTGCCGCTGGAGCATATCCAGTCGGCGTTCGATACCCTCAGGGACAGGTCGGAAATCCTCAAGGTCCAGATCGCCCCGCCCGCGTGAACGCCGATAAACCGGCCGGCATCACTGGAAAAGCGCCAAAAGGCAGGGCGGAAACAGGCACGCGCCGTCCTGCCGGGATGGATCGCGCGGCCATGCGACATCCCCCACTGGTGCCCAAGGGAGGATGTTTCCACGCTGGGTAAATGCCTTGTTACCTGGGCCGGGACGGAGTACAGGAACCGTATCGGATCCGTATATTCCTGTCAGCCGCCGCCTGCTCTTTCCAATGCAAGGAGATCCCATGCCAAAAGTATTGAACGTTGCCAAACGGGCCGGGTCACAGGCAAGGAAAACGTCAGCCGGCAAAACAGGCACGTCACATGCAAGGGACGCGGAGGCCACGCAGAAGCGCATTCTGGCGGCGGCCAAGAAAGAGTTTGCAATGAACGGTCTGGCTGGCGCGCGCGTCGATACCATCGCCGAAAAGGCCGAAGCCAACAAACGCATGATCTACCATTACTTCGGCAGCAAGGAAGCCCTGTTCGAACGCGTGCTGGAAGATGCCTATGCGGATATATGCCGCGCCGAACAGTCCCTGAAACTGGATCACCTGGACCCGAAGACGGCGCTTGAAACCCTTGTCAGGTTTACATGGCAATATTATCTGGACAATCCGGAATTCCTGACACTGGTCAATAATGAAAACCTGCAGAAGGCGGTTCATCTGCATGGTTCAAAGGTGCTGCCGGTCATCAGCCGCAACCGCCTTGATATGGTCGAATCCCTTCTGGCACGCGGGGAAAAGGCAGGCATATTCCGCCGTGGGATCGATGCCATGCAGCTTAACATAACCATCGCGGCTGTCGGGTATTATTATATTACCAATCGCTTTACGGGTTCCATTATCTTCGACTGCGACTTCATGGCGTCAGGCATGCTGCGCAAGCGGCTGGCGTTCAATATCGATACGATTGTCAGAACCGTCTGTAAATAAATGAAAAAACAGACATCCTCGCATGCGGGGTTTTTGTAAAGATGTTTCTTCGGAATGGTTTGAAGAAATAATACAGAGTTATTTGGGGGTAGCCTTTTTTCAAAAATGAGGCGCTTCCTGAAGCTTTTTGAAAAAAGATTCACCAAAAACTTCTTTATGATTTTCAGGATATCTGAAGGGGGAGCCTTTTCAAAATACCCTTTAAATACCATGGGAATCATAAGATGCCGTGTTTTTTACAGGAAATTGGCATCCCTTCAGGTTCAGCCTTTGCCGTGATGTGTCGTCACATGCCCTGCGGGAACGATCCATCATTCCGGTAAGGCAAAAAATGACCTGTTTACAGGACATTCACATGCGCGTGGGGGACAACCCGTTTTGGCAATAATGCTTGAGGTCGGGTTGGTCCGGATATATAAATAACCAGATAGTTATGTGTGGTGATGAGAGGTTCCGGTATGTCAAAAACAAAAAGCGCCGCGGACGTCGCCGCGTTGATCGGTGATAACGCCATTGTCGTGGTGAATTCATCAAGCGGCCTGTGCTGCCCCGATGCGGTTCTGGCCGCCATTGGCGAACGGTTCCGCGCCGAAGGCGCGCCGCGCAACATTACGACCATCCACCCCATTGCCGCGGGCGACATGTTCGGCACGCGGGGGGTGGATCACCTGGCGCAGCCGGGCCTGATTTCGCGCATTATCGGCGGATCGTATCCGTCCGGTCCTTCCTCGGCCGAGCCCCCCCTGATCCGCCAGATGCTGGGACGGAACGAGATCGCGGCCTATAACGTGCCCAGCGGCATCATCTTCGATATCCTGCGCGAAGGGGCCGCCATGCGTCCCGGCGTGCTGACGAAGGTCGGGCTGGACACGTTTGTCGATCCCGCGCAGGAAGGCTGCGCCATGAACGAGGCCGCGCGGGAAACGCCACTTGTCAGCAAGGTGGAATTCCAGGGGGAGGAATGGCTGTATTTCCCCGCCATCCGGCCTGATGTCGCCATTATCCGCGCCAGTACCGCCGATGAACGGGGAAACCTGACGTTCGAGAACGAGGGCGCCTACCTTGGCGCCATGGAACTCGCCCTTGCCGCCCATAACAGTGGCGGCATCGTCATCGCGCAGGTCCGCCAGGTAGCGCAGGCAGGCACGTTACGCCCTCATGACGTGCGCGTGCCCGGCATTCTGGTGGATTACGTGGTCGAAGCCCCGAACCAGTTGCAGACCACCGCAACCCCCTATGATCCGGCGATTTCGGGCGAGGTGTTCCGTCCGCTCGACAGTTTTGCCCTGCCGCCTTTCGACGTGGCCAAGGTCATGGCCCGGCGCGTGGCGCGTGAACTGCGGCCCGGATGGGCGGTGAATATCGGCTTTGGCATCTCGGCCAACGTGCCGCGCATCCTTCTTGAGGAAGGGCGCCATGGCGAGGTGACATGGGTGATCGAACAGGGCGCGGTTGGCGGGATTCCGCTGCTTGATTTCAAATTCGGCTGTTCATCGAATGCCGAGGCCTTTGTCGCATCCCCCCATCAGTTCACCTATTTCCAGGCTGGTGGCTTCGATGTTTCCCTGCTTTCCTTCCTCCAGATCGATCGCAACGGGTCGGTCAATGTTTCAAAACTGTCCGCGCGCCCCCATGTCACGGCGGGTTCGGGCGGGTTTGTCGACATCACGTCGCGGGCGCGGCGGATTGTCTTTTCCGGCTATTTCAACGCCGGCGCGAAATTCGACATCGTCGATGGCAGGCTGGTGATCGAACGCGAAGGCAAAATCGCCAAAATCGTTGACGAGCTGGAGCAGGTCTCCTTCTCCGGCCCGCGTGCGGTAGCACAGGGACAGGAAGTGCTCTATGTTACGGAACGCTGCGTCATGCAGTTGACCCCGGATGGATTGATGGTAACGGAAATCGCGCCCGGCATCGATCTGCAGACGCAGATCCTCGACCAGGCGCAGGCATCGCTTCTGGTCTCTCCCACGCTGCGTGTCATGGATGCGGCACTTTTCCAGCCTGATGGCAAAAGCCCGTCACACGCCGCCCGCGTCGCGGCCTGACGGGAAGGGGGCCTGTCGCGTCATGGCGCGGCAGGCCCGTTATTGCGGGCGCGGGAATGCGCGGTCATGCATGCGCGCGCCCGGTCCGTCATGCCTGTCTGTCCCGATGGACCGGATGCCCGGTTGAGGAGAGTTGTCCATGTCGGAGGAGCGTGCGTTTCTGACACGCCTTTTCAGGGCTGCCGTTGCGGCGGCCGATCCAGAAGTGGTACTGCGGCCTTTCCTTCCGCCCCCGCCTGCGGGCCGGACGGTCGTGGTCGGCGCCGGCAAGGGCGTTGCCCAGCTGGCCCGCGCGCTGGAACGGGCATGGGATGCGCCCCTGTCCGGCATCGTGGTGACGCGGTATGGCTATGGCGTGCAATGCGAACGCATCCGCGTGGTGGAAGCAAGCCACCCCGTGCCGGACGCGGCGGGACTGGAGGCGACGCGGCTGCTGTTTGACGCGGTGGCAGGGCTTGCTCCGGATGATCTGGTGATCGCCCTTGTGTGCGGCGGCGGTTCCGCCCTGCTGCCCGCGCCGGTGGAGGGGCTGGACCTGTCCGACGAAATCGCCCTTAACGAGGTCCTGCTGGCGTCGGGCGCGCCGATTTCGGTCATGAACCTGATCCGCAAGCAGGTTTCGCGTATCAAGGGGGGCAGGCTGGCCGCTGCGGCATGGCCCGCGCGCGTGGTAACACTTGTCGTATCCGACATCCCGGGGGATGACCCCGCGTTGGTGGCGTCAGGACCGACGGTGCCGGATCCCGGCACGCGCCATGATGCCCTGGCAGCCATCGAGCGGTATGGCATTGCGGTGCCCCCCGCGATCATGCGCCATCTGCGACATGCCATGACGGATGCGCCGCGACCTGACGACCCGGTGTTCCAGCGCAATATGGTGCATGTCATCGCATCCGCCGCCCGGTCACTGGAGGCCGCGGCGGAAGTGGCGGCGGCCGAGGGCATCAGGGCAGCGATCCTGTCTGATTCCATGGAGGGCGAGTCCCGTGACGTGGCGCAGGTGCATGCGGCGATCGCGCGCGAAATCGTCCTGCGTAACCGGCCGTTTCCCCGACCGGTGGTCCTTCTTTCGGGGGGGGAGACAACCGTGACGCTGCGCGGGGACGGGAAGGGGGGACGCAACAGCGAATTCGCCCTTGCCTTCGCGCTCGGCATCAATGGCATGGCAGGCATTCATGCGCTGGCGGCCGATACGGATGGCATAGACGGGAGCGAGGATAACGCCGGCGCGTTCGCGGATGCGTCCACCGCGTCCCGCCTGTACCAACGCGGCATGGATCCGGCGATTTTCCTGCGCCGCAATGACGCATGGACAGCTTTTTCCTGTCTGGGCGACCTGTTTGTAACCGGGCCGACGGGTACGAATGTCAATGACTTCAGGGCAATCCTGATTTCGTGAATACAGGGGCAGGATTACCGTTCATATAGAATATGGGAATGTCATATATTCCATAATAGAACGATCAGGATAGCAGATATAAAAGATAGAAAAATAGTATAGTTTTATATTTTATATTCATTTGCGCAGTAAGATATTTGATTTCCCTCATGGATGATCACGCGAATGAGAGTGACGGTCTCCTTGTCGAAACCGGTTCCGATTGCCGGTTTCTGATAACAAGAGGACTTGATTCATCATGCCGAAAAACGTCGTAAATCCCGAATTCCTTCCGATCCTGGAAAAGATGCCCTCCTTTGACGGGCTGTCTGACCGATCCCTGCCGGAAGTGCGGGAAATTTTCATGACGGCAGTACGCCTGATCGAAGGGCGTCCTCTGTCCGATGTCGAAACACAGGAAGAATACTTACCCGGCCCGGCAGGCGCGCCAGACGTTCGCGTGCTGATCTACCGGCCGCGCGAACGTCGGCCCAACGCGCCCGCCATGGTCTATATCCACGGCGGCGGCCTTGTTTCCGGCCATCCCGAAGTTGACGACCCCAAATGCCAGGTCCTGGCCAGCAAGATGGGATTTGTCGTGGTTTCGGTCGATTATCGCCTTGCGCCCGAGGTCAGGTATCCCGGCGCGATCGAGGACTGTTATGCCGTGCTGAAATGGGTGCATGAAAATGCGCAGAAGCTGGGCATCAATCGCGACAAGGTGGTTGTCGCGGGGGAAAGCGCGGGGGGTGGGCTGAGCGCCGCCCTGTCGCTGATGGCGCGCGACCGCAAGGAATACAGGCTTGCCTACCAGCTGCTGATCTATCCGATGCTTGATGACCGGACGGCGACGAAGGTGGATCCGGCCCCCGACTTTGGCGAATATGTCTGGACGCGATCGGCCAACAAGTTCGCGTGGGAGGCCTATCTGGGGGCTGCCGCGGGCGGGGCTGACACGCCTGCCTATGCCTCTGCCGCGCGGGCAAAGGATCTGTCCGGCCTTCCGCCCACGTTCATCGGGGTGGGGTCCATGGACCTGTTCCTGTGCGAGGATCTGGATTATGCCCGCCGCCTGATGGCGTCCGGCGTCCCGACGGAGGTTTTCGTGGTGCCGGGTGCCTATCATGTATTCGACATGTTCGTGCCCGATGCCGAACTCTCCCGCCGCTTCATGGACGCCTATTGCGCGGGGCTGAAGCGGACGCTGGGCCTGTAACGGGACAGGGGACGCGAACAGCAGGGCGCATCCGTTGCAATGCGCCGTGAAAGTTCGTGTCCCCGTGTTGTTTTCCGCGGGTTTCCATCCGGGCAAAACGACCCGGATGGAAATCCGTGTCCGGGGAATGTCAGCCCACGCGGATAAGCTTGCGGTTGATGAACTCCTCGATCCCCAGGAAGGACAGTTCACGTCCGAATCCTGAATTCTTGATCCCGCCAAAAGGAAGTTCCGGTGCGGCGGCAGTCGCCGTATTGATGAACATCATGCCGGTTTCGACCTGTTCAGCGACCCTTTCGGCCCGCCCGATATCGCGGGAGAAAACAGCCCCGCCAAGCCCGTAGGGGGAGTCGTTCGCCAGTTCAATGGCTTCGTGTTCGCTTGCCACCTTGTGCACGACCGCCACGGGTCCGAATATTTCCTGATAGAATACGGGATTGTCCTTCGACACGCCCGTCAGGATGGTCGGCTCCATGAAGAAGCCCGTCCGCTCCATCCGCTTGCCGCCAGCCACCAGGGTTGCCCCTGCCTTGACGGCTTCGTCGGTCTGCGCAAGTGCGGTGTCGAGCGCCTTTTTACTGCTCATCGGGCCATGGGTGGTGCCCTCGGCCAGCGGATTGCCAATGCGGAACTGCGTGATCG
This sequence comes from Novacetimonas pomaceti, assembly GCF_003207955.1. NCBI lineage: Bacteria > Pseudomonadati > Pseudomonadota > Alphaproteobacteria > Acetobacterales > Acetobacteraceae > Novacetimonas > Novacetimonas pomaceti. The sequence continues at coordinate 65,071 of NZ_NOXG01000013.1, forward strand.
CTTTTTTCAGTCCCGCAACGAAAGCGTCATGGACCTTTTCATGCACGATCATCCGCTTGGCCGCCGTGCAGACCTGCCCATTATTGGCGAACCGGCCCCATGTCGCCCACTTCACGGCGAGTTCAAGGTCCGCGTCATCCAGCACGATGAAGGCGTCGCTGCCGCCCAGTTCCATCGTATCCTTCTTCAGCGCCGCGCCAGCTTCGGCGGCAACGGCCTGCCCGGCGCGTTCGCTCCCGGTCAGGGCGACGCCACGGATGCGGAAATCCTTGATAAGGTCCGAGGACTGCTCGTTGCTGAGGAAGATGTTGGTGTAAACGCCTGCCGGCGCGCCCGCGTCATGGAACAGCTTTTCAAAGGCCAGGGCGCATTGCGGCACGTTGGGGGCATGCTTGGCGATCACCACGTTGCCCGCCATCAGGTTCGGCCCCGCCACGCGCGCAAGCTGATAGTAGGGAAAATTCCATGGCTCGATACAGTAAATCAGGCCAAGCGGCTGATTGATGATCTTTGCACGGCCTTCCTTGACCTTCAGATGCGTGGGGGCAAGGAATTCTGCCGCGCCGTCGGCGTAGAAGGAAAGAATGTCAGCCGTGATGTCGATTTCTTCCAGCGCATCAGGCAGCGCCTTGCCCATTTCGGTCGCGATCAGGCGCGCATGCGCCACGCGGTCACGGCGCAGCAGGTCGGCGGCCTTTGACATGATGGCCTTGCGGGCTGCGATGTCGCGCTTTTTCCAATCGGTCTTCCACACATGGTCCGCGCGATCGACAATCGCCTTCATCTGTTCGGAGGTGTGAAGTTCGAACGTGCGTTCCACGGTTTCAGTGGTCGGGTTGAGGGTCTGGTAAAAACTCATTGGTACATTTCCCTGTTTATTGATTATGGAAAGGGTAGTCGGTATAGCCATGCGCGCCGCCGCCATACATCGTCGCCGGGTCCAGCGGATTGAGCGGCCATCCATGTTCCAGCCGCGCGGGAAGGTCAGGGTTGGCGATGAACTTCCGGCCAAAGCCGATCATGTCCGCCCAGCCATGGCCCAGCACATGCTGCGTCTTGTGCAGGTCATAACGCCCCGCGCACAGGATGCGGCCACCAAAGATGTCGCGCACGGCGGCACGGAATGAATCCGGCATTTCAGGCGCATTGTCCCAGTCAGCCTCGGCAAGCGAAACATAGGCAATGCCCGCTTCCGCCAGCACGCGAACGGCCTGTGTGTAGGTTTCCGCCGGATCACTTTCCAGCAGCCCGAGATAGACCCGCTCTTCCGTAGTGGTGCCGAACAGCGGGGAAAACCGCACGCCAAGCCTGTCGGCGGAGACAACGGCACGGACGGCCTCCACCACCTCGCGCAGGAAGCGCAGGCGGTTGGACAGGGACCCGCCATAGGCATCGGTGCGGAAATTGGACCGTTCGGACATGAACTGGTTGATCAGGTATCCGTTGGCCGCATGGATTTCAACGCCATCAAACCCCGCCGCCAGCGCATTGCGGGCAGCCTGCGCATACAGTTCAACCAGCTGGTGGATTTCCGGAACCGTCAGCGCCCTTGGCGTATCCGGCGGGACAAGTTTTCCCGTGCCCGGCCCGGTCGGGATGAAAACATTCACGCCCGTGGCCGCCACGGCGGATGGCGCGACGGGCGGCTGATGGCCGGGTTGCAGGGCGCGATGGGAAACCCGGCCAACATGCCACAGCTGCGCGAAAACAGGCCGCTGCTTCTGATGAACGGCCGTCGTGACCTGTTTCCATCCCGCGATCTGTTCCGGCGTGTAAATACCGGGCGTCCATGCGTAACCCTGCCCCCGTGGCTCGATCTGTGTTCCCTCGGTGATCAGGAAACCCGCCTGCGTGCGCTGGGCATAATATTGGGCCATCAGCCCGTTGGGGATGTCGCCGGGCTGCGTGCTGCGGCATCGTGTCAGGGGCGGCAGGAAAATCCGGTTTTCAAGGGACAGGTTCCCCAGACGGGTCGGAGTGAAAAGAGAAGATTTCGACATGACAAGCCTTGTTCACAAACAGACACGCAGTATCTGGCCTGTCCATGAACATTGACCTGTCGGTCCTTGTGCGCAAGAACGCACATAAACCGCCACTAGTGTCAGGAATGATACCATGCCCCGTATCCGCCACACCACGTTGACATGCAGCCCCGGCTGCACGGTGGAAGCCACGCTGGAACTGTTCGGGGGAAAGTGGAAGGCGCTTATCCTTTATCACCTGTTCGAGGACGGGGTGTTGCGTTTTGGGGAATTCCGCCGCCGCATGCCCAACGTCACGCAGCGGATGCTGACCAACCAGCTACGTGAACTCGAAGCGGACGGGCTGGTCTCCCGCACCGTTTTCCCCGAGGTTCCGCCGCGCGTGGAATATGAACTGACCGATCTGGGCAGGACCTTAAGGCCGGTTATCGAGGCGCTCAAGAAATGGGGCGATGAACATGCCCATTCCCTGCAGGGCAGGAAATCCGCCGATTGATGCCGGATGGTAAGATGTTTTCCGGTGGAAACGGCTGATAGGAATAACAAAAGTTTTTGGGTGTCGCCTTTTTTCAAAAAGGCGACATTCTTCGAAGCTTTTTGCAAAAAGCTTCACCAAAAACTTTTATGATTTTAGCATATTCTTGGGACTGCCATTTCAAACAGTCCCTATGACAGCCGGAGGGGACCAGACGCAACGCCCGATCCCCTGTTTTTCTATCTGTTCCGTCCGGGGATATAGCCCTCGGCACTCAGCCGTTCAAAAAGGTCAAAGAATGAATCCGGGGTATACCGATACCCGGTAAAGCCGAACTTACGGCTCTTGCTCATGTCCGTCACGCATTCGACAGGCCGGCCGAGGTCGGCGTCTGTATGCCATGCCGACGCCAGCCGATGGAGCGTTTTCTCGCGCAGGCCGTATTTCTCGGAAATCGCGGTCCAATCCGCCTCTTTTCCGTTCAGCATCCGCTCCAGCGACGTGGCATGTCCGGGATAGGCCGCAGCCTCGATACCGAACCAGGCCGCCAGTTCCGGCCAGAGCCAGTTCCAGCGGAACACGTCCCCGTTGACAACATTGAACGCTTCGTTGCGTCCGGCGGGATTGCTGGCCGCCCACAGGATCTGGCTGGCCAGCTGGCGGGCATCCGTCACGTCCGTCAGGCCGTTCCACTGCATGGGGGAGCCGGGGAAAACGAAGGGCAATCCCGTTTCACGACACAGCGTTGCATAAACAGCCAGCGTTGTCCCCATGTTCATCAGGTTACCGATCGCATAGCCGATGACGGTATGCGGACGATGGACCGTCCAGGAAAAGCCGAACCTGCGCGCGGCCTCGAACAGCACGTCTTCCTGATTGTAGTAGAAATTTTCCAGATCGAGCCGTGGCATGACCTCGCGAAAAGGTGTCTGCGGCGGTGCCCCCTGGGCATAGGCCTCAAACGGTCCCAGATAATGCTTCAATCCCGTGACAAGGCTGCCGTGGACAAGGGATTGCGGCTTTGGCAGGGCCTCGAACACGTTGCGGATCATCGTGCTGTTGGCGACGCAGTTTTCCTTTTCGGTCGCCCGGCGCGTCCATGTCGTGAAAAAGACATGCGTCGGCTCAAGCCCCGCAAGCGCCTGACGGAGCGAGGATGGATCAAGCGCATCCCCGGCCACGGGAATGATGGTGCCCGGCAGGTTTTCAACGCGCCGCGCAAGGCCGTAAACGCTCCAGCCCTCCGCAACAAGCCGGTTGGCAAGGTTCTGGCCAACGATCCCCGTTGCGCCAACGACAAGAGCCCTGTGAGACATCTGTTCCCTCCCTGAATGAAACATGGATTTCGCACGTTGTTGGGAAACGCTACAAAACGCAATCCGGCACCTTTTCATGCCCTGGTCACCCGATGGTTCCCAGGAGTTTTCTGACATGGACCTTGCCCCGCTGCCCGACATCTACCGCCGTGCGCCGTTTGCCGGGGACTGCGCGCCGCGACGCCTGCTGCGCCTGTTCAGTGGCAAATGGACGACGATGATCCTGCATACGCTGCATCTGTCTGGCGGCGCGTCCCGGCCCGGCCCGGACAGCTTCAGCGCAATATTCCGGGCCTGTCAAAGAAGATGATGACCCAGACCCTGCGCGGGCTGGAGGAAATGGGACTGGTATCGCGCAAGGTCCTGCAGGTCATGCCGCCTGCCGTGGAATACCGGCTGACCGCGCTGGGACGGCAGTTTATCGAGCCTCTGGAAATGCTCTATCGCTGGGGGGCGGAACATACGGCGTTACTGGATCGCGTTGAGCGGAACGCCGCCATGGCCGAAAGGCAGGCATTCACACCGGCATGAGGAAAAATCCGGAAAACTTTTCATGTTTCCCTGTCTTGTTACCGGCAGGGGTTTTCGTCCCGCAATGCGAAAACCGCCATGAACGGGAGCATGCATCATGCCGCGTGGTGACAAATCCGCATACACGGACAAGCAGAAGAGACAGGCCGAACATATCGACGCGGAAATCTCACAGAAGGGTTGTACATCGGGTTAGATTATGAAAAAGTCTGTTTTGCACAAAAGAAATTTTCGTAAGCTATAAGAAAACCCGATGC
>NZ_NOXG01000132.1:0-533 GCF_003207955.1 Novacetimonas pomaceti
AGCCTGTTGTGATTCATCCGTCTTTACGAAGAGATGGAGTGAATGGTGACATGGACTGGTATTGCCCGACGTGAACATAGCCGGGAAGGACTGCGATATCCATCGGATATGATGGACGGGGAATGGGCTTTGATCATGCCATTTGTGCCCCCTGCGAAACGGGGCGGTCGCCCTCGCACGACGGATATGCGCGAGGTGGTCAATGCGATGCTCTACATAGCCTCGGCCGGGTGCGCGTGGCGCCTGCTGCCGAAATGCTTTCCGCCGGTCTCGACTGTCAGGCGCTATTTCTACGCCTGGCGTGATACCGGGCTGTTCGAGGTCATGAATACGGTGCTGGTCATGAGCCTGCGCGAGATCGAGGGGCGTGAAGCCTCCCCGAGCGCGGGCGTGATTGACAGCCAGTCGGTGAAAACTACGGAAAGCGGCGGGCTTTCGGGCTATGACGCGGGCAAGAAGGTCAAGGGCCGCAAGCGCCATATCGTGACTGATACCTGCGGCTTCCTGATCTTTCTCCTCGTTCATGCCGCCGA
>NZ_NOXG01000133.1:0-523 GCF_003207955.1 Novacetimonas pomaceti
CAATGCCCCGGCCGCGCGAACGCATGTCGCCGCTGCCGGAGCATGCATTGTCCGCATTCACAAGCCAAGCGCATTCAGTTCCTGATCAACCTGCCTCCAGCGACCGTCAGACTGGCGTGGTTCGTTCCTGCCGTGATTCCAGCTGCTGACCCGGTTCTTAAGTGGAATTTCGTCAATGAACCGGCTCGGACGGGAAGATCCGCCCTGGCGATAATCACAGAACGTGATCGTGGCCTGCTCCATAGCCCGGGTCAGCGCCACATAGGCAAGGCGACGCTCCTCTTCGGGATTGCGCGGCATCGCACCGGGGAAAATCGCCTCTTCCCACGCAGGAAGAAAGACGTGCCGGAATTCCAGTCCTTTCGACCGGTGCATGGTCATGAGCTGAACGCGATCACGACCTTTTTCTCCAGGTGCTCCGCCTGCCAGTGCCGCATGCTCCAGCAGGTGTTCCACGCGCCGGAAACCCTGGGCCAGTTCGATCAGTTCCGCGAGGTTTTCGCGCTGGGTTGCGGCTTCATCC
>NZ_NOXG01000134.1:0-509 GCF_003207955.1 Novacetimonas pomaceti
TCAGGGTCATGATGCGGGTCTGCGGCAGTTTCGGCCACCATATCAGGACGGCTTCGCGTTCAATGGCCGGACGGGTCGGATCCTGCAGGATGTTGCATAAGGCGCAGACAGGCCCGGGTCCGTCACCATGCCATGGAAACCTGCGACCAGGCGTTATCAGGCCGCAGCAGGCACATGTGAAAAGGCCCGGCTCACCCATCTCCCTGGCGCCTGGCGCTGACGGATCCCATGGGCGCGGCAGCAGCCGGAAAGACTGTGTGAGACGGGCCATTGCGATCGGGTTCCTAGCCGCCGCTCGTGAACTGATAGGCCTGAGCCTGCGTACCAACGGTTGCCGAGCCGCCGGACGCGGTGTTGGCAGCCTTGTTGATCCACTGCGGACCCGTTGCGAAAAGACCGCACAGCACGATGCCGGCGATTGCCATACCGACCTTTCCGGGCGAACGGTTCTGTTCGTTGCGGCTCTGCCAGGCCGCCCATACGCCGCCGATGAAGCAGATGAAGGCAGC
>NZ_NOXG01000135.1:0-505 GCF_003207955.1 Novacetimonas pomaceti
GGAAGCGCTCGCCGAGCAGCAGCGTATAGAATTGCAGGGTCTCCTTGAAGAACGTGGCCATGCCATTGTGGGATGGTATATTTCCGATCCCGAGCGCTCGGGTATCGAGATTGACCGCCTGAGCCTCAATGGCTGCCGGTCCATAGCCCGACAGATCGGAGCGGACCTTTCGGACGTCATTGAAGAGAGGCACCGGCGCTGGCCAAACGTCATGCGCTGGGAGGCCACCTGTTACGTCCTGTGGACCCGGCCCAGCGTGCTGACACGTGAGGACCGCAAACAGGTGGCAGAGGAGCGCAGGACCCTTGCCTCCCAGTTTCCCCGCGTGGGCAATACCCAACGTTTTGCCCTGCGCTCCGATATCATGGCGGCCCGCCATGAATCGTTCATTTCGCGCGTTCAGGCGGCCTTGCAGGGGTTCGACATTTCCTGCGAATTCCTCGGTCCACATCAGGCATTGCAGGTCGCGCGCGAAGCGACCTATCGTGAAACGGCGGGCTCCGCC
>NZ_NOXG01000014.1:0-69278 GCF_003207955.1 Novacetimonas pomaceti
GAAGCAGAATATCGTCAATATTCCAGATCGGGCTCCTGTGGGATGACTGAATTCTACAAAATGACCCGAAATTGCCTCAAGTGTGAGAAATCCGCGTCGTCGCCGCGCCGGATGGGCGGCACGGGAAAACAGGGGGAAAGACAGGTGGGGGTCATGAAGGCAGGTGCAACGCAATATCGCACGCTGGACATCGCGGGCATCCGCGCCCTGCTGTCGGGCCTGCCGCACATTGCCGCGCGGCTGGGCGGGACGGCGACGCAGTGGCGCGTTGTGGAGGTCAGTGACGGCAACCTCAACAATGTCTTCCTGAACCACGGACCGGCAGGCGGGGTGTGCCTGAAACAGTCGCTGCCTTACGTGCGGGTCGATCCGTCGTGGAAAATGCCGCTGGACCGCACGTTTTACGAGGCCTCGTACCTGCGCGATGTCTTTCCCCTTGTCCCCGGCCTGACGACGCAATGCCTGCATTTCGACCCGGACCTGTTTGTCCTGATCGTCGAAAGCCTGTCGGGCCACCAGGTGTACCGCCATGCCCTGATGGCGGGGGTGGACTGGCCCCGGGTGGCGCCCGACATCGCCACCTTTGTTGCGCGCGCGACGTTCGGGACGTCGGTCCTGTGCGAACCGTTCGAACGCGTGTTCGACCGGCAGGCGCTGTATGCCCGCAACCAGACGCTGCGGCGCATCACGCTGGACCTTGTGATGGATGACCCGTATCACGATCATCCCCGCAACCACTGGGACGATCCGCGCCTGAACGCGGTCGTGGCGGACATACGCGCCTGCGCCGCCGTGCGGCGGGCGGTGGACGGGCTGCGGCTGCGTTTCCTGACCTGCCCGCAGGCGCTGCTGCATGGGGACCTGCATACCGGATCCATCATGGCGAGTGCGACCGATACGCGGGTGATCGACGGGGAATTCGCGATCTATGGCCCCATCGGGTTCGATTGCGGGATGTTCGTGGGCAACCTTGTCCTGCGCCGCTTTGCCGACCTGTCGCCCGATGCCGGGCGGCGCTGCGTGCGCGATATCATCCGCTTTCGCGACCGTTTCGTCGACGAGTTCACCCGCCTGTGGGCCGATGCGCGGCCAACCCCGTCCGATACGCGGGGTCCCTGCGCCTTTTTCACCCCCGATGGGGCCACCGCCATGTCGCCGGGGCGCGTGGCGTTCATGGACGGGGTGTTGGACGACCTTGTGGGCTATGCCGCGATGGAAATCATCCGCCGCATCATCGGATACGCCCATACGGCGGATTTCGACGTGATCGCGCGGCCGGACGAACGCACGACCCGGCGGGAGGCCGCCCTGCGTTTTGCCTTCGGGCTGCTGCGCGATCATGGGCGGCATGACAGCGTGGCGGCGGCCTTTGGCGGACTGGCGCAGGACAACCTGTCATCGTAAGAAAGTTTTTGGTGAAGCTTTTTTCAAAAATCTTCGAAATACGCTGCATTTTTAAGAAAAGACAGCGCCCGGAAACTTCTGTTATGCCCGATCAGATGGAAAATGTGGCAACGGGTGCCTCCGCCTTCGGGCGGGACAGGCCGTTGCTTTCGGCCTGGCGTACCAGTTCGTCAAGCGTGATCTTGCGGTATTCGTGGTCCAGGAATTCCCCCATCCGGTCAAGGAACGGGCGGATCGCGGCATTGAACAGCGGCCCGTTGCGTCTGTCGGGGCGGCTGTCATCGCACCGCATGGCATGGTGGATGTCCGACAGCAGGATTTCGCGCGCCGGATGGCCCAGCCTGTATCCGCCTCGTGGCCCGCGCACCCCCGACAGCAGCCCCGAGCGCGACAGTTCCTGCAGCACGGGTTCGATCCCGCGTCGCGCCATGCCCGAACGCCGCGCGATTTCGGTGGCGCTGACGGTGTTGCCGTGCGTGCCGTGAAAGGCGACGTCGAGCATGATGTAAATCGCCGTTACCGTGCGGTCGCGGATGCCCTGCATGCGATATGTCCCTGTTATGCGTGATGCCGCGCGCGCGGGGCGATGTCGTCCAGGGCGATGCCCCCCGGACGCGCGTCACCCAGGGAGGCATCGCCCGGCGGCGGAAGCGTCGCCAGGAAATCCCTGAACCAGTCCAGCCCCTGCGCCCACGCGCCGAGCGGCGACATATTGCCGATATGCCCCAGCCGCCCCGCCCCGATCAGCGGCGCGCCCCATGCGGCGGCGAACGTCCCGGCGCGGTGCGGCGACAGCCATTCGTCATCGGTGCTGGCGATGATGCGTGCGGGAAAGGGCAGGGGCGATGGCGACGGGAACGCGAAATCGCGCAGGGCGGGCACCTGTTGCGCGCGCGGGCCGCGCAGGTCGGCGGGCGCGACCAGCAGCGCGCCGGCCACGCGCACGCGCGTCTGCTGCTGTCCCCATCGCGCGACAAGGACCGCGCCAAGGCTGTGGGCCACGAAAACGACCGGCCTGTGGCAATGGGCCAGCGTCCGTTCCAGCCCGGTCACCCACATGTCCCAGCGCGGCTGGTCCCAGTCCGCCTGCCGGACGCGCCGCGACGGCAGCAGCGCGTGCCAGTGCGACTGCCAGTGGCGCGGGCCGGAATCATGCAGCCCCGGCACGATCACAAGGTCATAGGGCGCCAGCAGCCCGCGCAGGTGGCGTACCGACGCCGCGACGTCGTGCGTCGTCCCCGTCGTGGAAAAAGCGGCCCCGCCCGATGGCGATGCATCGGGGGATGGCGTCGTGGGAAGTATTTCCGGTACAGAGGGATCCAGCGTCATGGGTATCCTCCACCGTTGCCTATGCCGCCGCCCGGCGCGGCGAGGCGGATGGCGCCACCCCCGGCCCGGCCGCGGCCCGCAACGTGTCAAGCAGGTGCAGCGCCTCGCGGAAATCCCTGTTGCCAGCACGCGATTGCGCGGGCGGATGGGACAGGGTGGTGCGGATCGTCCTGTCCGGCGCGATCAGGAAAACGACATGTTCCGCCACCATGTCGGGGGCGGGCGTGTCTTCGAACTCCGCCCCCGAATACAGCCGCGCTATCGCCGCCCCGTCGCCCGGATCGCATACCGCGACGCCGCCCGGCGGCAGGACGGGGGCAGGGCAGGCGCCACCATCCGCCCCGCCATGGTGGGGCAGGCAAAGGATTTTTACCGAACGGTCAAAATGGCCGTGGGGGAACGTCATGGGGTGGAAATCACCGGGATGCGTCACCAGCATGCCCCATGACCGGCCCAGCCATTCGTGAAAACGGATGCGGCCGATGGTGGTCCGCGCCGTGAAATCCGGCGCCCTGTGCCCGGCGAATAATGCCATCGCCTGTTCCCCCCGCAAATCCTGTTTCATTGCGCGGCGCCCTGTCCGTCCCGTCATGGGAGGGCTTCCGTCTTCCTGTATGAAATCACATCGATCATGCGCAGTCAAGAAAACCACAACAAAAAACGTTTATTGAAATTATCAATCTGTCGTTGTGTGTTTTTTTGGGATTTCCCCGGCAGGGTGGCCGGATTCGCAGGGAACCATCGTTCCCTCATGGGGATGGACGGCGCGCGGATGCCCACCCGGAATCCTGCATGAATGGCGGGCATACGGCAATTTTTCCATATGCGCCTCCCTTCGTTCCGGGCCGGGACGGAAGGAGGCATATTTCACAATATGAAATAGTGATTAATGGGGCCGCCGTCCATGCCGCGACATGAAAGGGGGCCATCAGCCCGTTCGGGGGCGTGCTTTGTCCAGTACGGCCCGGACGATAACGCAGGCTGCCCCGGCGTGGGGTGACGTCCGGGGGCGTCTAAAAGTCATGAAAGTTTTCGGGTGCCGCCTTTTATCTAAAAAGGCGGCGTTCTTCGAAGCTTTTTGCAAAAAGCTTCACCAAAAACTTTTATTGCGATTGCAGGGGGTATTGGAGGAAGGCGGGCATTCTTCAGGCGGGGACCTCGATCGGCATGGTGGGCGCGTCAACAGGCGCGACCGCGTGGCCGACCTGCCTCGCAAGCAGTTCCACCGCCGCGAGGTAGATGGCGCTGAATCCGCAGAACATTCCTTCATACCCCGCGATGAGCGTCAGCACCGGCTGTTCGAGGATCTCGGCAGCGCCAAGCAGCACAAACAGCACCGTCAGGCTGGTGAACACCACCTGGTGCATCCGCGATGCCCGCAGCGTACCGACCGTCATGATGGCGGTGAACAGGCCCCACATCAGCAGGTAACCCCCCATCAGGGCGGGCGATGACGCCGGCGCCAGCCCCCATTGCGGCAGGAACAGCAGCACGACAAGCGACAGCCAGAACGCGCCATACGACATGAACGCCGTCAAGCCGAACGTATTGCCGTTGGCGTATTCCAGCAGCCCGGCGACAAACTGCGTCGCGCCCCCGAACACCAGCCCCATCGCAAGGATGGCGCCTCCCATCGGGACAAGATGCGCGTTATGCAGGTTGAGCAGGACGGTCGTCATGCCAAACCCCATCAGCCCCAGCGGGGCGGGATCTGCTTTTGCCGAATTGTGGGTCATGCCGCGATTCCATTCCATGGCGGATAAATCATGACAAAACATGTCACGGGCGGCGGGGCGCGGCATATTAAAATATGGCTTAACAGCCTGTCGGTTTGTCCGCCGGAAAGCGGCAATCGTGTCGTGATCCGGATGCAGGTTTGCCGCCACGAAGCATATGCCGATGTGCGACATGTCACCTGCCCGATCCGGCGTAAGGAAAAAATCCCGCTTGCATGGCTGACGGTCAGAAGCGCGGGCATCAGGCGCGGATGATACTGCGCCTTGCCACCCGTGCGCACCGGCGCGGAAAACACATTCATCGGAACCGGCTCAACGGCAGCTGCAACGAAATGCGCCATATCGCCAGCCGGAAGCCACGCCTTCGGATCAGGCGGCAGAAGATACGGCTGAGACCGGGCACGGGATGAAGCGGTTTATCACACCACCTTGCAACCTCATCCCTTCACAGGATACCCCGGCCCGACAGGCCCCAGCCCCAGGCATCAACTGGAACCCTGCCCTTCGCGCAGGGTAGACCGACAGGGTATTGTGGGGTAACGTCGCCAGGAACAAGAGCGGCAATTACTTTCTGTTCGTGAACGACACAGACAGGAACAGCCAGAATTTTCTTGCGGGCCATTCTGGGGAAGACGCCACCGTTCCGGACCTGTGCCGCATCGGAATTACGATCCTACACCATGTTACCCATACTCAGCGTGCTGGTCGGCGTTTATTCAATCCACCTGATTGGCACGGGCAGCCATGTCACAGGTGGCCTGCTGCTCATCACGGATATCATCTGTATCATGTTGGGAACTTCCCCGGTGAAAAGGGAAATGCAGGCAGATGACACGCGAAGCCGGGAGCCTGCGCCGCGTCAGGATGAACGGCCCGACATGCATGAAATCCATCAGTCGACGCCCCACGTGACTGCCGATGCCTGCGAAAGGCAGGAAATCACCAGCAATCCGGCGACAGACATCCCCCCGGCAGGATCGACGGCCCAGGCCATGGACATGCTTCGTGCGCTGGTGGATGATGTCGCGACCGGGAAGGGCACCAGACCCCCGCCCAGTGTCTATGACAGGGCGGCGGAAGCCGGGAGCATAACCGTCCAGAAGTTCCTTGCCCATATTGCGCAACAGGGCGGGGATGTCGATAAGGCGCGCAACCATGCGGAAAACGTCTTCTGCTTCGGGTTCAACACGTATCTGGATGAAGAAAACGTGGACAGTCGGTCGCACGAAAGCTGCTGTGAACTGGAACTGGCCATCATGGCATGGAAAAGCCGCAACCCCTGACCTGTGTCGGTAAAGCCCCGGTTTCCAAAGGGTAATACCCTTTGGTGGGGTTTCAGGGGCAACGCCCCTGAGGACACGCGACACCCCCATGCGACATGATGTGTGGCCCCTCCCGAAAAAAAGAGGCGTCAACCGCATATTTTCCCGCCGGGGCTTTCCCGCGATGCGGAACATCCTGTTGCTGTCACGATCACAGCAGTTTTCAGAAAGCTTCGAAAGAACGCCGCCTTTTTGAAAAAAGGCGGAACCCGGAAACTTTCATTGCCTTTGCCGGCGGCCCCCCATCAATGAATGACGGCGCAGGCCACGCGATCGCCCGCCCCGCCAATCGGCTGCGTGCGGTAATCGTCGGGACTGGCGTGGATGACAAGGGCCGATCCGTCGGAATCCAGCAGTCCCGGATGGCCGTCCGTGCCGTTAAGGGTCACCAGCGTCGAATACAGTTCGACCGTCGCGTTGCCGTCCTGTCCGACGAAGATGTTGGGCAGGTCCCCCGCGTCGTTCGCGTTGGCGTTCAGCAGGCCATGGACCACCGGCGTCGTGGCATGGACATGCGCGCCCGCGTCGGTGAATTTCGGCGGCCCGCAGGTGCCCTTTTCATGGAAATGCACGCCGTGCCATCCGGGGATCAGCCCCGTGGCCTCGATACGCAGCAGCACCCCCTTGGGCGCTGCCGTCACATGGATCGACCCCCGCGCCGTGCCGTCCGTGCCCATCAGGCTGCCCGATGCCGTATCGGCCGCATGGGCAGGGGTGGCGAAAGCCGCGTAACCGCAGGCAAGGGAAAGCAGGCCAAGGGAGAGAGGGCCGCAAAGCCGGGAACGTCGTGTGGGCATGGGGATTTCCTTTCGACGAAGGCGCGATGTCGTGGGGGCACGGGACGGCAGGGTTATGGTGCGACGCACGGCCGTTCGTCCGGAGGTTCCGCCTGCCATGACCCGCGCGGCGTGTGACGGCATGCAGTTTCGGCCCATGCGCGGGGAACCGGAATCCAACTCTTTGTGAGGGCGGGGCCACCCGCAACGAAAAACGGCACCGCCATGTTGCAGGCGATGCCGTTTCCTGTATCGGTCTTAAGGGGGCAGGGCGTTACATGCCCGTCGTGCCAAAGGTACAGCCGGTGGTGCTGCAGATCATTTCGCTGATGGGATAGAAATAGGACTGCGCCTGGATCATCCACCGGATCGCGCCGCAGGCCAGCCCGCCACTGATCCCGCCGGATTGTCGCATCTGCTGGGCCAGGTACTGGAACAGCGCGGAACTGGTGACGTCATTGGACGACAGCCAGATGGTCGTGACGCACACGAACAGCACGCCCGCCACGATGATGTGGACCGGCCTTGGCTGCATTCCCACGGTATAAAGCGCGTAGAACATGCTTTTGTACATATGCACCAGCGCCCCGATGGCGGAAAAGACGAGGGCGAGGGCCGGGGCGATCACCGCCTCCATCGCCTCGCGGCCGATATGGGCGTGTGCCTTCCCGTCAAGGAAGGTGTCGGGGGCGTAATCCAGCTCCCGGATCTTCCTGTCCACTTCGCGGCCCACCATGACGTCGCGCACGTGCGTCGTGTATTCATCGGGCGTCATGTCGGCATTGACGGCAATGTCATCGGGGATATTCAGCGCCTCGCGCAGCTGTGCCACAATGGACGGCTGCTGGGCAAAGGCGTGGAAGTCGAGCTGCGGCGGGATGAAACCCCGATGGTGCGTCAGCCGCCTGAGCGCGTTTTCATAGGTCATCCGCGCAAGTCCCGACTGGCTGCTGCGGGCATAGGCATAGGACAGGTCGGTATAGACGTTGTATTCCTTCTGTATTTCCTGCTGCACGGTGGCATAGCCGTGGTTGTAGACGTACCCGTCCGAACCGCCGGTATCATTCCGCACGGACCGCGCCATCACCTGCTTCACGTCGTCGAGGACCTTCTGGTCGACATGCTGTACCGACATGCCCATCAGTGGCAGGATCGACAGGAACGCCTTGCCCGACGGGGAATGGCGGGCATGGTCGTCAAGCCTGATCGCCTCCGCCTTGATAAGCCCGCTGATGAGGTCGCGGTTGACGTACTGCAGCAAAAGCGCGTTGCGCCGCTGTTCCCCGGTGGAATGATCGACGATCTTTTCCACCAGCGCCTTTTCCCCGTAATAGGCCGCGGGCATCAGCGCCATGGCGCTGCAGATCAGCAGCAGCAGCACCCAGCGCCCGCGCTGGTAGGTTTCGTTGGACAGGCGCAGGATCGGCCCCCATATCGCGATCGTCAGCGCCACCCCCGAAATCAGGCGGCCATAATGTTCGATCGCGGTGATGTCGTGCCGCGTTGCGATACCGCCCGTGATGTCGAGCAGCCGGGCATTGAACCCGAGTTCGATTGTGAGGTAGCCCACCGTCAGGCCCAGCATGACCGGGGCATAGTCACGCGGGCTGGTGGCGTTGGAAAAGTTGATGAACGGTATCTTCACTTCGTCAGGTCCAGGCTGACGTCCTTGGACGTATCGGTTTCATCGGCATGCGTGCTGCCGACCTGTATTTTCTTCATGTGGACCGGCGCCGGCCGGGCCGGGGCGACAGGGGCGGCGGGGGACGACGACGCTGACCTCGCGGCGGCTTTCCTCGCCGCCGTGGCCTCGGCCAGCAGCCTGTCGTCAAGCGCCCTCTGGTCTATCTTCGCCCTGGCGTCGTTGTTGTCCAGGGTCATGGATGCGGACTGGTCCGCGCGGATGACGGGCAGGATGGTCGGGCGCTCCCTGATCCGCCGGAACATCGGCGACACGACGTAGGAGCGTACCGTGTTGTTCTGGTAAACGTAGGTCAGGCTCTTGCCGATGGGGGCATGAAAGATGACCATCCCCGTATAGATCGGAGCGAACCATAATGTCGGCTGGCACGGACCTTCCAGCATGTTGACGCGCATGTTCCTGCCACCCCACAGCGAGACGACCGCGTAACGGCGGTCGCATGTGCTGTCGCGCCCGCGCAGGATCATGACGGTCTCGTTCTGCAGCTGTGCGGCCTCCAGGACAAAGGTATCGTGGATGTCCAGCGGCGCCCTGGCGTCATGGCCCACGACCGCCATGTAATCGTGGCCATGCGCATCGGTTTCCAGCGCGATCTGGCTGCCTTCGTACATCAGGCTTTCGCGCGGGGTGTCGGGCGGCACCACCTGCGCGCGGGCGGTCGATGACAGCGCGATGCACGCCATGACGCCCGCCCCGAAAAGAAACGGGCGGCGCCCGGTCGAAAACATATGCTTCAGTAATGAATAACCAGATGTCGAAAATGAATTAAATGAAAAATCCGAAGTCGTCATGTCGGTAATGTCATCCGCAGGGTTTCCGTTTCATCGCGACAGGGCGCGTTCTTCCAAATCGCGTTCCAGGGCGCGTTTCCACCACCACGAAACATTGTCATGAGACCTTAACCGCCCGCCCTGTATTTGTTTCAGATATCGTATCGACGCATAACTTGTCACCCTGCTATAAACCGGTCGGTTAAATTAAATCGTACGCGGGGGATAGGGCCGAGTGGATACCACACAGCTGCGCAGGCAGGCGGAAGAGGGCGACCTGTCCTCCATCATGGTGATGGCCCGTATCCATTCGGCGCGCACGCAGGGCGTCGATCCCGCAGATCCCGTCGCCTATCGCCGGGCGATTTACAGGTGGTGCGCCGCCGCGGCCAAGCAGGGATCGGCCGAGGGGCTGGTCGCGCTGGGCGACTGGTGCGCCCTGGGCGGGGAGGCGCGGCCCGCCACGGCGCAGTTCTATGAACGGGCGGTCATCTGTTACACCAGGGCGGCCGAGGCGGAAGGAATCGGGCTGGACGAACTGCCCTTCGATCCCGAACGCCTGTGGCGGCCCGCGACCACCGACGGGCTGCTGTCGTCGTATTTCGACATGGTCAATTGCGATGATGACGACGCCACCGCCGCCGTCATCGCGGCGGCGCGCGCGGACAGTTCCACCATCCCCGACGTCGCGTGGCTCGAAAACTGCGCGCGAAAGGGCGTGCCCGGCGCTGCGGCCCTGCTTTCGGACCTCATGGGCTATCCCAAGCTGTTCAGTGTCGAATATGGCGCCTATGCCACGCCCAGGCTTGGCGATTACGAGCAGCCGGACCTGATGGACTGGCTGCTGGCGGCGGTCGTCAAGGGCGATTTCTATGCCATGACCGCCATGATGGCCCGCGCGTTCAACGCTAACACATGGCCCACGACGATGCCCGAGGTTCTGGACGACATGGGCGCCCGGATGACCGCCGCGCCGCCTTTCCTGCGGGGGCGCCTGGCGCAGATCGCCGCGATGGCGGCGCAGTCCGTGAATGACCTGGCCGCAACCCGCAAGTGGCTGGACATAGGTGTGGCATGCGGCGACCTGTGGTGCGAATACGCCCTTGCGCGGCTGGACCTGGCGCAGATGCCGCGCGGCCCCCTGCTGAGCGCCGCCGAGCACGAGGCCCGCAAAAACGAGAGCGAGAGGATCGTAAACAGCCTTATCAAGGAGGGAAAAGGGGTCACGCGCGACGAGGTTCATGCACCCCTGGCCCTGCAGAGTGCGGCGATCAAGCTGCTCGGCGACATTGCGATGATCTTCCCGACGGAACAGAACAAAGCCCCGTGGTCCTGTTACAAAGCGGCGGCGGAGCAGGGGAATGCGGCCGCCATGGCCGCCGTAGGCAATTACGTGCTGCGTTACCCCGGCCCACGGGCGCAGTCTGAGTACAAATACCTGCGCGAATGGCTGGAAAAGGCAAGCCGGACAAAGGTCATCACCACGGGCAGGGCTGATTACTGCGTCGACTCTATGCTGCGGACGGACAACCCGGAAAGCAGGTCGAAGTGTAAGGAGTTTTTTGAAGGCCTGCTGTCCATATGCGACCAGATAGACAGGGGCGGGGACGACCTGATTCGCAATGTCGCCCGGACGACGGCGGAGGATTTCAGGCGCAATTACGCCTATGTGCTGGAAATGCGTGGCGTGCTGGCCTCCGCCCCCCGGCCACGGTGGGGGAGCCTGTCGGGGATCACCCCGTACGAGGTCGACCTGCCAGGGGCCGCGCAGATGTACGAGAAGGCCGCCCTGCTGGGACGTGCCTCCGCGATGTTGCGCTATGCCGACTGCCTGCGTGACGGGACGGGCGTGCAGCGTAACCTGCCCGCCGCCACCGAATGGTATGAAAAGGCCACGGAACAGGGCAACATCCCCGCCCGCGTGGAACTGATCAAAATCCTTTTCGATCCGCGCTCGGGGGCGACGGACCCCGCCCGGGCCGAGGCGCTGCGCCAGAGCCTGTACCTGCCGGAAGCGACGATGCGCCGGCACGATTACTTTTACTTCGACCTTCCGCGCGTCGTCGCGGCGCAGGAAGAGGCGTTCGCCCTGACATGGCAGCTCTACCTCCAGGCGACCGACGCGAAGCGCAAGGACAGCCTGCGCACGCAGGTGGAGATCTATTGCCGGTGGGCGGGGGATTATAAGAGGGACCTCGATTTCAGCCTGCGTTTCGTGAAATGGGCGCGGCGCGCGAAGCTGGACCCGCAGGTGGTCACCGTCGTGCATAACGCGGCGCGCTATACACTGGAACTATGGGCTGCAAAGGGATCACGGTGCGAGGAGGGATCTCCGGTCGCACGCCGGCTTCTGGGCGAGCTGCTCCTGCGTGGGGAAATGATGCCGCGTGACATAAAACGTGGCATGGAACTGATCGGGACGCCGGATGCCAATGATGTCGCGGGACTTGAGGCCATCGCGCTGGCAGGCGGCGGCGATGCCCGCGACGCCACCACCGTCGCCCGCTACAGGGCGGCCTCCCGCGCGGGAAGCCTGAAGGCGCAGGCATGGATGTTCGAGAATGTCTGGCCGGGGGAAAAGGACAAGGCAGCCGATCAGTACATGCGCGAGGCCATCGAATGCCTGCCCCGTCTGGTGGATGCAGGCGTCCTCACGCCTGAAAAAATCGTCAGTGTCTGCCTGTTGGCCCTTTCCCGCATCAGCTGCCGTGGCGGCATTCTGGATCTTTATGCGGGCCTCAAGCACGATACCCCCAAAAATATCATCTGGTTTCCGCAGCATGCGCGTCCCATCCTGACGCAGCTGGCCACGACCTATGCCGAGAAGTCGGTCGCGGCGGGCGGCGGCGTTCGCACCGATACGTTGATGTGCCTGCGGTATGCCTGTGGGAATTACATGGACGGGAAATTGCGCGACAGCGCCATGGAATGGCTGGAAAAGCTCGCGCGTGACGGGAATGTACGCGCGATGCAGTTCCTGTCCTTTGCCCATAATGTCCATGACAAGAACCCGCTGTCGAATGCGGGGAAAGCGTTTTTCTGGGCCGATCAGGCCGCCAGGTGCGGCAATGAGTGGGGTATGTTGCGGCTGGCGTACTGCCACTGCCTTGGGATCGGGGCGCCCCGCAATTACCGCAACGCGCTAGGCCTGTTCCAGGAGCTGCAGAAAGTGCCCGGTCACTGGGGATATTTCGGGGAGGCGATGTACCTGGGCGGCCAGAAAAAGGGCCTTCTGGGCCCGCTGTTCAGCAACACCAGGAAGGCCGATGAACTCATGCGCAAGGCGGCCAACAACACGTGGGGCGATTACACCACTTTTGGCGACCTCAAGGCCCGCGACGCCGTAGCCATGTACGAGGAGTACAAGCAAATTCCGGATCACTGGTCCCCTCACGAAACATACCGGCTGTATGGCGCCGATCCCACCGGCATCTTCTTTCCCCATATCCAGAAGTATTTCCATGGTGGCACGCTGCCGTTCTTCTTCGTGCCGTTCCAGCCTGACACGTTGGACACAAAGAACGATATTGCGATGTTCAGCGGCGTCCTGATGCCCTTCCCGCGAAAAAGCTGACGGGCTGACGCGCATGACCTGCTGTCCCGTTTCCATGACATCCTTTCAATCCCAAGGCGGAGAACCCGTTTCATGAGTGGAACCGCATCGGACCTCGACGACCTTCTGGGCCTGACCCCCGCCCCCGACGCCCCCGCGCCGGAGGCCGCGCCGTCTGCCGCGCCATCCGCCGGCCGGCCCGCGCGCCCGCTGGTGCGGCCCGTCGCGATCGACGACGCGCTGGCCCTCGACGCCGCGTGGCGCGCCGAATACGCGACACGGGCCAGGCCCGGCCGCGAGCAGTCGGCCGGGGTGTGCGAACTCAGTGTCGGGCCGGAGGGGACCGCGGTGCGCCGGGCGCTCTATGCGCCGGAGGTCTTTCACCTCAACGCCTCGTTCCTTTCGGATGACTGCGCCGGGCTGCATGCCGAATGGGCGCCCGCGTGGGTGCAATGGCTCAAGCAGGGGGAACATGTCGGGCTGACCCGCGCGGATCAGGATGGCTGCCTGCTGCGCTGGGGCCGCGATGCGGATCCGTATGGCGCCATCCGCTACCTCCCGCTGATCGGGGGGCGCAGGTCATGGGTGATCCTGTCGGACGACAGGACGAGGGAGACCGCAATCGGGCTGATTCGCGCGCTGGTGCTGCGCCTTGCGTGCATGATGGGCAATGACGTGCGCTTTGTCCTGCTGGACCCCAATGGCGGGGGCACCACCTTCCCGCAGCAGGGGCTGCTGCCGTCGCACCTGCCGGCCAACAACGCCGTCCCGGCGGAAACGCTGGGCCTTGTCATGGACAGGCTGGCGAAGGTGACGGCCACGATGCTCGATGGCACGCGGGCGCAGGATTTCCACAAATGGGACCGCCGCGACCAGAAGGATGCCGGCGGGTATGAGGTCGTCTGCGCGCTGGATATGGGCGATACGGCCAAGTACAATCCCATGACGACGCAGCTGACGGACCTTGCGCGCACGGGGCCGCTTGCGGGGCGTTACCTGCTTTTGCATGTCAACATGGACAAGGCCCTGCCGCACGGGTTCGACCTGAAGGCCATCATGGACGACGCCCACGTGATCGACCTGCGCGAATGCGACGCCGGATGCGTGGACCGTCCGCCGGACGAGGCCCTGCACAGGCATATCCTCAGCCGGCTTGCCAGCGCCATGGTGGACAGCGAGCTGAAGGTCATTCCCGACAGGTGGTGGACGAAGACGTCGCAGGAATGCGTCGGCACCTCCCTTACCGACAGCGACGACGGGCTTGGCGTCCTGTTCGGGCAGGAAACCGGCGGGCGCAGCACCCGCTCCATCACGGCGGGCGTGCTGTCGGGCATACCGGGTTCGGGCAAGTCCAACGTGCTGGCGCTCATCATCATGGGCCTTGCGATGCGCTACCCGCCGGAGGAACTGCAGTTCCACCTGCTCGACCTCAAGGGCGGGGTGGAATTCCAGGCCTATGCGAAGCTGCCGCACGCGGCGGTCATCGCCTCGAACGCGGTGCCGGGGGCCATGATCGGCTTCCTGCGCAACATGCGTGGGGAAATGGACCGGCGGTACGACCTGTTCCTTGACCGCGACGACGGCAAGGGGGAGTTCAGCGACCTGCAGCAGTATCACGCGGCGGGCCAGCCGCGCGGTCCCGCGCCGCGCATCCTGATCGTGATCGACGAGTACCAGACCCTGTTCGACGAGGAACAGAGCCAGGACGAGGCTGCGAACCACCTCAAGGAAATCGTCAGCAAGGGGCGCGCCGCGGGCGTGCATGTGCTGCTGAGCTCGCAGAAGATGGTGCCTTCGGGCATGTCGCGCTCGCAGCATATCATGAGCATGATCACCCTGCGCATGTCGCTGCAGATGGCGGCCGACGAGGTTGATTCGATGTTCGAATTCGGGACCGAGGGCCGGCAGGTCCTGCGCGGCCTGCAGGAATCGGGGCGGATCCTGATCAACGACCATGGCGGCGCGGACGGCTTCAACCATGCGGGCAAGGTCGGTGTGCTGGACGGGCGTCCGCCGGCGCAGCGCACGACGCCGTCGGAACGTGAAAAGGCGGCGGTGCGCCTTGCGCCCCTGTTCGCGCGGTTCGAGGCGATGGCGCAGAAATGGCCCGCCGAAAAGCGCGCGGCATGGCCGACGACGCAGGTGCTGACCGGGCAGGTCCGTCCGGGGCTGAAGCAGAACTTCCTGGTGCGTGAGGCGCTGCGCACGCATGGCGCGATCAGGCTGACGCAGTTGCTGGAAATGGGCGGCAGGCCCGCCGCCGCCGGGGGGCTGCAGGAACTGGGCATCGATTCGCGCTTCCTGCCGGTGCCGCTGATGCTGGGCCGTGATTCCACCCTGAACGGACAGGCCTGCGTGCCCCTGTCGCACGAGGGGGGCGAAAACCTGCTGTGCGTGATGGAGATGAAGGCCGCGCGGCTGCAGATGGACGTGGTGGCGACGGTTGTCGCCTCGCTCGCCGCGCTGTCGCCCGACGTGGTGGGATCGGTGCGCATCCTCAACCTCGCCCCGGCGAAGCTGGTGCCCGACGATTTCGATTACGGCGACGCGATTGCGGCCGGCCTTGCCGCGGCGGGGCTGCCGCGGCCCGCGAACATCACGGTTTCGACCAGTCCCGACGACGCGGTCGGCCTGATCGGTGCCGTGGCGCCGCCGGGGACGGCCGACATCCTGATCCTCATCGATCCCGAACGCGCGTCCCCGCTGCTGGTCGGACCGCCGGAGACGGCGCGTTTCAGCACTTTCCCGCTGATGGAACGCCTCAAGCAGGGGCCGGACATGGGGCAGCACACCATCATCTTCACCAGTTCGCTGCAGCGGCTGTACAAGGTGGTCGTGAACGAGACGGTGGGCGGTGGCCTGTCGCAGCTGTTCCGCTGGGTGCTGGTCGAACGGGTTGACGACGACCTGCGCGCGGCGCTGCGGCTGATCCAGCCGCTGTCGCGCGCGGGCGGCGGCAACCGCCCCGGCAAGGACAGGGATACGACCGCCATCCTGCTGGGCCGGTCGGGCAAGGAAACCGTTGTTACGGTGTTTGGAGAATAGGCATGTCATCCCTGGACGACACATACGTGCAGATGGGCGATTTCGAACAGAAGCTGGCGGAGTTCAGCGAGGTCCTGGCCCGTTCGCTGGTTGACCTGACGCGGCAGCACGAACAGGCGATGGCGGCGTGGGGCAATGACCGCAGCGCCGTGGCCTATAACCGGTCGTGGGAAGAGCTGAGCGACGCGCTGATGAAATGGAGCCAGGGCGACGCGCCGGCCTATCTGGGGTTCATCAACCAGAAACGCCATATCCTGCGCCAGTTCCTGGAGAGTGGACGATGACCGATACGACGCAGCTGGTCTCCGCGCTGGAGGGGTACATCACCGCGCTGTCGCGCAACAATGGCGCGATGGAACAGTCCTTTGGCGAGCTGGAACGCAGCTGGCGCGCGCTTTCGATGGTGTATCACGGCAACGGGGCGGAACAGTTCGCCACCATGTTCGGGGGCAGCATGCGAAAGATGCAGGAATGCAGCGCGATGATGAACCTGATCCAGCACAAGCTGAAGGAGCGCCTGGA
Source organism: Novacetimonas pomaceti (assembly GCF_003207955.1). Taxonomy (NCBI): domain Bacteria; kingdom Pseudomonadati; phylum Pseudomonadota; class Alphaproteobacteria; order Acetobacterales; family Acetobacteraceae; genus Novacetimonas; species Novacetimonas pomaceti. The sequence goes on from NZ_NOXG01000014.1 coordinate 16,160, forward strand.
ATACCTGCGGCAGCTTGATACCCCGGGCGGGGCCTGAGCGCGATGGAATCGAGTGATCCGCGCGTCCTGGTCCTTCTGCTGGAATCCATCCTGCAGAACCACGTCCTGCCGCAGCAAAGGACGCTTGGCGCCATCGCGACGTTCGGCCGGACGCAGGCATGCCTGCGTGACGAGGCCGAAAAGGCCGTGCGGGAGGCCCGGCGCGTTGCCGAGGCGACGCGCGTCGCGCGCACGCAGGTCGAGGCCTGCGCCACCACGCTGGAACGCCAGCGTTCCGGGGCAAAGGCCGCCCATGGCCGTGCCACCGTGCAGCTTGGCAACGCCCTCGATGCGCGTCAGGCGACGCAGAACCGGCTGGACCTGTGGGAGGACCGCCTGAGCAGCGCCACCTCCGTCCGGATCGCGGCACAGAACGACGTCACGGCGGCCGAGGCCCGGGTGCGCAGCGCGGAGGCAAGCCTCAGCCGGGCGGAAAGCGAGCTTGCCGACGCCCAGTCAAGGCTGAGCAGCTGCGAAAGCTCCTACTACGTCGATTCCGAGGGGAACCATATCCGCTATGACTGTTCCGCGCATGCGGGGGCCGTCGGCCGGGCCAGTGGGGAACGCAATGCCGCCGCCGCGGCCCTGGGGCGGGCGAACGCGGACCTGTCCGCGGCACAGGGCCGCCTGAACGCGGCGATCGCGCATGAAAACCACTGCCGCGCCTGTGTTGCGCAGGCCGGCCGCGCCCTTGATACCGCCAGGACGGCCTGCACCCTTGGCGAACGCGCGGTGAACGAGGCATCCCACGCGATCGAACGGGTCGAGGCGACGCAGCCGCTGCTGGAGCGGATGCACGCGCTGGCGAAGGTGGCGCAGGACGCGGCCGAAAGGTGCATGGTGCGTGCCAACCATGCCACCGCGCGCGGCGACAGCGCCATGACGCAGTTCGCCACCTGCCAGAGGGTGGGGGACGAAAATGCCCAGTACGCGCGCATGATGGACAGCAAGCTGACGGAACAGGTCCAGCTGCTGCTTGCCTTCAACGCCGCGAACTGAAGCCTGTCCCAGAAATCCTGCTCCAGAAATCCTGTCATAGAAATCCTGCTACAGGGAAAAATGCCATGACCACCACAAGAGGGACCCTTCCCGACAGTCTGGACCTCCTGCGCAGGCGGACGCGCGAAGCCCATGACGACCTTCAGGCCCTGTTCCATTCGGTACAGATATGGAAGCAGGAAGTGGAGGGAATGCAGGGGACATGGCAGGATGTCGCGGGACGTGAGACCATCCGGAAATACGTCATCACGGATATCGAGGGCCGCGACGAGGTCGTCCGCCATCTGATGCAGATCGTGGAACTTGACGATGACGGGGAACGCGCGACGGTCGAGGCATGGAAGGAATCCCTGGCGAACCGCCAGACGATCGCCAACATCATGGAACGCAACGACACGTTCCAGGACACCGTCCCGAAACTGCAGGCCGCGACCCGCATGGCGGAGGACACGACGGCCGACAGCAACCGGCATGCGAACGACGCCCTGGCCCAGATGCCCGGTACCTGAGGGGTGGCGGCCTGCGACAGCAGGGGTGAAAAGTAAGCGATGAAGGTTTTCGGGTGTTGTCTTTCATCTAAAAAGGCGGCGTTCTTTCAAAGCTTTTTGCAAAAAGCTTCACCAAAAACTTCTTATGTTTCTTGTGCGATCTTTTCGGCCGTGTCGGGTGCCGCGCACTGGCCGCCGATTTCCATGCAGAGGTAGCGGACAGTCTTCGCCCCGCCATGGATGACGCCGCATCCGACCTCCCTGAAACCCAGTGCCGCGTGGAAGGCGTCGGATGCCGGGTTGGGCGGGTTGAGGTTGACCTCGCACACGACATGGCTGTGCCCGGCGCGCGCGGCATGGGCGAACAGGTCCATGTACAGCCTGCGTGCGTAACCGCGCCCGCGCGCGCGTGGTGACACGACGATCCGGTCAATATAGACGAAGCGGTCGAAACCTTCGCGAAACCACAGGAAGTTGGGGCTGTCGTACCCGGCGTCCTGATCGAACGCCAGCACGAATGCCGCCCCGCCGATATGCCGGGCGAGGAAAGCCGTTTTCAGAAGATGCCTGAAACGATCCGCATCCAGCCGCGAAAGCTCGGTCTCATGATCGTTGTTCAGCGCGAGGAGGGCGCCGAACGACGGGTCGGTCGCGGTCAGGCTCTTCACGTCATCAGGCAAGGCGTCCTCCATGTGCAGTCCCAAAAATGATGAAAGTTTCCAGATGCCGCCTTTTATCCAGAAAGGCTCCGCCGGAAAGTTTTTCATGTTTCCCGCAGCGTCCCGTGGTCCAGAAAATCAAGGACCGCGCGCAGGAACGCCTCCGGCTGGTCCAGCATGACAAAGTGAAAGCTGTCATCGATGCGCCGGAAGCTGACATTGCGTGTCGTGGCATAGGCATTTTGGAATACCGCATCGATGTGCGGGGCCGCGACGCCATAGACAGGGTCATAGGCGTAAATGACCGCGACAGGCGCGGTGATGCGGCCCAGTTCGGGACGCAGGTCGGTGGTCATGAGTTCATAGGCGGCATCGGCCACGGTCCTGCGATCCGATTCCAGCCCCGCCGCGACCAGGGCGGGCCGGACGCTTTCGGTCCGGGCAAGGCGGGCGATCGATGCCTCCTGCATGGCCTGCGCCCGTGTATCGGATGCCGCCAGCAATGCATCGCGGAATCCGGCCGCCTGCGGTCGGGCCGTTTCGCTGGTGGCCGCCGGATCGAACAGCAGGCTGTAAAATGGCAGCGCATCGACAATCACCAGCCCGCCGACCAGATCGGGATGGCGCGCGCCCAGCATCAGCGCCACCTCGCCCCCCAGCGAATGGCCGACGACGATGGGGGCCGCGACATGTTCGCGCCGGATATACCCGGCAATCGCCTCTGCCACGGGGGCCGCCACCTGATGGTCCGGGCCGGGCATGGGGGGCGTGCCGGCAAACCCCGCCACCTGAACAAGGTGAAGGCGGTAATCCCCCCGCAACCTGGCGGCAAGGCCCGCCCATACATCGCGCGAGGACGCCAGCCCGGGGATCAGGATGATGTCCGGCCCCGCGCCCTCAACCATTACCGTGATATTGCCGTGGGCCAGCGATGCCGATGGCCCGGCGGTTCCGTCCGTCGGCGGCGTGGTGCGGGGGCGCATGGCATTCTTCCTGTCCCGAATGGTGACGGCTGGCCCCTATCCTCAATCCCCGGGCCGCCTGCCTGTCAAGTTTCCTGTCCATCGCGCCGCGATATCCGGCAGGACGGCTGGTCCCATGCCATCATGGCCATCCCGAACGGTAACGGTTCCGGTCCGCCACATGCCGGCATCCATTTTTTCCCGATATCCACGCCGGACGCGGACGCCGTTTCAGAGGCTGTTTGAAAAGGCAGTTCTGACAATCCACTGAAATCATGAAAGTTTTTGGTGAAGCTTTTCATAAAAAGCTTCAAAAGGACGTCGCCTTTTTGGGAAAAGGGCGGCCCCCGGAAAGGCCGGCCCGAATGTCACGAACCGGGCCGATGGCATGGCAGGCGGAATACCCGAGCCTGTCCGCCGTCACGGAGATGCCTGCCCCGTGTGTTGTGCCAGTCGGTATCCTCAGGCAAGCGGATACGGATCATATGGCGGCTGGACCATCCTGTGCCGCCGCATGGCCGCGATCCGGGCCGCAACGCGTGGATAGGCCCATTTGAACAGGCCCGAGGCGACGATCACCGCGATGCCCACAAAGGTCCAGTCATCCAGCGGTTCATGGAAGACATAGAAGCTGAAGGCCACGGCCCACAGCATCTGGCTGTATTGCGGCAGGGCGATCGCGCTGGCCGTGGACCGGGTCGCGGCCATCATCATGAGCAGCTGCCCCAGTGCCGCAAGGAAGCCATAGCCGAACAGGAATATCCACACCGTGCCGCCCTGCGGCCAGCCTGCATGCGCCACCATCAGGATACCATTGCCCAGCAGGGGACCGCACAGGCTGGAACTGAACATCGACAGGCGCGGCGTGTTGTGGCCCGACATCCGGTAGGCAATGACCCCCACCGCATTCGCGACCGCCGAGATCAGCGCGCACAGATGCCCGAAATGGAGCGCGCGCAGGCCCGGCCGCAGCACGATCAGCACGCCGACAAAGCCCACGATGACCGACAGCCAGCCCAGCGCGGAGACCTTTTCACGCAGCAGCACGACCGACAGGACGGTCACGAACAACGGCATGAGGAAAATGAGCGAGAATGCCTCCGGCATGGGCAGAAGCATGAAGGCCTCGACACTTGCCGCCGTGGCGGCAAAGGTCGCGGCCGCGCGCACCAGCCACATGACCGGCTGGCGGATCACGAACAGGTCGCGGTAGGATTCGTTTTTCCCGCGTACGAAGGGAATGAGCAGCAGGCCGAAGACACCGCCGGAAAACGCCACTTCAAACGGGTCGATCCGTCCGGCCAGCAGCTTGGAATAGGCGTCGCTGATCGAAAACGAGGCGTATGCCGCGAATGCCAGCATCATGCCCGCCGAAAGGCCGGTATTCTTCATCCGTTCTGCCCACGAAAAAATTATTCAGGCGCAGATATGGATGTCGATGGGCAAAGACCAGCGCTTGTCGGTAAATCCAGTCATGCGTTTTCTGCGCCGGATTTCATATGACGCGCCCGCTTTTTTCGGGTAGCAGATTGCGCCCCGAAATCGGGACGGCAGCGGTCATCAGGCATGGGCCTCCAGCCCTCGGCCGATCGCAAGAAGGCGACGTTCCCGGAAGATTTTTGCAAAAAGCTTCACCAGAAACTTTTACGGCTTTCGGGGGATTGCCGGGTCAGTCCTTTTCCCCGGCGGGGGATATGACCGACAGGGCATTGTCAGGCAGGGGACGCTGCAGGCGCAGTGCTTCGTTCAGGGGGGCCTTCATCCACACATCCAGTTCTTCCGGGCGGGTCAGGATGACCGGCATGGCCTTTGGATGGATGATGCCGACTTCACGATTGGCCGTTGTGGTCAGGAAGCCGAACAGGTCATCCGTCGTTTCGCCATCCGCCAGTTTCCGCACGGATGTCCACCGGCACCAGATCCCCGCGAAGAAGGCGAGTGGTTCCCCATCGCCGCGGGCAAACCAGACGGGGCGCGATTTCCCATCGGCCAGGCGCTGCGGTTCGGAAAAAGCCGTAAGCGGCACAAGGCAGCGATGCGCCATCCCTTCCCAACGCTTCCACCATGTCGAGGCGGGATTGCGGATGTTGGTCACGCCCCGGTCGACCCTGCGGCCTTTCAGGTATCCCGGCGGTGTCGGCATGCCCCAGCGCGCCATCACCAGTTCCCGGCCATCCGGCGCGTTGCGCACGATGGGCGCCATGGTATCGGGCCAGATGTCGGGCAGGGGCGCAAGATTGCCGGTGCGGTCGGTCACGACCCCGGCCGCCTTTCGGATCGCCTGCTGGCTGCTGGTCATCGCATAGAGGTTGCACACGCGTCCTGCTCCCTTGTGGTTACATGCCGCGTAATCCGGCCGCCATGCCGGTCCGCCCATGTCGTGGCGTCCACCATACGGCGGTGGCGGCCTATGCGGCGTTCGTGTCCTTCCGTTTCGCGATTTCCGCCATGATAAGTGCCAGCGCATGGCGGGCGGCATTTTCGTTCCCGTGCGTGAAATCGGCGCGGCACAGATCGCGCACTATGGTGGAAAAGCGTCCCTCCTGATCCACGGTGGCAAAGCGGGAGACCGCGCGCGTGACGACGTGGCACATGGGCATGCGGGGGCGCACCTCCATCGACAGCCATTCGCGGATATGGCGCGCCGCCTTTTCCAGGTCGCCGGTCACGGTGTGGTCGGGATCCCACCAGCCGCGCCAGACATATTTCACCGCATTGCCAAGGCAGAACGACATGTGGCGCGCGATTTCGATACACTGCACCCCCGACGGGTGGCGGTACGCGGGGGGCAGGGCAACGGCGGACTCGGACGCTTCTTCCACGGGGTGTTTCTTCCTTCTTTTCCCCTATGATCCACGTGCAGGCCGGTTTTGCGCCCGTGCGGGATCGTAACCAAGCTTCATGCAATCGTCACACCATGGCTGCGGGCGGCCTGCTAAGGAACCGTTACCCGCAGCGTCGCGGGCCAGCAATAGAGGTTTGCGGATCATGAACACACAATCCGATTACCCCACCAAGACCCCTTGCGATCCCCATGAGGAATGGCGACTGGCCCTGATTCAGGCATGGAAAAACAGGCGTGGCTATACACGTCCGACCGATACGGCCTATCCGGTTTTTGAAGAGGACTTTCTTTTCGACGAACTGTGACCTGCGTCGCCCCGGCCCGCAATGACCGGACGGGGGCGTGTCGCGTCGTCGGGATGCCGGGATCGTCCGCCCGGCGGATGATGATAATGCGCTGGGGATAATGCGCCGCTGCCCCGTCCCGCATGGGGACAGGGCGCGGATCCTGCGTCCTGTCCCCCTTGCACGACGGGGCGATCACGCCCGGTCGTGCGCGAAGGACGATGCGCCCGCAAGGGAACGGCCCCTTATGCGGGTCGCATTGCCTGCGGGCGGTGCATCGGGGGATGGCGTCATTCCTGCGTGGGCGTGGTGGCGTGGTATTTCGTGCGCTTGTGCCCATGCCATGAATGGCCGGTATGGGGGCCTGTGGTCCCGGTCGTATTGGGCGTGGCGGCGCCGGTCGTGGAATCGTTGGGCGGCGGCTGGGTCCCGGGCTGTTCATTGACGGTGCGGGGATTGTTCCACAGCTTGTCCGACGGGTCGATGCGCTGGCCACTGCGATCCGTGGCGGAGGGCGGGTTTTTGCCCACCGCGGACGCCGCGGAATCCGCGTTGGGCTGTGGCGGGGGCGTTGTCTGCGCAAGCGCGATGGACGGCGCCCCGGCAAAGGCCGTCAGCACGAACAGGGAACTGGCAAGAATTTTCATGACGCTTCCTTTTTTATGAAATGCGCGGCGGATATGAATTCCAACAGCCCGTGCGTGAAAAGGTTGCGTGCCCGCCCGTATCTCCCTGTCCCAGACCAGATGGTACACAACCCGCCATGCCATCCCGCACGAAGGGCGGTTCGAGGAACCTTGCGTCATCAGAAGAAAGTTTTTGGTGAAGCTTTTTTCAAAAAGCTTCAGGAAACGCCACCATCCTGAAAAAGACGCCCCCGGAACCTGTTGCCACTCCCCCGGTCAGCCGTTCTTCGATACCCCCGGCGGGGACGGGTTCATGTTTCCGGCCCCGTGGTTTCGCCCTTTGACGGCGGATCGCTGGCGGGAAAGGTTTCCTCCAGCGCCTCGTCACGGTCCTGGTCCTTTTCCTTCTCGGTCTTCGGAAGGGGTTTTTCGGTCTGGTTCCTGATGTCCGACATCGGGATTCTCCCTTGTTATATGGCGGAACTGTTCAACAGCGTAATCGGGCAGGAGTTCCGGAAATACATCGCGCCCCCACAGATCGGCAGCGGCGGGGGATAGGGCTGCGGGTCGTCGATGGGCTGCGGGTCCTCGCCCGGTTCCGGCGGGTTGGTGGGCGGCACCGGCACGCCGGGCGGCATCGGGGGCACCGGCGCGGGGGACGGCGGCTGTTCAAGGCCATGCGGGATGAAGGCAAAGCGCATGTCTGTTCTCCCTTGCATATAAGGCAGGCAACGAGACATCCCCGATGGGGGTTCCGGTAAAAAACACATCACCGGACCCGCGATGACCGCGGGCCCGGTGACTGGATGTGCGCAAAGAGGAAAGATGAAATGTCGTGATCAGATAAGGCGGTTTCAAATGCCGCGATCACCCGCCAGCGTCAGTCGAGCCTGACCGCCGGGCGGACGAAAACGTCAAGCCAGTCCACAAGGCACGAAATCAGGCCGCGGAAGGTGCCATACAGTTCGAACTGGTGCTGGCGATACAGCATCAGGTGAACCATGCGCGCGCTGATGCCCCTGAGCCACCCGCCACCAAAGACCTTGCCGCCGGGGAACGTGCCCCACCCGTTGTAATCGCCCAGTGCGACGACCGCGCCCTTGTTGTGGAAGGCGAACGGCGGCAGCTTCGCGCCGTTCATCCAGCGCGGCATGTAACGCGCCAGGTGATGCGCCTGCTGGCGGGCGACCTGTGCCGTGGGGGCAACGGGCTTTTCCGCGATGAAGGCGCAGTCGCCCATGGCGAAGATGTTGTCATCTTCCAGAAGCTGCAGGGTCGGGCGCACCTCAAGCTGTCCGGAACGCGAAAGCTTCAGCCCCGCGAAGTTGCGCGTCACGTCAGGCGCCTTCACGCCCGCCGCCCATACCCGCAGGGTCGCGGGGACGCGCGTGCCGTCCTTGAGCATGTAGCCCTTTTCATCCGCGCCGCTGACCATGGCGGAGGTCTGCACCGTCACGCCGATATCCTCGAGCTGCTTTTTCGCCGCCGCCGACACCGCTTCGGGGAAGGCAGGCAGGATGCGCGGCCCGGCCTCCAGCAGGGTGATCTTCAGCTTGGGCGGCTTCTTGCCAAAACTGTAGAGGGAGGCAAGGTCCAGCGCCTTGTGCAGTTCGGCGGCAAGCTGCGTGCCCGTGGCGCCGCCACCGACGATGGCGATGTCCAGTTCCTCGTTATTGCCGAACGCCTTGAGCAGTTCCATGCGGAAGCGTTCGTTGAATCCGTTGGCTTCGACCAGGTTGTCGATGAACAGGCAGTGCTCGGCCACGCCGGGCGTGCCGAAATCGTTGGCGCGGCTGCCGATCGACAGCACCAGCGCGTCATATTCCAGCGTGCGTTCGTCAAGGATGACCTCGCCCGAGGGTTCCTTCACCGGGGCCAGCGTGATGGATTTGGCCGCGCGGTCAAGGCCGGAGATCTCGCCGGGCCAGAAATCGAAATGATGGCGGCTGGCCTGCGACAGGAAGCTGATGCGGTCGTTTTCGTTGGCCGCCGTGCCTGCCGCGAAACAGTGCAGCATCGGTTTCCACACATGGGCGAAACTCTTGTCCACCAGCGTGATTTCCGCGCGTCCCGACTTGCCGATGGAATCGCCCAGACGCGTCGCCAGCGCCAGGCCCGCGATACCACCGCCGACAATCACCACCCGAAACTTTTGTGCCATCCTATGCCTCTTTCACCCCTGCCGCACAGTGTCCCGGCCCCCAAGGGAAAAACCCTGTCGCATTACGAATATATCGAAAAACTGTTCATGTCCGTGCCGCCCCGCGCCCGTTGCGGGGGCGGGCGGCAAGACGGCAACGGCCGACCCGGCAAAAGAAAACCGGCCCGGCCGCACCGCCTGCGTATCATGGCGTGGCGGCCTTCGCCGCCACGACCCGCGATCAGAAGAAGCCGAGCTTCTTTTCGCTGTAGCTGACAAGCAGGTTCTTGGTCTGCTGGTAGTGTTCCAGAACCATCTTGTGCGTTTCGCGGCCGATGCCGGACTTCTTGTATCCGCCGAACGCCGCATGCGCGGGATAGACGTGATAGCAGTTGACCCACACGCGGCCGGCCTCCAGCCCGCGACCCATGCGGAAGCAGGTGTTGGCGTCACGGCTCCACACGCCCGAACCCAGCCCGAAGGGCGTGTCGTTGGCGATGGCCAGCGCTTCTTCTTCCGTCTTGAAGGTCGTCACGGCCAGAACCGGGCCAAAGATTTCCTCCTGGAAGATGCGCATCTTGTTGTTGCCCTTGAACACGGTCGGCTGCACGTAGCATCCCTTGTTCAGGTCGCCGCCCAGGTCGGGACGTCCGCCACCGGTCAACAGCTGCGCGCCTTCGCCCTTGCCGATGTCGATGTAGGACAGGATCTTTTCCTGGTGGCCGTGCGAGTTCTGCGCGCCCATCATGGTGTTGGGATCCAGCGGGTTGCCCTGGCGGATCGCCTTGATGCGCGGCAGGGCGCGTTCGATGAACTTCTCATAGATCGATTCCTGAACCAGCGCGCGGCTGGGGCACGAACAGATCTGGCCCTGGTTCAGGGCGAACATGGTAAAGCCCTCGATCGCCTTGTCCAGGTAATCGTCGTCGTGGTCCATGACGTCGGCGAAGAAGATGTTCGGCGACTTGCCACCCAGTTCCAGCGTCGCGGGGATCAGGTGTTCGGCGGCGGCATGGGCGATCATCTTGCCCGTGGGCGTGGAACCCGTGAACGCGATCTTGGCGATGCGGTCGCTGTTGGACAGGGCCGCGCCCACGTCCTTGCCCAGGCCGTTGACGATGTTCAGCGTGCCGGGCGGGAACAGGTCACCGATCAGTTCCATCATCACGAGGATGCTGGCGGGCGTGCTTTCGGCGGGCTTCATGACGACGCAGTTGCCGGCGGCCAGCGCCGGGGCCAGCTTCCACGAACCCATCAGCAGCGGGAAGTTCCACGGAATGATCTGTGCGACAACGCCCAGCGGTTCATGGAAGTGATAGGCGATGGTCGTGTCCGTGATTTCGCTCAGCGTGCCTTCCTGCGCGCGGATGCAGCCGGCGAAATAGCGGAAATGGTCGATCGCCAGCGGGATGTCGGCGGTCAGGGTTTCACGGATCGGCTTGCCGTTGTCCCAAGTTTCCGCACGGGCGAGCAGTTCGAGGTTCTGCTCCATCTTGTCCGCGGCCTTGAGCAGGATCAGCGCGCGATCGGCCGGGGAGGTATGGGCCCAGGCGGTCTTCGCCTTGTGCGCGGCATCGAGTGCCAGTTCCACATCAGCGGCGGTGGAGGCGGGAACTTCGCAAAGCACGCGGCCATCGACGGGCGACGTATTCGTCAGGTAATGACCCGCGATCGGGGGCAGCCACTTGCCGCCGATATAGTTTTCGTAACGCGCCTTGAACGGCGGCTTCTCGGTCGTGTAATCGGAAGACATGAGCCATGTTCCCTTGGTTGTTATGCAGTGTCCGTGTCCGTATTTCATGGGAATATGAAATACAGTTCCATGGTTGCCCATTTGTCCGGCGTTGCTGATCCCGGTGCGTGGCCCGGCGACTGTCCATGTCCCCATGTGGGACCGAACGGTACAGGGAATGGGTTGTATCCCGTATTTCCCGTTATCTGTTCACCGTATTTCTGAACGTCTGTACCGGGATAAAATCGTATCTGCGTATCATCACCCCAGTCTGCCGGTTGCAAGGATCGGCGAGGAAGAACAAAACCGCCGGATACAGCGGAATGTCTATATCCATTGGTATATAGATACATCGTGAACCACAAGCGTCCGGATAATCACGTAAACGTGAGGTGGACACCCGATGTCATATTGTGTCCAGTAAAAACAGTTATATATCAATATGTTGGTTTGATGTTCCTGGCTGTAATTTTCAACAAATGAAATACAATGAAAGAGCAGTTGCATAAAACCACCCGATGATCAGGCCCGCTGGCGCTGGGGCTGGCGGGAATGTGACCTGATGTCGGGAACGGCTTTTTCCACATGGGCGAAATTTCGGCATGGATTGCGAACATTGCCGTAAAATACAGCGAAAAAAACATTTCAATCGCATGGACGGTCGTGGCGGCCATCATGCGCGCCGCGCGGGTCCGCAGGAGGCGTGTCCGGATTTTCCCTGTCCCGGTAACGGATTTTCACCCGCAATGACGGAATCGGCGCCTGCCTGTCATCGCGATGTCCCGCCTTTGTCCCCCATGGGGGCGGTGTCCGCGTCCAGGGCGTTCCCGCCAGGCAGGCTGCGTCCCGGATTCCGGCCCAGTCCCCGCAGCAGGATGGCAAGGTCGCGTGGTCCCATGACCGCGCTGTTGCGCAGGCGGGGATATCCGTCGCGGTCGTACCACATCAGCCAGAACAGGTCGCCGCCGCCGTCATGGGCGCGGACATGTTCCAGCCACAACGTATCCCCCGTATCGTCATGGCGGACCAGGGGATCGGGAAACACGCTGCCCCGCGCCGTGCCGTCGCCATGGGAATATCCGCGCGATGCATCGGTGCGGTACCACGCATTGCGCATGCCGTACCGCGCGGGCGGCGTTCCGTCGGGCGGGAATGATTCCGGCCGCGATGATGCGGGTGGGGGCGCGATCATGGCGTCCGTTCCATTATGGTCCTTCGGGATTGCGTGTCGCGTGGTGCGCATGGCGCACGGGCGACGGATGGGGCTGACGCAGGCGGGTGCATGCGGTATCTCACGCGCATACAGCAGACGTTGCAAGGAAACAGGCAATGACACAGCAGACCCCGGCCACCCCCGCCAGCGACGACCCGACGGCAAAGGGCAAGGCCGCCGCCGTCGGGGGGCAGCCCCTGATCGAGAACCCGTATGAGGAAGACACCCCCGAATTCGCGCAGTGGTCGGCGGGCTGGTGGAGCGTGCGTGAAAATGACGGCGACGAGGATCCGCTGGATCAGGCATGAGTTACAATGATGTGACCTCAGCACGTTGTTACCACAGTCGTGTTGTATGGTTATTCACGTGTGTCATTAATAACGAACAGTAACGGCTGTTTTTCCGAACGGTTGTGACTGTTCTCAGGTTGGCGGCATTCCTTTCATCGGGGGTGCCGCCTTCTGTCTTTTACGTCCCGATCAGCGCGATCATCGCGTTCGTGCCATGGATGTTCATCGCGAATGCTGCCGCGCACCGCCCATGCATCCCGATGACGGGATCTTTTGGACGTGCCCGCCAGTAAATATGCGCCAGTAAATGTGCGACCGAATGCGCCGCCCGCGCCCCGGCACCCGCTTACCTTTTTTTTATGCAATGCGATGTTCGCCCCATCCTCGGCCCGAAAGGCCGGGATACTGCGTGTCCGTTGCGCCCCGCGATCCGTCCCGACATCCGCCCCCTGTCGCAGGCCATGCGTTTTGCTCTTGTCACGCGCCGCAAAACCTTCATGATCCAGCCTGTCAGGGTCCCACGATATGAGCAGAAAAACATTTTCCAGTTCCGCCAGAGATGAGGCGGACTCCCTCGAAGTACTGATGAAGTACTGGCCGGACGAGGATGAAACGCCCGTCCCCGCCGAAGGGGCGGCCGATCCCGCCCCGCCGCCCGACCGGATGATCCGGGTCCTGCCGGATGGGTTCGCCTTTCCCGCCATTCCCCGGAACGCACGCATGCCGGACCGCTATGCCTCCGTGCGGCGGCTGGAACAGCCGCTCGGGCTGCATGTCCCCGATTTCGTGGCGTCACGCATCGATCTGGCGCTGCAGTCCTGTCCCCACGCGGCCGACGCGGTGGAGGCGATGGCAAACGCCGAACGTGACCTGATGGCATGGGGCACGCCGGGACGGATGCGCCCGGTGCTGCTGGTCGGGCCGCCGGGGTCGGGCAAGTCGACGGTCGCGCGCCTGTATCACGAGACCATGGGGCACGCGGTGCAGAAACAGAACGTCGCCGCGATGTCCGATGCCCTGTCGCTGATGGGCACGCACCAGACCTATGGCGATTCCAAGCCCTCCATCGTGCTGGAGGCCATGGCCCGCACCGGCATGGCCAATATCTGCATGATCATGGACGAGGTGGACAAGTCCCCGCGCGAATGCCGGAACGGAACGGTACAGGACGCGCTGCTGCAGTTCCTTGACCTGGCGGAGGCCCGGACCTTCCGCGACGTGTTCCTGAACGTGCCCGTCGATGTCAGCCATGTCCGCTGGGTCATGACCGCCAATTCGCTGGAGGCGGTTTCCGCCCCGTTGCGGTCGCGCTGCGCGGTCGTGCATGTCCCGGCCCCGACGGCCGAACATGTCCCCGCGCTGGCGTGGAACATCGTGCGTGAAATCGAGGTCGAACGGAACCTGCAGCCCGGCTGGTTCGACCTGTCGGCCTACGAACTGGCGCAGTTGCAGAAGGTGTTCGCAGGCGACATGCGCATGCTGCGCCGCTGCGTTGAAATCGTCCTGCGCGAACAGGTGCGCCACTGGCCCCGCGCCTGACGGAAGGAGAAAGTGGCGGCGGCGGAATTGTAACAGCACCGGCCCAAACCATATATGTTACAACATGATATGCGGAGGGCGCGTGGATGATTGATCGTGACTGGCAGGTTGAGGCGCTGCGGCGCATGGAAAAGGCGGGCGGCACGATCGACCCGGTTTCCCTGCATGACGGGGATGAACAGAAATGCGCCCGCAACCTGCTGGACCTTGAACTTCAGGGACTGTCCACCGGCGGCGTCAGCGCCACGCCACAGGGATTCCGGGTGGGCGGGGCCTGCACGATTACCGATGCGGGACGGCGTTTCCTCGCCCGGCCCGAAAACATGGAAATCACGCTTGATGGCCCGACCACGGTCGCGGCACTGCGCCAGCGCGTGCTGGACGATGCCAGCCTGTCGGACGGGCAGCGTCAGGACCTGCTGGCGTCGCTGGAGACGATGCATCCCCTGACCCTGAAGGGACTTGGCCGCGACCTCCTCAACGCCGCCGTGGCGGAGGGGCCGCATGCCATCCCGCTTCTGCGCAGGCATACGGGAAACTGACGGGCGGGGATTTCCGCAAGCGGGGGGCATGAAGCCCGCGCGACGGAACAGGCGGGACATGATGGAGTCCCGTGCCCGCCCGCGGCATGGCATGGGCCAGAATTTTGTTACATAATATTGCGTCACTTCCCATGCCGGCGGGCGCGGGTGGGGGCGCATGTTCACACCGCGCGCACCCGCGCGGGGTGTCCTGTCACGAATTGCGCGCGACCCCGTCTGCCCCCGGGGGGGGCATTAGGAATAATTACCTGATTTTGGGGAAAGTGGTGCCGACACTCGGAATTGAACCGAGGGCCTACTGATTACGAATCAGTTGCTCTACCCCTGAGCTATGTCGGCGGAAGTTGTGCGCTTGATATCCGACGTTGGACGCGGATGCAATATGCCAAATGCACCATTCCTCAATTTAATTCGCGTTGTATGGTGTCGCTGGCATGAGAACTTTCATCACGACCCTTCCCGCCCGGCTTGGCTGTCAGTCGGTCGGCCCCGCGCCGGTGCCGACCGTGCAGCATGTGCGTGTCATCGGCGGACTGGCGGAATGTCCGGGATGCGGGCTGTACCAGCACGTGCCCGAACTGCAGCCCGGACAGCTTGCGGCCTGCCCGCGCTGCGGGCAGCACCTGCGGCGGCGCAGGCGGACCGCGCCGGTGGCGGCGCCGCTGGCGTTCTGCATCAGCTCGGCCGCCTTCTACCTCGCGGCGCTGGCGTCCTCTCTCATGACGCTGAATGTCTATGGGCGCGAACGCACCGTCGACCTGCTGACCGGGCCGATGGAACTGATGCACGAAGGCTGGGGGGAGGCCGGGGTGCTGGTGGGCGCCGTGACCATCATGGCGCCCGCCGTCGCCATCGCCCTGATGTTCGCCATCCTGTACGCCGGGACGCGTCCCACCCTGCCAAACTGGGCGCCGACCATCCTGATCTGGTATGAAAAGCTGCGGCCCTGGTCGATGGTGGAGGTCTATATCCTCGGCATCTTCGTCGCCTATACCAAGCTGACGGACATGGCGCATGTCGATGTCGGGCCTGCCGTCTATCTGATCGGCGGGCTGATGCTGACGATGGCGGTGACCGATTCGACCCTCGATACCGAACGGATCTGGAAACACCGCCGCGTGGATTCCCTGGCCCGGCTGGAGGATGGGGAGGCCGTGCCGGTCGAGTACGTCCATGTGGAGGATGTCGGCATGCCCCCCGTCGAACGCCTTGTCGCATGTCCCTCATGCGGCCTAGTGGGGGAGATGGAGCACCCCGTCAGCAACCTGCACTGCGTCGGCGCGTGCCCGCGCTGCGGCCACAGCGTCTGGCGCCGCGCGCCGCAGTCGCTGACGCGCACCACGGCGTACCTGATCGCGGCGGTCACGTTCTATATCCCGGCCAACCTGTATCCGGTCATGACCTTCATGCGCATGGGCGGCGGCGGGGGCCACACCATCATCGAAGGCGCGCTGGAATTATGGAGCGACGGCATGATCCCGCTGTCGCTTCTGGTCTTTTTCGCCAGCATCACCGTCCCGATGCTCAAGATCGTCAGCCTTGCCACCATGGTCGCCATGACGTGGCGCGGCGCGCGGCAGGGGCTGGTGCGGCGCACGCGCCTGTTCCGGCTTGTCGACATGGTGGGTCGGTGGTCCATGATCGACGTGTTCATGATTTCCATCCTTGTCGCGGTCGTGCGCTTCAACGCCATGGCGACCGTGACCGCCAATGCCGGGATGGTGGCGTTCGCCGCCGTGGTGGTGCTGACGCTGCTTGCGGCATGGAGCTTTGACCCACGCATCATGTGGGACGCGGCCGGCATGAACGGCACGCTGGTCGACGGGCTTCCCCGCGCCGTGCTGACGGCGCATGACGGCGACACCACGCAGGGGCCGTCCGGCCCCGCATCAACCAAGTCCGCGGCGACCCCCCGTCCCGCCAATATGGAGCCGAATCAGGCGTGAACGACGATACCCCGAACGATCCCCGGAACGGGCGGTCGCAGACTTCCATCCCGCAGTCCGAAACGCGCACATACCAGTTTTCCGTCATCTGGCTGGTTCCCATCGTCGCCCTGCTGATTGCGGGCTACCTTGGCTGGCGCGGCCTGACGACGCGCGGGCCGGTCATCACCATCACCTTCGACACCGCCGACGGCCTGACCAGCGGCCAGACCGAGGTGAAGAGCAAGTCCGTCTCCCTCGGCACGGTGGAATCGATCCGGCTGAGCGATGACATGCACCATGTGGAGGTCGGGGTGCGCATGACCTCGGCCGCGTCGCGGATGATGACCGACCACGCGCGGTTCTGGGTGGTGCGCCCGCGCATCAACGGCGCCAGCATCACCGGGCTGGAAACCGTGATGTCCGGGGCCTATATCGCCATGGACCCCGGCGAACCCGGCGGGCGGCACACCACGTTCTTCAAGGGGCTGGAATCGCCGCCGGGCGTGCGTTCGGACCAGCCGGGCCATACCTATACCCTGATGACGCCCAGCCTCGGCTCCATCGGGCAGGGGGCGCCGATCTTCTTCCGCGATGTCGTCGCGGGCGAGGTGCTGGGCTATACCCTGCCGCCGGGCGGCCGCGGGCCGATCAAGGTGCAGATTTTCGTGCAGGCCCCGTATGACCAGTACCTGCGCACCGACACGCGTTTCTGGAACGTGTCTGGCGTGCAGGTCGGGCTTGGCGCGGGCGGGCTGAAGGTCAAGCTCCAGTCGCTGCAGGCCCTTCTGTCGGGCGGCATCGCCTTCGCACCGCCCGATGCGCGCGATGAACAGCTGGTGCAGCCCAATTCCGGCACCGTCTTTCGCCTGTATGACAGCCAGGAGGAGGCCGATGCCGCCGGGTATCGCGAACGCATCCCCCTTGTCACCTACCTTACCAGTCCCGTTTCGGGCCTGACGAAGGGCGGGCGCATGACCATGTTCGGCATCCAGGTCGGCATGATCGACGACGTGAAGCTGCTGGTTGATCCCCATACCGGACAGGCGCGGGTGCGCGTGGCCATGGAGCTGCAGCCCGAACGCGTGTTGAATGACCAGGAGGTTCCCGCCGACGCCCTGCGCAGCCTGCTGCATACGCAGGTGGCGAACGGGCTGCGCGCCTCGGTCCAGAGCGCGAGCTTCCTGACCGGCGAATCCGAAATCGCGCTGACCTTCGTCAAGAACGCGCGCCCCGCCGCCATGACGCAGGAAGGCGACGCGCTGGTCCTGCCGGGACAGGCGGGCGGCATGGCGGGCATCATGGATTCGGTGTCCACCATCACGGACAAGGTCGCGGCGATGCCGCTGACGCAGGTGGGCGAAAACCTGAACAACCTGCTGGCCCATGCGGATGCCCGCATCAACAGCGCGGACATGCGCCAGGGGCTGGCGTCGCTGCGGGCGTCGATGGAGAACCTGCAGGTCATCTCCCACGATGCGCGGGCGCGCATGCCGCAACTGCTGGCGGGGCTGGATTCCACGCTGAAGAACGCGAATTCGCTGCTGTCCAGCTATGGCGGCGACACGGACTTCCACCGCAACCTGCAACAGATGGTCGTACAGCTTAACGAGGCGGCGCGTTCGCTGCGGTTCCTGTCCGACTTCCTTACCCGCCATCCCTCGGCGCTGATTACGGGACGATAATGCGATGACCTGGCCCTTGAGCTTCATGAACGGCACCACACAGCCGGGGCGTGCCGTCCGGCGCGCGGCACTGGCGCTGGCGGCGGCGACCCCGCTGCTGGCGGCCTGCGGGTCGGCGGACCCGACGCTCTACAGCCTTGCCCCGACGCAGGGCAGCGCCGTGGGACAGGCCCCCGCCGTGGTCGAGGTCCGCACCCCCGGCGTGCCGCCCGCTCTGGATCGCGACCATATCGTGGGACAGCAGGCGAATTACAGCCTGACCACCCTGTCCGGCGCGTCGTGGAGCGAGCCTCTGCCCCAGATGATCGGCGATACCCTGACATCCGACCTGCAGCAGCGCCTGCCCGGCAGCAGCATCTTTGCGCAGAACAACGCCACCAGCATGCCGGCGAAGGCGTTCGTCGAACTCGACGTGACGCAGTTCGCCCGCGATGCCTCGGGGGAGGTGCGGCTGTCGGGCACGCTGTCGGTCCATCGCGCGGGCGATCCCGAACAGGGCACGGCGCAGCCTTTCTCCCTCGCCACCAGTTCGGGTAGCGGCACGACGGCCATGGTCGCGGGGCTGAGCCAGCTTCTGGGGCAGGTGGCCGATAGCGCGGCGCAGCGCCTGCGCGCCCTGCCGGCAGAAGAGACCACGGCCCGTCACGCGCGCTGACGCGGCAGGCCACTGCATGGGGGGCGGGTACCTGTCCGTCCCCATCAGGCAACCTGTTGATAAAATTAAAAGTTTTTGGCGAAGCTTTTTCCAAAAAGCTTCAAAGGACATCGCCTTTTTGGAAAAAGGCGACACCCAAAAACTCTTATGATTTCAGGGTAATATTGGATCCGTCTTTTCAGGCGAGGGTATTGGCGTAATTCTTCAGGTGGCTGACGAATTTCAGCCCCTTCGTGGCCTCGGGGTCCACGAAATGCACGTCGTCGGGCGCGCGGCGCGGCGTGTCGGCGGCGAAGAAGACCACCGGCGCGGTACCGATCGGTCGCACCCCATGCACGACATTGCGCAGGAACGACACCATCTGCCCCGCGCGCAGGGTGCGTGGCGGTTCGTCCTCGATCAGGAATTCCAGTTCCCCGCGCAGCAGCAGCAGGTGTTCGTCGCACTGCGTATGATAATGCCGGGGCAGGGGGTGATAGATGCGGAACAGCCGCATGCTGGCCTCCGCCGAATCGCTGAGGTAGGCATCGACGATCAGCGTGTCCGACCGGTCGGGGAACTGCTTTATGATCTCGTCAAAATCAGCGAATCTGTAACGTTCGTTCATTCCGGTTCCTCCCGTTGGGTGGGGAAGTGTATCGCGATGCGACCATCCGGGGCCATGGTGAATGGGTGATGGCATGACGGGGCCGGACGGGCGGCCGGAAATAACCAGCTGATAATGAATGATAAAAATTTCTGGGTGCCGTCTTTCATCTAAAAAGGCGGCGTCCTTTGAAGCTTTTTGCAAAAAGCTTCACCAAAAACTTTCATGACTTCGGTGTGTTGCCGGCCTTGGGACGTGGGCATGAAAAAAGGCACCGCGAAGGGTGCCTTTGTCCCAGATATCGCGGATGGAAAAGGATCAGACCTTTTCCACCTGATTGTATTCCAGATCCACCGGCGTGGAGCGTCCGAAGATCGAGACGCTGACGGTCAGGCGGCCCTTTTCCTCGTCCACTTCCTCGATCGTGCCGTTGAAGGACGTGAACGGACCGTCCGCAACACGGATCTGCTCGCCCACCTCGAACGTGACGGAAGGACGCACGCGCTCGACGCCTTCCTGCGCCTGCTTCATGATCCGCTCGGCCTCGACCTTGGGAATGGGGGAGGGTTTGGTCTTGCTGCCCAGGAAGCCGGTTACCTTCGGCGTGTCCTTGACCAGGTGCCACGCCTCGTCCGTCAGTTCCATGTTGACCAGCACGTAGCCGGGAAAGAACTTGCGTTCCGAATTGACCTTCTGGCCGCGACGGACCTCGGTCACTTCCTCGGACGGCACAAGGATTTCCCCGAAATGGTCGGCCAGCCCCTTCTGGGCGGCCTGTTCCTTGATGTGCTGGGCGATTTTCTTTTCAAAACCCGAATAGACGTGGATGACATACCACCGCTTGGCCATGGCTGAACTCAGCCTCCCAGTCCAAATAGTTTACGCACGCCAAGGCCGATCACCTCGTCGACGAGGAAGAAAAATACCGATGCCAGCCCGGCCATCGCCAGAACCGCGCCCGTCGTCATCAGGGTCGCGCGGCGCGTGGGCCACGTGACCTTTTTCGCCTCGGCGCGGACTTCTTCTACAAATTTCGCGGGACTGACCGACACGAAACATCCTTCCTGCAACACCCGACGCGCCTGACCGGGGGTGCCCGGCTGGCGCGGGGGCCTGAAATCCGGTCAGCACGGCGTTGTCCTGACCAAAACATGCCAAGCCGGAAGGGGGGGAATGATCCCGACCGGAGAATGGCAGGGGTGGAGGGTCTCGAACCCGCAACCTCCGGTTTTGGAGACCGGCGCTCTAGCCAATTGAGCTACACCCCTGCAAAGCCGCTATCGACGTGGCCGGATCGCGGCGGAACCATTGTCCCGCCCTTCCGGCCTGCCCATGCGTACCCGGCACAGTGAAGCGGAAAAGAATACGACTGACGGAGAAAGTCAAGGGGGCGTGGGTGATTTCATGCGCGGGGATAAAAAAAACGTTCCCCGCCCCGATGAAAGTGGCGTGGTCGCGTCATCGGGACTTGCCATGCCTTGTCGCCACGCATTATACATGCCCCGAAATGGGCGGGCGTAGCATAGTGGTAATGCAGTAGCCTTCCAAGCTTCTGAGGAGGGTTCGATTCCCTTCGCCCGCTCCATTCCTTCGTTATCCTTCAAGCATATATCTTGAGTGTGGCTCCCGCTTCGCACGGAACGGGTTTCGTCCCGGACATGCCGGGTGGCCGGGCTGGGTCCCCCAACGGGCCCTGCGGCCGCGGGCAGCTTCCGACCGACGGGAACCCGACCACGCCATGACCCCCACCAATCCCCCCACGCACGCCGGGGCGTCCCGGCCCGCCGCGATTCATCCGACCATTGTGCTGGTGACGTGCTGCCTCAGCCTGTTGCTGGTGATGATGGACGTGACCATCGTCAACGTGGCGCTCCCTTCCATCCGCATCGCCCTGCATGGCAGTTTCTCCACCCTGCAATGGGTGGTCGACGGCTATACCCTGATGGTCGCCAGCCTGCTGGTGCTGATGGGCGCGATCGCCGACCGGGTGGGGCGGCGGCGCGTCTTCGTCGCTGGAATCGCGGTGTTCTGCGGGGGGTCGATGCTGTGCGCGCTGTCGGGGTCGATCCCGTTCCTGGTGTTCGCGCGCATGCTGCAGGGAATCGGTGGCGCGATGCTCAACCCCGTGGCGCTGTCGATCATCGCGAACGTCTTTACCGATCCGCGCGCGCGGGCGCAGGCCATCGGGATATGGGGCGGCACGTCTGGCGTGGCGCTGGCGCTGGGGCCGGTGGTGGGGGGCATCCTTGTCCACTGGGTCAACTGGCAGGCGGTGTTCTGGGTCAACGTGCCGATCGGGATCATCGGGATTTTCCTCAGCCTGCGTTTCATCCCCGAATCCCACGGCCCGCGCACGCGCGCGTTCGACGGGCCGGGGCAACTGCTGGTGATGGTGACGCTGGCGATGCTGACGGCCGCCCTGATCGAGGCGCGTGACCTCGGCTGGAGCAATCCGGTCATCGTCGGGTTCCTGTCGCTGGGTGTCCTTGCGATGATCGGGTTCGTGATCGTGGAACAGCGCAGTCCCGCGCCGCTGGTGGACCTGCGGTTTTTCCATGCGCTGCCGTTTTCCGGGGCGATCGTGACCGCCATCCTCGCCTTTGCGGTCTTCAGCGCGTTCCTGTTCCTCAATACCCTCTATCTCCAGGGATCGCGCGGGATGTCGGCGCTGCATGCGGGGCTGTGCACGCTGCCGTTCGCGGTGTGCAGCAGCGTCTGCTCCCCCCTGTCGGGACGTCTGGTGGGACATGTGGGCGCGCGCCTGCCGCTGCTGGTCTCCGCCGTGGGGTTTGGCGTCAGCGCCCTGCTGCTGACGGGGCTGTCGGATGCGACGCCGCTGTGGGTGCTGCTGGTGGCGTATGGCCTGTGCGGCTGCGGATTCGGGATGTGCAACGCCCCGATCACCAATGCCGCCGTCTCCGGCATGCCGCGCACGCAGGCGGGGGTGGCGGCGGCGCTGGCCTCCACCAGCCGGCAGATCGGGGTGCTGCTGGGCATCGCGCTGTCTGGCACGATGACCGGCGCGCCGACGGGACAGATCGGGGCGGTCCAGTGGGCGGCGTTCGCGCGGGCGACGCATGCCGTGTGGTGGGCGATGCTGGTGGCGGCCATCCTGATCGGGGTGATCGGCATTGTCGTCACCAGCGCGCGGGCGCGCGCCAGCACCAAAGCTGTGGCGGCCGTGCTGGCCGGGGTGGAGGCTGGCGACATGGCGGCCCGGGGCATGGGCGGCGGGGCATCGCGGCGGGCCTGACCGGCTCCTGTTCGATCCGTGCATGACTGAGATGCGCAGCGTGCAATGGAAGGCGGGATATTCGTGACGAATCGTTCATGAACTCTATTTCCGAAGCGGGGGTGGATATGTATGCTACGACCCGCTGTGGGACGGTGGCGTGACCTGCCGGACGGCCGGGTCGGGCGCGCGATGGATTTTGTGGCGCGCGGCCGGTATGGTGCCGGTTGCGTGGGTCAACGCAGCGTGCTAGAGCCGCGCCAGCAGTGGCTCGGGCGGTCGTGTTCCGGGGCCTGCGGCGTGTTTGTGTGACCCACGATTCTGGATTGGAAAAGCGGACAGTGGATTCGACTGGAACGACCTCAATACCAATCGCCTCCATTGCCAATGGCCTTGCGGGCCGTTACGCGACGGCGCTCTATGACCTTGCCTCCGACCAGCAGAAGCTCGACCTCGCGCTGGACCAGGCAAAGGCCCTGTCCTCCATGCTGGACCAGAGCGCGGACCTGTCCGCGGTGCTGGTTGATCGCACCCTTGACATCCGCCAGTCCACGCGCGCGCTGCTCGCGGTGCTGGACAAGGAGGGTTTCGATCCCCTGATCCGTGATTTCGTCGGCGTGGTGGCGGCCAACCGCCGCCTGCCGCATCTTCGTGAAATTCTCGCCGCCCTGGCGGCAATCGCCGCTGCCCGCCGGGGCGAGGTGGTGGCGGACGTCGTGTCCGCCCATCCCCTCAACGACGTGCAGCGCGCACAGCTTCGCGGCCGCCTCGCCGAGGCCGGCTATTCCAAAGTCAATATCCAGGAGCGTGTTGACGCGGCGCTGCTGGGCGGTCTGGTCGTGCGCATAGGCGCCCGCCTGTATGATACCAGCCTCAGATCCCGCCTTACCCGCCTGCATCATGCCATGAAGGGAGCCGCGTGATGGAAATCCGCCCCTCCGAGATTTCGGATATCCTCAAGCAGCAGATCGCCACGTTCGACCAGGCTGTCGATGTTGCCGAAACCGGCACCATCCTGTCGGTTGGTGACGGCATCGCCCGTGTTTACGGGCTGCAGAACGTCGAAGCCGGCGAAATGCTGGTCTTCCCCGCCAGCGGCCAGCATGGCATGGCGCTGAACCTCGAGAACGACAATGTCGGCGTCGTCATCTTCGGTGATGACACCTCCATGCGCGAAGGCGACACCGTCGCGCGCACCGGCAAGGTGGTCGAGGTCCCGACCGGCAAGGCCCTGCTGGGCCGCGTGGTCGACGGTCTGGGCAACCCGATCGACGGCAAGGGTCCGCTGGTTGGTGAAATCATCAACAAGCGCGCGGAAATCAAGGCCCCCGGCATCATGCCGCGCCAGTCCGTCAGCGAGCCGATGCAGACCGGCATCAAGGCCATCGACGCGCTGGTGCCCATCGGGCGCGGCCAGCGTGAGCTGATCATCGGTGACCGCCAGACCGGCAAGACCGCGATCCTGATCGACACCATCGTCAACCAGAAGAGCGTCAATGCCCTGGGTGACGAATCCAAGTCGCTGTACTGCATCTATGTCGCGATCGGGCAGAAGCGTTCGACCGTGGCGCAGCTGGTCCGCACGCTGGAGGAAACCGGCGCGATGGAATATTCCATCGTCGTGGCGGCCACCGCGTCCGACCCGGCCCCGATGCAGTACCTGGCGCCGTATGCCGCGTGCTCCATGGGCGAATATTTCCGCGACAACGGCATGCATGCCCTGATCGTGTATGATGACCTGTCCAAGCAGGCCGTCGCCTATCGCCAGATGTCGCTGCTGCTGCGTCGTCCGCCGGGACGTGAGGCGTATCCGGGTGACGTGTTCTACCTGCATTCGCGCCTGCTGGAACGCGCCGCGAAGATGTCCGACAAGTTCGGCGCGGGTTCGCTGACGGCGCTTCCGGTGATCGAGACGCAGGCTGGCGACGTGTCGGCCTATATCCCGACCAACGTGATTTCCATTACCGACGGCCAGGTGTTCCTTGAAACCGACCTGTTCTATCGCGGCATCCGCCCGGCGGTGAACGTTGGCGGTTCCGTGTCGCGCGTCGGTTCCGCTGCGCAGATCAAGGCGATGAAGCAGGTTGCCGGCAAGATCAAGCTGGAACTGGCGCAGTATCGCGAAATGGCCGCCTTCTCGCAGTTCGCGTCGGACCTCGATCCCGCGACGCAGAAGCAGCTTGCCCGTGGCGCGCGCCTTGTCGAGCTGCTCAAGCAGCCCGAAACCTCCCCGCTTTCGGTCGAGGAGCAGGTGGTCGTCCTGTTCGCGGGCACCCGTGGCTATATCGACGCCGTGCCGGTGAACGAGGTCACGACCTATGAAAAGCGTCTGCTTGAGGAAGTGCGTTCGGCAGGCAAGGACATCCTCGAATCCATCCGGACCCAGCGTCAGCTGACCAAGGATATCGAAAGCCGACTGAACGATTTCCTGACGACGTTCGGCCGTCAGTTCGTCAACTGAGGAAGAACGCGCATCCATGGCTTCCCTGAAGGAACTGCGCGCAAGGATCGGCAGCGTCAAATCGACGCGAAAGATCACCAGCGCGATGAAAATGGTCGCCGCGGCCAAGCTGCGTCGGGCGGAAACCCGCGCGGCGGCGGCGCGTCCCTATGCCGACGCGATGCGCCGCATGCTCGCCGAGGTTGCCCGCAGCATGGCGGGCGAGGGCGGCCAGCCCAAGCTGCTGTCCGGCACGGGGGGAGATACCACCCACCTGCTGGTACCGATGTCGAGCGACCGTGGTCTTGCCGGGGCCTTCAACGCCAACATCAACCGCAAGACGCGCGACATGATCCTCAAGCTGCAGGCCGCGGGCAAGACCGTGCGCCTGCTGCCGGTCGGGCGCAAGACGTACGAATACCTGCAGCGCGATTTCGCGGACCTGATTATCGGGCACATCCACATGTCGTCGGGCAAGGAAGTCTCGTTCAAGGTCGCTTCCGACCTGGGCGAACGGATTTCCGGCATGCTGGACCGGGATGAATTCGATGTCTGCACGCTGGTGTACAACCGCTTCCAGAACGTCATGTCGCAGGTCCCGACGGAAATGCAGCTGATCCCGCTGGCGCTGCCGGGCAACGACAACGACGCGGGCGACGAGACCGCGCAGTACGAGTTCGAGCCGGACGAGGGCGCGCTGCTGTCGCGACTGCTGCCACGCAACCTGCAGGTCCAGCTTTATGCGACCATGCTTGAAACCGCCGCGGGTGAAAACGGCGCGCGGATGACGGCGATGGACAGTGCCACGCGTAACGCGGGCAAGGCCATCGACCGGCTGACGCTGACCTATAACCGCACCCGCCAGACCAACATCACCAATGAACTGATCGAGATCATTTCGGGCGCCCAGGCAGTCTGAAGATCGGTCTCCACGCTCCAGGAGCTGTCCCATGTCGGAAACCACAACTCACGAGGCTCCTGTCTCCACACAGGGGCAGTCGCAGAAAAGCAACGTCGTCGGCCGCGTGACGCAGATCCGCGGCGCCGTCGTCGATGTCCAGTTCGAAGGCACGCTGCCGCACATCCTCGATGCGCTGCATGTCTCGCTCAATGGCCAGACGCTGGTGCTCGAGGTCGCGCAGGAAATCGGCGAGCACGAAGTCCGCTGCATCGCGATGGACACGACCGACGGCCTGAGCCGCGGGACCGAGGTCGTCGCCACGGGCACGCAGATCACCGTGCCGGTCGGTCCGGGCACGCTGGGCCGTATCCTGAACGTCATCGGTGAGCCGATCGACGATCGTGGCCCGATCCAGGCGAAGGGCCGTTCGCCGATCCACCGCGCGGCCCCGGCCTTTGACGAACAGGCTGCCGCGACCGAAATCCTGCCGACCGGCATCAAGGTCGTCGACCTGCTCTGCCCCTACCTGAAGGGGGGCAAGGTCGGCCTGTTCGGTGGCGCGGGCGTCGGCAAGACGGTCATCATCCAGGAACTGATCAACAACATCGCCAAGGCGCATGGCGGCGTGTCCGTCTTTGCCGGTGTCGGTGAACGTACCCGTGAAGGTAACGACCTGTATTACGAAATGCAGGACGCGGGCGTCATCAAGCTCGATGGTGATTCCACCGCGGGTTCCAAGGTGGCGCTGGTTTATGGCCAGATGAACGAACCGCCGGGTGCGCGTGCCCGCGTGGCGCTGTCCGGCGTGACGGTCGCGGAATATTTCCGCGATGTCGAAGGCCAGGACGTGCTGTTCTTCGTCGACAACATCTTCCGCTTCACGCAGGCCGGCGCCGAAGTGTCCGCGCTGCTGGGCCGTATTCCTTCGGCCGTGGGTTACCAGCCGACGCTGGCGACCGAAATGGGCGCGCTGCAGGAACGCATCACCTCCACCAAGAAGGGGTCGATCACCTCGGTGCAGGCCGTTTACGTTCCCGCCGATGACCTGACCGACCCGGCGCCTGCCGCGACGTTCGCCCATCTTGACGCGACGACGGTGCTGAACCGTTCCATCGCGGAAATGGGCATCTATCCCGCCGTTGACCCGCTGGATTCGACCTCGCGCTCGCTGGACCCGAAAATCGTGGGCGACGAACATTATCAGGTGGCGCGCGACGTGCAGCGCATCCTGCAGACCTACAAGTCGCTGCAGGACATCATCGCCATCCTGGGCATGGATGAACTGTCGGAAGACGACAAGCTGGTGGTGGCGCGCGCGCGTCGTATCCAGCGTTTCCTGTCGCAGCCGTTCCATGTGGCCGAAGTGTTCACCGGCGCGCCGGGCAAGCTGGTCGCGCTGGCCGATACCGTGCGTTCGTTCAAGGCGATTGTCGCGGGCGAATACGATCACCTACCCGAAAGCGCGTTCTACATGGTCGGCGCGATCGAGGAAGCGGTGGCCAAGGCCGAAAAGATGAAGGAATCGGCCTGATTACTGGCCCCTGACGCAAGGAAGACAGACCATGCCGATTAAGGTCGAGATTGTCAGCCCGGAGAAAATCCTTTTCTCCCACAAGGCTGACATGGTGGTCATGCCCGGGTCCGAGGGCGATATCGCCGCGATGCCCGAGCATGCGCCGCTGATGCTGATGCTGCGCGGTGGCGTTGTCGAGATTTACGAGGGCGATGCCATCGCCCATCGTTTCTTCGTGTCGGGCGGGTTTGCCGATATGACGCCGGACCACTGCACCATCCTGGCGGATCACGCGACGCCGGTGACGGAACTTTCCGCGACCGATGCCGAATCCCGTCTGGCCGCGCTGGAAAAATCCTATGACGAGGCGGACAAGATGAATGTCCCCGCGCTGGATATCCTGATGGACAAGATGCAGTCCGCCCGTGCGGAAATCGAGGCCGCCAACAGTGCCACGCCCGAGATGTCGATCTGATATCGCGGCTTCCGGCCTGATCAGTCATGAAAACGGCGCCCCCTGGTGGGCGCCGTTTTTTTTGTGGGTTCCTGAACCGTTTCACGGATTGCCGGGGTGTTTTTGCGCGGATTTTTGGAAACCGTTGATAAAAAGTAGCAAAAGTTTTTGGTGAAGCTTTTTGCAAAAAGCTTCGAAAGACATCGCCTGTTTGAAAAAAGGCGATACCCAAAAACTTTTAGAATTTCAGTCCATTACCGGGTCTGACTGTCAAACGGCTTTTTTCCCGTAAAGCTTTTCATGCGCCGGGCATATGTCAGCCGCGCCCGCGATATCCGGGAACATCCTGCGCCGGGATCCATGTACCTTCGGGCGGGGTTCCGGTCTGCCAGAAGACATCGATGGGCATGCCGCCGCGCGGATACCAGTAGGCCCCGATCCGCAACCATACGGGGTCGAGCAGATCGACAAGGGTGGTTGCGATCTGCATGGAGCATTTTTCGTGAAACGCGCCATGGTTGCGGAAACTGGTCAGGAACAGTTTCAGCGACTTGCTTTCCACGATCCACTTGCCGGGGATGTAGTCGATGACGATATGCGCGAAATCCGGCTGTCCCGTGACAGGGCACAGCGAGGTGAATTCCGGCGCGGTAAAGCGCACGACGTAACGTTTGTCCGGGTCCGGCGCGGGCACGCGTTCCAGCACGGCTTCCTCCGGGCTGGCGGGCTGGGCCGTGCTGCGTCCCAGCTGCGTCAGGGCCTGGCTGCCGTCATCGGGCGGGGTGGGGGATGTCATGGGCGTGGTCTTTCCATGGTTCACGTAAAGGCCCGTGATGGCGGACGGGATATGGCGGCGTCAATGGATTGCCATGTCATTTTGCCTGCTGTCGCAAGCCTGCGGCACGTGATAACACACAAGGCATGGCACCTGCATCCCGAACCGAATTTCCCGATCCGGTCCTTGTGACCTCGACTGCCGACCTGAATGCGGTGACCGCGCGCCTTCGCCGCGAACCCTTCATCACCATCGACACGGAATTCGTGCGTGAACGCACGTACTGGCCCGAACTGTGCCTGGTGCAGCTGGCGGGTGCGGACGAAGTGGTGGTGGTCGACGCGCTGGCGCCGGGCATCGACCTGACCTCGCTGGGTGAACTCCTTGCGGATGAGAACGTTATCAAGGTGTTCCATGCCGCCCGACAGGATCTGGAGATTTTCCTGCACCTGTTCGACCGCCTGCCGCAGCCGCTGTTTGACACGCAGGTCGCGGCGATGGTTGCGGGATACGGGGACCAGGTGGGATACGACAACCTCGTCTCCTCCCTTCTGGGCGCGCAGATAGACAAGTCGCACCGCTTTTCCGACTGGGCCGCGCGTCCGCTTTCGCCGGCGCAGATCAGCTACGCCGCGGCTGACGTCACGTACCTGCGCGATGTCTACCTGCGGCTGGTGGCGCAGCTGGAACGCGAAGGCCGGCAGGACTGGATGACGGCGGAGATGGATGTCCTCAATTCCCCCGCGACCTTCCGGCCCGACCCCGAGACGTTGTGGGAACGGATGCGTCCGCGCACCAGCAACCGCCGCATGCTGGGCATGCTGCGGGCCATCGCGGCATGGCGCGAGCGCGAGGCGCAGCGCGTCAACGTCCCGCGCCAGCGCCTGGTCAAGGATGAGAGCCTGATGGAAATCGCGGCCACCGGCCCCGGCGATGTTGACGGGCTGGCGCGCGTGCGCGGCATTTCGCGCGGCTTTGCCGAGGGACGCAGCGGGCAGGGCCTGCTGGAGGCGATCGCGGTCGCGCGGCGCGAACCCGACGCCAGCCTGCCGCGCCCGCCAAAGGGACGGGGCAAGGACGCGCCCCGGCCATCGGCGGCGCTGGTGGCGATGCTCAAGGTATTGCTTGCGGCATGCTGCGAACGGCATCGCGTGGCGCCAAAGCTGGTGGCGTCGGCGGACGATATCGATCGCCTTGCGCTGGAAGACGCGCCGGAAATCCCCGCCCTGCAGGGATGGCGGCGCGAGGTTTTCGGGACGCAGGCGCTGGCGCTGAAGGCGGGTGAACTGACATTGGGGGTGGAAAACGGGGCGATACGGCTGATACGCGCCTGATCCCCATCGGGTTATCCCCCGGGTTTTCCCATGGTTGCGAACAGGTTATGTGCAGTCTTGTCCACAATATTTTGTGTCTGGCCGGTTGAGTCACCCACAATATAAGCCTATTTTGCCCCCAATTCCGCGTAATGGAGTGTGAGCGATGGCGATGGAATGGACCGAGGAGACGATCGCGCGTCTTCGCGACCTGTGGCAGCAGGGACTGTCAACGGCGGAAATCGGCCGTCAGTTGGCAGTGACCAAGAACGCGGTCGTGGGAAAGGCGCATCGGCTGGGTCTGAAGCCACGCCCGTCGCCCATTCGCCGGGGTGGCAAGGCAGCGGAAAAGGCCGCCGCCGCGACGCCAGCCCCCGCGACATCAGCTCCCGCCACGGCCGGGGCGCCATCGGCCACGCCCGCTGCCCCCGTCGCGCCCGCGCCTGTCGCAACGCCGCGCCCCGCCCATGCGGAGGTCGCCGCCGCGCCTGTGGCAGCGCCCGTGCCAGCCGAACCCGTTACGCCGCAGCCAGCCGCCAGCACGCCTGTCGCGTCCGCCCCCGTTGACGCCGCCCCGGTCGCTTCCGCGCAGCCCGCGCCTGTAGCACCCCCGGCCCAGAAAGCCGCAGCCCCCGCGACTCCGCCCGTCGCGCCCAAGGCTGAGGAACCGGCCCCGGCCAAGCCGGCGCGCAGGGCCGCGACCTCGCGTGCTGAACGCGCCGCCGCGCATGCCCCGGCCCCGCCGCGCCGTCGCAGCAGCCAGTCCTGCTGCTGGCCGCTGGGCGATCCGGGAACGCCGGGCTTTCATTTCTGTGGCGCGACGCCACTGCCGGGCAAGCCCTATTGCGCCGAGCATGCGCAGCTTGCGTATGTGAAGCTGCGCGACCGTCGCGACAACGTCGCCTGATATCGCCCCGTTAACATGGCCCCATAACATGGCCCCGTGACATGCGGGCATGAAAAAGCCGCCGGGAACAGGGCGTTCCGGCGGCTTTTTTTCATGGTATCCGCTTTTTCACGGATGCCCGGAATGCGTGGCGCCCCGATTGCATGGCGTCGCGCGGGCGGACCGTGATGCCCGCGCGGGACGGGCATCATGGTCAGGCAGGGCAGCCGGCCTCAGGGTGTGGCGGGCTTGGGCTGCGGGGCCGCGGCCGGCGGTTCCGCCGGGGCGGGGGTGCTGATCATTTCCAGCTGGCCGGAAACCTGGCCACCGTCCTCGACCTTCAGGCGGCGGCACTTTGCCGTGCCCAGCAGGCGGCCGGTCGAACGGATCGTCAGGCTGCCGCGCACCGTCAGCTTGCCGTCGATGGTCCCGGCCAGTTCGGCGTCCTCGACCTCGACCTCGCCCTTGAAGATGCCGCCATGGGCGATCTGCAGTTCGGAGGCGTTGATCATCGAGGATTCAACCGTTCCCTCCACCACCAGTCGTTCGGCATCCTGGATGGTGCCCTGGACGCTGATGCCACGACCAACGACGAGGGTGCGGCGGTCGTTGTCCTTTTTCGCGCCGGGGGCCGTGGCGCCGGGGCGCACGCCGCCCGCGGCAGGAGACGTGTTCGGTGTCGGGGGGAATGGGGGACGGGCCATCGGCGCGTTTTCCTTGTTGGCTGGTGTGGAAGAAGGCGCTGGGCGCGCGGCTTGCGGAGTGGCTGCCTGAGGCTTGACCGGCGGCTTGGTCTCTTCTGGCTTACGACGTCTGAACAATATTACCCCGCTTCATCTGGCTGTGTAATCCGGCGCTGGGAATAGTCCGGATCGGTCATCGCTTTCGCACCGGACAGGCATGCCCTACCTTTCTGTTTTTGTTATACGCGTGCATGTATTCGCGACAAGGGCGTACGTCATGTCGCAGCGGTGAAAAACATGCCGCCATTGCGGTTTCCCTGCCCCGGTGATAGCGAATGCGCAACTTAGTTATCCGCAATGTTGGTTATTTCATGGCGATATTGGCGCAATAACGCCGTAAGACGCGGGGGAGAGGGGAGACGAAGATGGAAAAGAACACGGAAAATTCTGGCCAGGCCTCCGAATGCAGGTTCGATATCCTGGGGATCGGAAACGCGATCGTCGATATCCTTGCCCCTGTCGAGCCCTCCTTCCTCAAGGCCAATGACATGGTGCCCGGCGGCATGATGCTGATCGACGCGCCCCGGGCGGAGGAACTGGGCCGTGCCATCCGGCGGGAAAAGGAAATGGGCGGTGGCTCGGCCGCCAATACCTGCGTCGTGGCGTCGAACATGGGCGCGCGCGTGGCCTATCTGGGCAAGGTCGCGGATGACGCGACGGGCCGGGCCTTTGCCGCGGACATGCAGGCGGCGGGCGTGTATTTCCCGTCACAGCCGCTCAAGGGCAAGGATGCGGCGCAGCAGCCGACCGCAAGCTGCCTGATCCTTGTCACCCCGGACGGGCAGCGCACGATGAACACCTATCTCGGGGCATGCGTGGCGTTCGGGCCGGACGACGTGCTGCCCGATGTCGTGACGGCGTCGAAGGTGACCTATATGGAGGGATACCTGTTCGACCGGCCGGAGGCGCAGGCCGCCTTCCGCCGCGCCGCCGAAATCGCGCATTCCGCAGGCCGCCGCGTCGCGCTGTCGCTGTCGGACGCGTTCTGCGTCGACCGCCACCGCGACGCGTTCCTTGACCTCGTGCGCGGGCATGTCGACATCCTTTTCGCCAATGAAATGGAAATCCTGTCGCTGTACCAGGCCAGGGAATTCGACGAGGCCCTGCGCCACGTGGCGGCCGATACGCATTTCGCCGTCCTGACCCGCAGTGAAAAGGGCAGCGTGATCGTGCAGGACCAGCAGCAGATCGCCATCGACAGCGTCCGCACGCAGGTGGTCGACACCACCGGGGCGGGCGACGCCTATGCCGCCGGGTTCCTGGCAGGATGGACGTCGGGGCGCGAGCTTGCCGAATGCGGCCGCCTGGGCAGCGTCGCCGCGTCCGAAGTGATCTCCCACTATGGCGCGCGGCCGCTGATCAACATGCGCCAGGACATGGGGTTCTGATCGCACGCACGGCAGAATTCATCACCGGCATGCGCGGATGACGTGAAGTTTCGCGTGCAATCCGCGCCAGTCCCCTTTATCTACGCCTCAGCACCAAACAATGCCGCCATGTCGCTCGGGCCTGAACTGCCCGCACGGGCGGCGCGCCCTTTTGGCGCCCCCGCAAGGAAAGTCAGGTTACAACCGTTATGGACATCCGTAATATCGCCATCATCGCGCACGTCGATCATGGCAAGACCACGCTGGTTGACCAGCTTCTGAAACAGTCCGGTTCGTTCCGCGAAAACCAGCATGTCGCGGAACGCGCGATGGACAGCAATGACCTGGAGCGTGAGCGCGGCATCACCATCCTGGCCAAGTGCACGTCCGTCGTGTGGAAGGACACGCGCATCAACATCATCGACACCCCGGGCCATGCCGATTTCGGCGGCGAGGTGGAACGTATCCTGAGCATGGTCGATGGCGCGGTCGTGCTGGTCGATTCCGCCGAAGGCGCGCTGCCGCAGACGAAGTTCGTCGTGGGCAAGGCGCTGGCGCGCGGGCTGAAGCCGATCGTCGTGGTCAACAAGATCGACCGTGGCGACGCCCGCCCGGACGAGGTGCATAACGAGATTTTCGACCTGTTCGCAGCCCTTGGCGCGAATGACGAGCAGCTTGATTTCCCCATGCTCTACGCCTCCGGCCGTCAGGGCTGGGCGGATCTGGAAATCGATGGCCCGCGCAAGGACCTCTCCCCGCTGTTCGACCTGATCCTGCGTCATGTCCCGCCGCCGAAGGTCAACAAGGACGCGCCGTTCGCGATGGTCGCGACCATCCTTGAAAACGACAACTTCCTTGGCCGCGTGCTGACCGGGCGCGTGGAACAGGGCACGGCAAAGATGAACATGCCCGTGCATGTGCTGCGTCCCGACGGTTCCGTCGTGGAAACCGGCCGCCTGACCAAGCTGCTGTCGTTCCGCGGGCTGGACCGCGTGCCGGTGGAAGAGGTCGAGGCCGGCGACATCGTGGCCGTGGCCGGCCTGTCGGAAGCGACGATCCCCGAAACCATCGCGGCCCTCGAGGTGAAGGAGCCGCTGCCCTCCACCCCCGTCGATCCGCCGACGCTGTCGATGACCTTCCGCCTCAATGACGGCCCGCTGGGCGGTCGCGAGGGCAAGAAGGTCACGTCGCGCCAGATCCGCGACCGCCTGTTCAAGGAAACCGAGGGCAACATCGCCATCCGCGTCTCCGAAAGCCCCGAAAGCGAGGCGTTCGAGGTCGCGGGCCGTGGCGAACTGCAGCTTGGCGTCCTGATCGAGCAGATGCGCCGCGAAGGTTTCGAGCTGACGATCGGCCGTCCCCGCGTGCTGTTCCGCACGAACGAGGAAACCGGCGAGCGCGAGGAACCGTTCGAGGAAGTCCTGATCGACGTGGACGAGCCGTATTCGGGCGTCGTGGTCGAGAAGATGGCGCTGCGCAAGGGCATCATGCAGGACATGCAGCCGTCGGGCGGTGGCAAGGTGCGCCTGACGTTCCAGATCCCCTCTCGCGGGCTGATCGGCTATCACGGCGAATTCCTGACCGACACGCGCGGTTCGGGCATCATGAACCGCCTGTTCTCCGGCTACCAGCCGTATGTCGGGCCGATCGCGGGCCGTCGCAACGGGTCGCTGATTTCGTCCGAAGACGGGGCGACGACGCAGTATTCGCTGTTCTCGCTGCAGGATCGCGGCACGCTGTTCGTTGACGCGGGCGAAAAGGTCTATGTCGGCATGATCATCGGCGAACATTCGCGTGAAAACGACCTGGAAGTGAATCCGGTCCGTGAAAAGAAGCTGACCAACATCCGCGCCGCCGGCAAGGACGAGGCCCTGCTGCTGATCCCGCCGCGCAAGATGAACCTGGAACAGGCCATCGCGTATATCGAGGATGACGAACTGGTGGAGGTCACGCCGTCGGCCGTGCGCATCCGCAAGCGCTACCTCGACCCGCATGAGCGCAAGAAGCGCGAGCGTTCGGGCACCGTGGACTGATTTTCACATCGACCCCATGACTGTCCCATGACTGTCGCGCAGCCCTGCAGCAACCATTCGTAATGTTTCGGGGATTGTGATTGCGGTGGGAATGCGGCAGTTATGGGGTTCGCTGTAAAAATTTAAATTTTTTAATTCGAGACGGGGCTCCTCTCCGCGTGTTATTCCGCGTGGTGTCGGATCGGACTGGTATCGTTGCTGGTCCGGCACAGGCATTGGGATATTATCCCGATTGTTGGAGAGAAGAGTTCATGATCGTTTCGACCCGCCGTTTCCTGGCCGCCCTGTCCGCTGTTGCCGTTATGGGCGTTGCTTCCCCCCTGATGGCGCAGACCACCCCCGCCGAACCGACCGCCCCGGCTGTCTCCGGCCCGGAACATGCGCCCGAGGCCGGTACGCCTGACGCAGCCGCGGGTGTCGCGGGCCAGGGTGAAAAGAAGATGCACCACGGCAGCCATCATCATGGCGGCAAGCATCACGGCAAGAAGAAGGCCGCCGCCGCTGCTGAAGCGCCTGCCGCGCAGTAATGTCGCCCGGGCATCGCCTGACGGATCCATCCGGACGGCGATGCGCCACGGCTGCATGATGCCAGAAAAACGGGGCCGGGAATTTTCCGGCCCCGTTTTTTATTGTCCGGATTTCGGGCAACCATGCAGAGGTTTCTGGTGAGGCTTTTTTGAAATGCCTTGAAATGACGCCGCCTTTTTGGAAACAGGCGGCGCCCGGAAACTTCTGTTGTCTTGAAGCCGCAGGGTGGTTCCCCCGTGCCCGGCTTACTGGAAATAACGCTCCAGCGAGAGGTCGAGGCTGGGGATTTCGGTCTGGTGGCCGCTGATCATGTCGGACACCAGCTTTCCCGACCCGCAGGCCATCGTCCACCCCAGCGTGCCGTGGCCGGTATTGAGCCACAGGTTGCCGAAACGCTTTGAGCCGCCGATGATGGGCGTGCCGTCGGGCGTGCAGGGGCGCAGTCCCGTCCAGTACACTCCCTGTGACAGGTCGCCCCCGCCGAACAGTTCGGAGAAGGATTCCTCCAGCCCCGCGCGGCGATCGCGGCTCAGCCGCGTGTTGTATCCCGCCAGTTCCGCCGTCCCACCGATGCGGATGCGATCGCCCAGGCGGGTGATCGCGACCTTGTATGTGTCATCATTGACGGTGGAAACCGGCGCGCGGGATTCGTCCGTGACCGGCAGGGTCAGCGAATATCCCTTGACCGGACAGACCGGCAGCCGCAGCCCCAGCGGACGCAGCAGGCGCGGCGCGTAACTGCCGAGGGCGACGACATACGCATCGCCCGTCATCCGCCCGGCGGAGGTACGCACGCCCAGTATCTCCTCGGCCGAGGCGTCGAGCGCCCTGACCGTGGTTTCATAATGGAAGATGACGCCCAGTTCCTCCGCCTTCTGCGCAAGGCGCTGGGTGAACATGTGCGCATCCCCCGATTCGTCGCCCGGCAGCCGCAGCCCCCCGCGCAGCAGGTGGCGCGAGGCGGCAAGCCCGGGTTCGAACGCCGCGATCTGGTCCGGGTCCAGCAGGTCATGCGCCACGCCATGCTGGCGCAGCACGCGCATGTCGCGATGCGCCTTCGCCACCTCGCGGTCGGTGCGGAACAGCTGGATCAGCCCGCGCTGGCGGTCGTCATAGGAAATGCCGGTTTCGGCCCGCAGCGCGTCAAGGCAGTCGCGGCTGTAGGTCGCGACACGCAGCATGCGTGCCTTGTTGATTTCATAGGAACGGGCGTTGCAGTTGCGCAGGACCTGGCGCATCCACGCGAACATCGCAAAATCGATGCGCGGGCGGACGATCATGGGGCTGTTGCGGCTGCACATCCATTTCAGGATCTGCAGCGGCAGCCCGGGGCCGGCCCACGGGGCGGAATAACCCGGCGAAATCTGCCCGGCATTGGCAAAGGACGTTTCCATCGCGGCGGCGGGCTGCCGGTCCACGACCTCCACCTCATGTCCCTGTCTGGCGAGGTACCATGCCGTCGTCACGCCAATGACGCCCGCGCCGAGAATA
This sequence comes from Novacetimonas pomaceti, assembly GCF_003207955.1. Taxonomy (NCBI): domain Bacteria; kingdom Pseudomonadati; phylum Pseudomonadota; class Alphaproteobacteria; order Acetobacterales; family Acetobacteraceae; genus Novacetimonas; species Novacetimonas pomaceti. The sequence goes on from NZ_NOXG01000014.1 coordinate 53,045, forward strand.
ATGACCTTCACCCGCTGCCCCTTTTGTCATGTCATGGAGTTCGGGCGCGATGCTATCGCCCGTCCCGATGGGGTCAAGCATCACGGCGCCGATCTCGACGCGGCGATTATAACATTATATGTCGGATTATGTGGCCCGGCACGGTGGCAGCCGCCATGCGTTCAGGTGGTGGGAACGCCCTTGCTGGTGGAATATTCGAAATGCAGCGCGGTGTCGGGATGGACGATGGGATGGATGGCGTGTGCCGCCATCGCGCATTCGCTGAATCCCTGCAGGATCAGCTTCAGCTTCCCCGGATAGGACGCGACATCGCCAACGGCAAAGACGCCCGGCATGCTGCTTTCACAGGTGGAGGGCGTGACGGGAATGGTCCCGCGGATCGTATCCAGCCCCCATTGCGCGATGGGGCCAAGGTCGGTCGCCAGCCCGAAGAACGGCAGCAGCGCCTGGCACGGGACATGCAGGCCCTCGCCCTCCAGCGTGACAAGGTCCACGCCCTCCAGCACGCCATCCGTGCCGCGCAGGCCATGCAGCTGGTATCCCACCAGCTTCTCGATCTCGCCCCGGTCGACGGCCTCGTCCAGCTGGCGCAGGCTTTCGGGGGCGGCGCGGAAACGGTTGCGGCGATGGACGATGGAAACCCGTGCCGCCACGTCACGCAGCGACAGCGCCCAGTCCACCGCAGAATCCCCGCCACCCGCGATCAGGACGTGCTTTCCGGCGAAATCGGCGCGACGGCGGACATAATACCGCACCGCGCCGCTTTTCTCGAACGCCTCCAGCCCCGGCAGCGGGGGACGGTTGGGGCCGAACGCGCCCGCGCCCGCCGCGATGATGACGGCATGGGCGCGAATCGTGTCGCCGGCGTCGGTCCGCAGCGTGAACGCGCCGCGTGTGCCCGTCAGTTCCTCCACCCGGCGGCCCAGCAGGCGCGCGACGTCAAAGGGCGCGATCTGCCGGTCCAGCGCGGCGATCAGGTCGCCCCCGGTGATGGAGGGATGGGCCGGGATGTCATAGATCGGCTTTTCGGGATACAGCGCGCAGCATTGTCCGCCCACTTCGTCCAGCGCGTCGATCAGGACGCAGCCGAGCTTGAGCATGCTGCATTCGAACGCGGCGAACAGGCCGGCAGGCCCCGCGCCGATAATGGCGACATCGGTGGAAAGGCTGCGGGTGTCGGTCATTGCTGTGTATCCTGCAATCCGTGGCTGTTCAGGCTGTCGGCAGCGTTGTGCGTTGCGCGGCGCACCAGCGCAACCCACAAAAAGGGGACGGCGCATGCGAAAATGCACCCCGGCGTCAGCGCCGGTCGCGGGCGGCGGTTTCATCTTGTCCGCTTGTCTGGTTGTCCGCTTGTCTGGGCGGGGGGCAAGGGCGCACAATATGCGGCAATGAGGGAGACGGACATGAAACCACCCCGCCCGCCCGCCTCGATGGCGGCTTCGGCACCGGATTCGACAGCGGCCCCGGCGGCAGATACCGGGGCAGCGGATGCCGGTACGCTGCGCATCGTCCTGCCCGATGACGCGGCGACGATGGCGCTGGGCCGCGCGCTGGCCCCGGCGCTGGGCGCGGGGGACGTGGTGCTGCTGCGCGGGGATCTGGGCGCGGGCAAGACGACGCTGGCGCGCGCGCTGCTGCGGGCATTGTGCAATGACGCGGCGATGGAGGTGCCAAGCCCGTCCTATACCCTGGTGCAGACCTATGACGCGCCCGGGGGGGATGCATCGGGGGGGGACGCATCAGGGGTGGAAGTATCGCATTTCGACCTGTGGCGTCTGGATGGTCCCGACGCGCTGGTGGAACTGGGCTGGGATGACGCGTGCGAGGGGATCGTGCTGGTGGAATGGCCCGAACGGCTGGGCGCCCTTGCGCCGCCTGATGCGCGCGGCATCGACCTGGTGGTGCGCGCCGATGGCGGGCGGGACGCCATTCTGCGTGGCTGGGGCGCGCATGCGCACGCGGCCGCGCGCATGATAGATGCAGGAGGACGGGGATGAGCGTGGAGATGCCACACACGGCGATGATCTTTGCCGCCGGGATGGGCCGGCGGATGCGCCCGCTGAGCGAGGCGACCCCCAAGCCCCTGCTGAAGGTGGGCGGGCAGTCCATCCTGGAGCACGCGCTGGACCGGCTGGACCGCGCGGGCGTCGGCCGCGTCGTGGTCAACGCCCACTGGCACGCCGACATGGTGGCTGCCACGCTGGAGGCCCGGCGGGCGGCGGGCGACGGGCCGCGCACCATCCTGCGGCGCGAGGATACGCTGCTGGAGACGGGGGGAAGTGCCGCCGCCGCCCTGCGCGCGGGACAGATCGGGCCGGGGCCGTTCTTCCTGCTCAATGGCGATGCGATGTGGCTCAATGGCCCGCACGCGGCGCTGCGCCGTCTGGCGGCGGCGTTCGATCCTGACACGATGGACGCGATGCTGCTGCTGGGGGCGACGACCCGCGCGGTGGGGGAGGTCGGGCGCGGCGATTTCGCCGTGGACGCGCATGGCAGGCCGCGCAGGCCGAAGGAGGATGAACTGACGCCCTATGTCTATACCGGGGTGCAGATCGTCTCCCCCGCGCTGTTCGACGGCGCGCCGGACGGGGCGTTCAGCCTGAACCTGCTGTGGGACCGCGCGATGGCGCGCGGGCGGCTGGGGATGATCGTCCATGATTCGCTGTGGTTCCACCTGTCGCGCCCGCGCGATATCGAGGCGGCGGAGGCGACGCTGCGCCGGACGCTCGACCCCGATCATGACAGCCCGGACGTGCACGGCTGATGTCCGCTCCCGCCATCGTCACCGTCGCCCATCATGTGCCCTTCCTTGACCAGCTTGCCGCGCGCTGGATGGCGGAGGTCGATGACGACCCGCAGCGTACCGGCGCGGGCCTGATCCTGCTGCCCAGCCGCCGCGCGGCCCGCGCCCTGACGGAGGCATTCCTGCGCCGCGCCGACGGCCGCGCCCTGCTGCTGCCGCGCATAGCGCCCATCGCCGCGCTGGACGAGGCGGCGCTCGCCCTGTCGGGGGAGGCCGCGCTGGAACTGCCCCCCGCCGTGGAAACCGTCCGCCGCCTTGCGACGCTGACCCTGCTGGTGCTGCAGGCGGGCGAGGCGTTCGGTGACGTGCGCACCGTTGATCAGGCATGGCCGCTGGCGCGCGCGCTGGCTGACCTGATGGACGAGGCGGAATGGGCGGAATGCGACCTGCGCGAACGCCTGCCCGAAGCGGCGGATGGCGATTTCGCGCAGCACTGGCACCTGACGCTGAAATTCCTGTCGATCGTCACCTCCGCCTGGCCCGCCTGGCTGGAGGAACAGGGCGTGATGAACCCCGTGGCCCGGCAGGTCGCGCTTTTGCATGCGCAGGCCGCGCACTGGCGCGAAAACCCGCTGCCCGCCGGGCAGAGGCTGTGGGCGGCGGGGTTCGCGGATGCCGTTCCCTCCACCATTGCGGTGCTGCGCACGGTGCTCGACATGCCCGATGGCCGCCTGGTGCTGCCGCCGGTCGACCTCGGGATGGAGGAGGAGACGTGGCAGGCGCTGCCGCCGGGCCATCCGCAGGCCGGGACCGCGCGCATGCTCCGCGACCTGGGGGTGACGCGCGACATGCTCGGCGTCTGGGACGAACTACCGCCGGGATGCGCGGCGGCCGCCCCCGCCGGTCGCGCCGCGCTGCTGTCCGCGGCACTTCTGCCCGCGCCCGCGCTGGGGCGGTGGCTTGACCCCGCGCCCGCCCCCGCGCTGGAGGGGCTGTCGGTCCTGCATGCCGCCGACCAGCAGGAGGAGGCCGCTGCCATCGCCCTGATCCTGCGTCACGCCATTGAACGGCGCGGGCATGTCGCGGCCCTTGTCACGCCGGACCGGGCGCTGGCGGGGCGGGTTGCGACCGAACTGGCGCGCTGGGGCGTCGTGGCCGATGACAGCGCGGGCGAGGGGCTGGCGACCACGCCGCAGGCGACGTTCCTGCGCCTGATCGCGCAGGCCGTCGATGGCGGCCTTTCGCCCGTCGCCCTCCTGTCGATGCTCAAGCATCCGCTGGCGGCGTGTGGCCTGTCGCCGGGGAACTGCCGCGCGTCGGCGCGCCTTCTGGAACGCGCGGTCCTGCGTGGCCCCGCCCCGCCGCCGGGCATCGCGGGGCTGCGCGCGGCGCTGTCGCGCGCGACGGCCGATGAATACGGCGCGCTGGCCGATGCGCCCGACGCGCCGCAGGAACTTTCAGCCTTTATCGACCGGCTGGAGGCGGCCCTCGCGCCGCTGCTTTCGCATGCATCAGCCCCGGCGGAGGTGGTGGACCTGCTGTCCGCGCTGATCGAGGTGGGGCAGGCGCTGGCCACCACCGATGACGCGGACGGGGCGTCGCGCCTGTGGTCGGGGGAGGAAGGCAACGCGCTGGGCCAGCACCTGGCGGAGATGCTGACATGGTGCGACGTCCTGCCGGCGCAGCGTATCGGCGCGCTGGACGGGCTGGTGGCGTCGTCGCTGGCGGGGGTCAGCGTGCATGGACGCCGCGCCCTGCGCGGGCGCGAACAGGCGGCGGCGCATCCGCGCGTCTTCATCTGGGGCCTGCTGGAGGCGCGGCTGCAGACGGCGGGGACCCTTGTGCTGGGCGGGCTGGTGGAAACCGTCTGGCCGCCCGCGACCGACCCCGGCCCGTGGATGAGCCGCCCGATGCGCGCGCGCATCTGCCTGCCGTCGCCCGAATGCGCCATCGGGCAGGCGGCGCACGACTTCATCGCCTGCGCCTGCGCGGCCCCCCGGGTTGTCCTGTCGGTGCCGGGCCGGCGGCAGGGCGCGCCCACCGTGGCCGCCCGCTGGATGGTGCGGCTTGACGCCTACCTTTCCGGGCGCGGGGCCAGCCTGCCGGCGCATCCCGCCCTGTCGTGGCTGGAACAGCTGGACCGCCCGCCCGGCGCGCCCGCGCCCGTGGCCCCGCCGCGTCCGTGCCCGCCCGTGGCCCTGCGCCCGCGCAGCCTGTCGGTGACGGAAATCGAGACATGGATGCGCGATCCCTATGCCATTTACGCCCGGCGCGTCCTCGGGCTGAAACGCCTCGCGGACCTTGAGGAAATGGCCGACGCCGCCGATTACGGGGAAATCGTGCATGCCGCGCTGGAACGCTGGTTCACCCGCCATCCCGACCACTGGCCCGAGGATGGGGAGGCGCGGATGCTCGCCACCTTTGACGAGGTACTGGCCGAGGCGCGGCTGCGCCCGGCGCTGGCGGCGTGGTGGGCGCCGCGTCTGGGACGGATCGCTCGGTGGTGCGCGATGACCGAGGCCGCGCGCCGGGCCGATGGCGCGCCGCGCGTCGTCATGACCGAACTGTCGGGACGGATGGAGCTGTCGGGCTTTTCCTTTGGCGCCTTTACCCTGCGTGGCCGGGCCGACCGGATCGACCGCGACGCGGACGGGGGGCTGAGCCTGTTCGATTACAAGACCGGGACCCTGCCGACGCTGCGCAGCGTGATGGCGGGATGGCAGTCGCAGCTGGTGCTGGAGGCCGCGATGATCGAGGCCGGGGGCTTTGCCCCGCAGGCGGCGGGACGGGTGACGGAGCTGGTGTACTGGCGGCTGACGGGCGGCCATGTCGCGGCGCAGGCGCTCGACATCGCGCGGGGCGAGAAACTGTCGGAGCTGATCGCGGGATGCCGCGCCGGGCTGCGCGGGCTGATCGCCGCCTATGACGATCCGCAGCAGCCTTACCTGTCGCATCCCTATCCGGGGGAGGAACCGCGCTTTGCCGATTACGCGCATCTGGCGCGTGTCGCGGAATGGAGTGCCGCGCGTGAGGAGGACATGGGATGACGCCCCCCGATACGGTCGGACCCGACAGGCTGGTCCCCGGCGCGATCCCGCCCGATGCGATCACGCTTGCCAATGAAAGCCAGGCGCAGGCGTCCGACCCGCAGACCTCGGTCTTCGTGTCGGCCTCCGCCGGCAGTGGCAAGACAAAGCTGCTGATCGACCGGCTTTTGCGGCTGATGCTGCCGCGCCCGGCGCGTGACGCGCAGGGGAATGCGGTGCTGCTGCCGGGGTCGGACCCGGCGCGTATCCTGTGCCTGACCTTTACCAAGGCGGCGGCCGCCGAAATGGCCATTCGCCTGCAGAACCGGCTGGGACGGTGGGTGACGCTGCCGGATGGGGAACTGGACGCCGAACTGCGCGGCCTGTTCGTCCCGGCGGAGGCGCGGACCCGGCAGGTGGCGCGCGAACTGTTCGCCCGCGTCCTTGACCTGCCCGGCGGCATGCGCATCGGCACGATCCACGCCTTCTGCCAGTCGCTGCTGCGGCGTTTCCCGGTGGAGGCGGCGATCAGCCCGCATTTCACGCTGGTGGAGGAAACGGACGCGCGCCTTGCGCTGCGTGGCGCGGTGGAGGACGTGATCGGCCGGGGCGGTCCTGCCATCGCCACCCTTGCGGGGCAGGTGGGGGTGACGAATTTCACCCTGCTGCTCACGCGGCTTCAGGCGCGGCTGCGGCAGTTCCACCGGGTGGCCGAATCCTGGCGTGCCGATCCCACGGCGGTGAACGCGGCGCTGCGCCGGGTGCTGGGCGTGCGCGGCGACGACGCGGCGGCCATCCTGCGCGATGCCTGCGCCAGCATCCCCGGCGAGGAGGCGCTGCGCGCGGGGCTGGTTACGGTCATGGAGGAAGGATCGACCAAGGTGCGCGCGGCGGCGGCGGAGATGCTGGCGTGGCTGGGCGAGGGGGTGGACGCGCGTATCGCACGGTGGGACGACTGGCGCGCCGGCCTGCTGACGCGCGAGGGCAACCCGCGCAAGCGCGGGGGCCTGAACCCGAAGCTGGATGCGAAATATCCCGAAATCGGCGACGCCCTGATGGCGGAGGCGCAGCGCGTCCTGGACGTGGAGGCGGAACTGCGCGCGATCACGGTCTGCGACCTCAGCCGCGCCCTGCTGTCGGTCGCGGTCCCGGTGCTGGAGGGATATGCCGCGCGCAAGACCGGGCAGGGGCTGGTGGATTATGACGACCTGATCGAACGCACGCTGGGGCTGCTGCGCGATCCGGGGGCGGCGTGGGTGCTGTACAAGCTCGATGGCGGGATCGACCACCTGCTTCTGGACGAGGTGCAGGATACCTCCCCCGAACAGTGGGCCATCGCGGGCGGCCTGACGGCGGAGTTCTTTGCCGGCGAGGGCACGCGCACGCCTGACGCCCCGCCGCGCACGATCTTCGCCGTGGGGGATTACAAGCAGTCGATCTATTCCTTTCAGGGTGCCGACCCCGAGGCATTTCGCCGCTGGCGTGAACATTTCCGCCGGCAGGCGCGCAACGCGGGCGCGCACTGGCGCGAACCCGCGCTGACGGTGTCGTTCCGTTCGACCACGCCGGTGCTGGCGCTGGTGGACCGGGTGTTTTCCATCCCCGCCGCCGCGCGCGGCGTGGCCGAACCCGACAGCGGCATTCCCACCCATGTCACCGCGCGCCCCGGCGGCGGCGGCCGGGTCGAGCTGTGGCCCGTCACCCCGGCGACCGAGGACGGGGAGGAAGCCGATCCCTGGCGCGCGCCCACCCGCAACGCGGGACAGTCCACGGCGCAGCAGCAGCTGGCCGATACGCTGGCGGCGTGGATCGCGCGCGAACTGCGCCGTGCGCCCGCCGCGGGGCAGCCGCCGCTTGCGCCCGGTGACGTGCTGATCCTCGTGCCGCGCCGCTCCGCCTTTGCACGCGCGCTGATCCGCGCGCTCAAGACCCACGACGTGCCCGTGGCGACGCTGGTGCGCACGGTGCTGACGGACCAGCTGGCGGTGCGTGACCTGATGGCGCTGTGCGCGGCGCTGCTGCTGCCGCAGGATGACCTGACGCTGGCCTGCGTCCTGACCTCGCCGCTGGGGGGGCTGGATGATGACAGCCTGATGCGGCTTTCGACCGGGCGGGACGGGCGGCCCCTGTGGGCGGTGCTGCGCGCGCGGCACGCCGAACGCCCCGACTGGACGCGGGCGTGGCGGATGCTCGACACCCTGTTCGGCAAGGTGGATTATGCCTCCCCCTATGCCCTGCTGTCCGAGGCGCTGGGCCCGCTGGGCGGACGCGCGCGGCTGCTGGCGCGGCTGGGGCCGGAGGCGGTGGAGCCGGTCGATGAACTGCTGTCGGCGGCGCTGAGGTTCGAGGAAACGCATGTCCTGTCGCTGCAGGGCTTCCTGCACTGGCTCCATGCCTCGGCCGAGACGGTGAAGCGCGAACCCGACGCCAGCGCCGACATGGTGCGCGTCATGACCGCCCACGGGTCCAAGGGGCTGCAGGCGCGTCTTGTCATCCTGCCCGACACGGTGGGCACCCCGCGTTTCGACAGCGGCCTGCTGTGGGCGCGCGACGGGCAGGAGGGGCTGGAAATCCCGCTGTGGGTGCCGCGCCGCGAACTGGGCACCGGGGTGACGCAGGAACTGCAGGAACATCTGCGGCTTGCGGCGGTGGAGGAGTATAACCGCCTGCTGTATGTCGCCCTGACCCGCGCGAGCGAGCGGCTGGTGATATGCGGGTGGGAACCGCGCCGTGGCGTGCCGGAGGACAGCTGGTACGACCTGTGCCGCCAGGCGTTCGAGGCGGAGGGGGCGAAGCGCGAGCCCTTTGCCATGGGATGGCCGGGCGAGACACTGGTGATCGAGGAAGCCTACGCCCCGCGTCCCGCCGCCCCCGTGGCGCAGGCCGCCGTCCCGGCCGCGCCCGCGCCGCTGCCGCGATGGATGGGGTCGGCCCCCGACTGGACGCCTGTTGCGCCGCCGGTCGAAGGACCGCTGGCGCGGCCGCTGGCCCCCAGCCGTCCCGATGACGTCGCCCTTGGGCCGCAGCCCGCCGTGCGCTCCCCGCTGGAGATCGCGCGCGCCGGGACCGGCGGGCCGGGCGCGGGCACGCGGCGGATGAACGCGCTGCGGCGCGGACAGATGGTGCATGCCCTGTTGCAGTACCTGCCCGACTGCGCCCCGGCAGCGCGCGCTGGCGTGGCGCGCGCGTGGCTGTCGCGGCGTGGCAGCGACCTGTCGCCCGCGCAGTGCGAACGCATCGCGACGCAGGTGATGGCGGTGATGGACATGCCCGCCATGGCGCCCCTGTTCGCCGCCGGCAGCCGCGCGGAACAGCCATTGGCTGGCGTGGTGGGCGATACGGTGATCGTGGGGCAGGTCGATCGCATGGCGGTAACCGACAATGAGGTGCTGCTGTGCGATTTCAAGACCAACCGCCAGCCCCCCGCCCGTGTCGAGGATACGCCGGTGCTGTACCTGCGGCAGATGGCGTCCTATCGCGCGTTGCTGCGCGCGCTGTATCCGGGGCGCGCGATCACCTGCATCCTTGTCTGGACGGAGGACGTGCGCGTCAGCGTCCTGCCCGATGCGCTGGTCGCGGCCAATGCCCCGGCGCGGATACAGTAACCTGTTGATGAAAGTATAAAAGTTTTCGGGTGCCCCCTTTTTTCAACAACACTTCACCAGAAACTTTCCCATGATTGCAGTTTTTTTGCTGGAATAGTGGCTTTTCAGGCAGTCTATTACGGTTTCGGGGCCTTGTTTGGGGATGAAGGGGGAATTGCAATGAAATCCGGCAATATCTGGAAAATAGTGCCCGCCATATGTCCGGCTGCCGGTTTCTGGGTCGGGAGCTGGACGGCCCGGCATCCCGTTCACATCAATGTCACGGTGCTGAATTTCATCTTCATCCCGCTGCTTGCCCTGTGCGTCTGCGGCGTCGCTTATGGCCTGTGGGAGGGATGGAAGGGCTGGAAAAAGGAACAGGCCGGACAGGTCGGGGCATAGGGGCCGACGCATCCACGATCCGGTGGCAGGTGCGGGTGGCACCGTGGCAGGGGGACGGCTTTCGCGCCCGATGCGCCCCGATGCGCAGGGGCGTGGATGCGGCAATGACTTGACCCCGCGCCCCAGGCTCGCCATGTGCAAGGAAGCTGATAACGTCGCGGGTTCCGCCGCGACGAAAAGGAGTGATGCTATGAGCGAGAACACCGTCGCCGTCAAAGACGCCGAATTCAAGTCGCAGGTGCTGGAATCCAGCGAGCCCGTGCTGGTCGATTTCTGGGCCGAATGGTGCGGGCCGTGCAAGATGGTCGCCCCCGCACTGGAAGAAATCGGCGCGGAGTTCAAGGGCAAGCTGAAGGTGGTCAAGGTCAACATCGATGAAAACCCCGAAACCCCGAACACCTATGGCGTGCGCGGCATTCCGACGCTGCTGCTGTTCAAGGGCGGCAAGGTGGTCGCGGACAAGGTCGGCGCGGCCCCCAAGACGCAGCTCAAGGAATGGGTGAAGGCCAGCCTTGCCTGAAGAGGGAAACGTCCCTGATTACCGGCGTGCAACGCTGTTGCGTGCATGACCCCTCCGGGCGCTGCCCGGACCCGGCAGGGAGCTTGCTCCCTGCACCCTGAACTGTCTGAAATTATTGGTTTCCAGGAGTCCGTGGCATTTGGGGCAACGCCCCTGAAATGCTATGCCGCGCGCGCCACGTCCGTCCATGTCGTCGGGGTCGCCCCCGCATGGCGCAGGCCCGCGCGCAGGCCGGGACTGCACAGCGTTTCGAATTCCGCCACATGTTCATAGGTCGGCATCAGGCGCTGCAGCAGTCTGTTCTTGGCCGTGGCGGGATGGAAATAGATTTCCGACAGGCCGTCCGGCAGGTGCGCCGCAAGGGCGGAGACACGCTCCGTCGTCATGTGGCCGCTCCACGCCAGGCCAAAGCACCAGTCGTTTGTCACCAGTCCCGCCTTATGCGCCTGATGGCGCAGCAGCCGGGTCCAGCGGCGCAGCGCCGCATCGCCCAGCGTATCGGCATAGGTGCCCGCCGCGAACAGCGGCTCGGGCGGTTCCAGCGGCACGCGCACCGCGCGCAGCCCATGGCGCAGCCCGCTTTCGATCATGTAACGCCCGACCGTGGGATGCAGGTGCATGTGCTTGTGCGCGTTGGCATGGTCCAGCGCCAGCCCGGTGCGTGAAAAGGCCCGGAACTGGGCCTCGATTTCGGCGGCCAGTTCGCGCCGCACGGCAGGGCGGAAGAAATATTCGATCCCGAGCTTCAGCTGGTCCGACGGGAACTGCCCGTCCTGCGGCACCAGCAGCGGGATTTCCGCCGGCGGCAGGGTGGCCGGTCCCTCGATCGCGACCAGATGCAGCCCCACCCGCAGGTCCGGCAGGCGTTTCGCGCGCCGGATCGCGTCCTCCGCCGCGGGACCAGCGACCATCAGGCTGGCGGTGGACAGCAGGCCGTCGCGATGCGCGATCTCGACAGCTTCATTCACCTCTTCCGACAGGCCGAAATCATCGGCGGATATGATGACGCGTTTCATTTGGGCAGGAAACCGGATGTGACGATACCAGAAAAAACGCCGGAACCCGTGGGTCCCGGCGCAAAAAATGTGTGATGGCGATCAGGCCGCGCGACGTTCGCGCAGGAACTGGAAGAACTCCACCCCCTCGCGCAGGCGACGCTTCATCATCTGGGGCGAACGCACCATCTCGCCCACGATGGAGGCGATCTTCGGCGCGCGGAAATAGAACTTCCGGTAGAAATCCTCGACACTGTTGAAGATTTCGGTGTGCGACAGGTGCGGGTAATGCAGCGGCGCGATCTGCACGCCGTTTTCATCGATCAGTTCCGCGTTGCTTGCATCCAGCCAGCCATTTTCCGTCGCCTGCTTGTGCAGGAACGTCCCCGGATAGGGGGCGGCCAGCGAAACCTGCAGCGTGTGCGGGTTGATTTCGGTCGCGAACTTGATGGTTTCCTGAATGGTTTCCTTCGTCTCGCCCGGCAGGCCGAGGATGAAGGTGCCATGGATCTTGATGCCGAGCTCGTGGCAGTTCTTGGTGAACTCGCGCGCGACCTCGACCCGCATGCCCTTCTTGATGTTGTGCAGGATCTGCTGGTTGCCGCTTTCATACCCCACCAGCAGCAGGCGCAGGCCGTTTTCCTTCAGGACCTCCAGCGTCTTGCGCGGCACGTTCGCCTTGGCGTTGCACGACCAGGTGACGCCCATCTTGCCCAGTTCGCGGGCAATGGCCTCGGCGCGGGGCAGGTCGTCGGTGAAGGTGTCGTCGTCGAAGAAGAATTCCTTCACCTGCGGGAAATACTGCCGCGCGAGGCGGATTTCGGCCGCCACGTGTTCGGGGCTGCGGGTGCGGTAGTGATGGCCGCCCACCGTCTGCGGCCACAGGCAGAACGTGCAGCGCGACTTGCACCCGCGACCGGTATAGATCGAGATGTAGGGGTGCATCAGGTAACCGATGAAGTAATCCTCGATCTTCAGGTCACGCTTGTACACTTCGGTCACGAACGGCAGGCTGTCCATGTCCTCGATCATCGCGCGGTCGCGGTTGGAAATGATCTTGCCGTTGGGATCGCGCCACGTGATGCCATCGACATCCTTCCAGTCGCGGCCTTCGGCGATTTCCTTGATGGTGTAATCGAACTCGTTACGCGCCACGAAATCGACCGGGGCGGCGTTCAGCAGGCTTTCCTCCGGCTGCACGGCGACCTTCGCGCCGACCATGCCGATCTTGACCGATGGATTCGCGTCCTTGAGCATCTGCGCCACCCGCACGTCGGAGGCAAAGGACGGGGTGGAGGTGTGCATGATGACGAGGTCGCGGTTGCGCACGTCCTCAAGGATCGGTTCCATGCCCATGCGCGCGGGGGGCGCGTCGATCAGGCGGCTGCCCTCCACCATGGCGGCGGGCTGCGCCAGCCATGTCGGATACCAGAACGACTTGATTTCCCGCTTGGCCTGATAGCGGGAACCGGCCCCGCCATCGAATCCGTCGAAGGAAGGCGGCTGGAGAAACAGGGTCTTCATCATGTTACGCGAATCCTCGGGTCTGAAAGGGGCTCACTCCCCCGCGCGACCGCAGTTGCCTTGACTGGTTGGGTTCGGCCTGCCCGGCCCCGGCGGGGTCAGTCACCGGGGGAGGCAGGTTGTGATCGGGATGTCATAGCGGAATGTGGCGAAATGTGCATAGTCTGTCCGCGCCATGCCACGCGCGTTCCTGTCACGCTGCCGACCATGATGGCCGCCGACAGCCAGTCACGCAGTGGCAGCAGGAACAATGGAATCAGGCTGCGCTGCGCCAGCGCGCGGTCCATGATGAACGCGCACACGGCACGCGCCGCCCATACGGACAGGAAAAATACCCATGTCCACGTGGCATGCGGCGCAAGCACCACCGCCAGCGTGGCCCAGAACAGCGGAAGCTGGATGGCCGACGCGGCATAGCCCAGCGGTTCCAGCGTCTTGACCGTCCGGCCCCAGCGCAGTTCATGGGCCAGCACCTCCCGCAGGGAGGTTTCCCCCACGGTGGTCCATGTCATGCACGCGGCGATGGCGATGTCCTTGCCCTGCTCGCGGACATAACGGCCCAGCATCGCGTCATCCGCGACATGGGGGACCAGTGCCTCCAGCCCGCCGATGGCCTGCAGCATCGACCGGCGCAGCGCCATCGTCGCGCCAAGGCAGTCCTGCCGCCCCAGATAGCGCGACAGCATGACGCCGGGCAGGAAATTGTGGTTGATCTGCCCCGCCGCCAGCAGGCGCGGCAGCGTGGGCGAGGCGGGCAGGCCCGCGTAAAGCGTGGTGACCAGCCCGACATGGTCGGGAACCAGCGCCCCGACGACATGGCGCAGGTAATCGGGCGCCACGTGGATGTCCGAATCGGAAATGACCAGCACGTCATGACGCGCGCGGGTCATCATGTTGATGAGGTTGCCGATCTTGCGGTTGATGCCGTGAAAGGTCGGGTCGATGACCAGTTCGATGTCCAGCGCGGGATGGCGTTCGCGCAGCCGCCGCACGATGGGGATGGCGGCATCATCTTCCGACTGCACGCCAAAGATGATCTGCATGGCGGGATAATCCTGCGTGCAGAAGCTTTCGAGCGCTTCTTCCAGCAGGGGTTCGTCGCCATGCAGGGGCTTGAGCACCGTCACCGGGGGCATGGGCACCGCCTGATCGGCGCTTTTTTCCTGCACGCGGAAGCGCGAGACCAGAAAAGTGCCTAGCGTCGCCTGTACGCACCCGGCCACCGCGACAGTCGCGGCCAGACCGGATGGTGAGACAAGGGCGTTAAGAACAGACATCATCTTTCCGGCTGGGTCGCGCGTGCATGATATAACATCGGTAATCCGGCCTGTAACCCGGGCAAGGGGTCATCCTGCCGAAAAGACCTTGATCTTCTTCTGTAACAGATCGATCAGATTTTGCACATTCCCGCCAGCCAGCGCGCTGCGGAAGTCCGAATGCTGCATGCCGACCTGGCTGATGTTGCCATTCAGCAGGACGTCAACGACCTGATATCCCTTGGCCCCGTTCAGGTGCATGACGTAATTGACCGCCGTGCCGGACGGGTCATCGGATGATCCGATCTGGGTATCGACGATCTTGTTGCCACCAACCGGCGCGTCACGGACGGCGGGATTGATGGTGAAACGCGCGTCGGCGCCGGGCTTGAAGCTGGAAAGGTTGCGCGCGATGGTGAACTGGCGGAACGTTGCCAGCAGCGTCTGCTTCTGCTCGGCCGACAGGGTGGCGTAATGCGGCCCGATGGAGGAGGACAGGATCGCCTCCAGGTCATAGACGCGGTCGATGACCGGCCCCAGTTCCTGCGCCCGCTGCTCGAACGAGCCACTGTTCTTGGCCTCGATGCGGGTCAGTTCGGCGTAAAGCGCCTTGATGGGGGCCTGCGGATCGGACGCGGCCGCCGCGTGCGCCGTAGGGATGAGGACGGGCAGGGCCGGAAGCGCCGACGCTGCCACCAGCCCGGCGCACAGCGCCAGAGACGTTGTTTTCAGGACATGTTTCATAATGATCATGATTTCGGTCCGATTGCCGTCTTTAGCAAGGGCTGGGTCATGCTGATTCCGACACCCAGCGCTTCCAGCGCGGTATTGGTGATCGCCTGCGCGTCGAGGCCCGCCTCGTGATACTGGGCGGTCTGGGTGTTGTGGTCGATGAAGCGGTCGGGCAGGGCCATGGGGCGGAAACGCACGCGGTCCAGCAGGCCGGTTTTCGCAAGGTGCATCATGACGAAGGCGCCGAACCCGCCGGGCGCGCCCTCCTCGATGGTGATCAGCACGGCATGGTTGCGCGCCAGCTGCTCGATCAGCGCGGTGTCCAGCGGCTTGGCGAAGCGCGCGTCGGCCACCGTCGGCGCCAGCCCCTGCGCCGCCAGCATGTCGGCCGCCTTCAGCGCCTCCGCCAGGCGCGGGCCCAGCGACAGGATCGCGATCCCCCCGCGTTCCGGGCCCGACTGACGCGCCATCTCGCGCACGATGCGCCCGCGCCCGATTTCCAGCACCTGGCCCGCCGCCGGCAGGTCGATGCCGATGCCGCCGCCACGCGGGTAACGCAGGGCGATCGGCCCCTCGTCGAACGCCGCCGCCGTCGTGGTCATGTTCAGCAGCTCCAGCTCGTTGCTGGGCGCCATGATGGTGATGCCCGGCAGGCAGCCGAGATAGTTCAGGTCGAACGCCCCCGCATGCGTCGCGCCGTCCGCGCCGACCAGCCCCGCGCGGTCGATGGCAAAGCGCACCGGCAGGTTCTGCAGCACCACGTCATGCATCACCTGGTCATAGGCGCGCTGCAGGAAGGTGGAATAGATCGCGCAGAACGGGCGCATCCCCTCCGTCGCAAGGCCCGCCGCGAACGTCACGGCGTGCTGTTCGGCGATGCCGACATCGAAGAAGCGGTCGGGAAACGCCTTGGCGAACCTGTCCAGCCCCGTGCCCGAGGGCATCGCCGCCGTGATCGCGACGATGCGGTCGTCCGCCTCCGCCTGACGCAGCAGTTCGCGCGAGAAGACGGATGTATAGGACGGTGGCCCGGCCGGACCCTTCTTCTGCTCGCCCGTGACGACATTGAACTTGGAGACGGCATGGTACTTGTCGCCCGCCGACTCGGCCGGGGTATAGCCGCGCCCCTTTTCCGTGATGACATGCAGCAGCACGGGGCCCAGGTCGTCGGCATCGCGCAGGTTGCGCAGGATCTGCACCAACTGCGTCATGTCATGCCCGTCGACAGGGCCGACATAATAGAAGCCCAGCTCCTCGAACAGGGTGCCGCCGGTGATGATGCCGCGCGCGTATTCGTCGGCCTTCTTCGCCGTGCGCTCCAGCCGGTCGGGCAGGCGCTTTGCCATCTTGGCGGCGAGGTCGCGCAGGCTGAGGAACTTGCGCGAGGACATCAGCCGCGAAAGGTAGCTCGACATCGCGCCCACGGGCGGGGCGATCGACATCTCGTTA
>NZ_NOXG01000015.1:0-60831 GCF_003207955.1 Novacetimonas pomaceti
GCATCGGGTTTTCTTATAGCTTACGAAAATTTCTTTTGTGCAAAACAGACTTTTTCATAATCTAACCCGATGTACAACCCTTCTGTGAGATTTCCGCGTCGACGGCCTGGGCGGTGCCGGGGCAGCAGACGCCTTATCGTCCAACATTCTTTACTGCCGCTGAATGGATGTTCATCAATGCGGCTGCCGACCGGCTTATTCCGTCCAATGAAGACGGGCCGGGGGCGGTTGAGCTGGGCGTTCCCGAATTCATCGACCGACAGATGGAAAGCGGTTACGGTCATGGCGAATTCTGGTACATGAGCGGCCCATTCGTAACGGACGTGGATTTTACCCTCGGGTATCAGCTTCAGTTCACGCCGCGCGAATTTTATCGCGCCGCAATCGCGGATATTGATCAGGCATGCGTGAACATGCACGGACATGTGTTTGCCGGGCTGGATGCGGCAACGCAGGACAGTGTGCTTGAAAAACTGCAGGCAGGCGCGCTCACGCTTGCGCATATTGCGAAACCTGCCGAATTTTTCATCCAGTTACTGGCGAATACAAAAGAAGGTTACTTTTCTGACCCGATGTATGGCGGCAATCGCCATATGGGAAGCTGGAAAATGATCGGTTTCCCCGGTGCGCGCGCGGACTTTGCCGACTGGATGCTTCAGCCGGGCAGGGTCTATCCGCTGGGACCGGTTTCCATACAAGGCGAAAAAGCATAATCCCATGACGACAACACTGAAATCCGTTGATGCGGTGGTCATCGGTCTTGGATGGACCGGTTCGATCCTCAGCATGGAACTTGCAAGTTCCGGCCTTTCCGTTGTGGCGCTGGAACGCGGCGCCTATCGCGATACCTCGCCGGACTGGACCTATCCCAGGGCAGCCGATGAACTGAAATATGGTATCCGGGGCGAACTGTTCCAGAGACTGTCAAAGGATACGGTAACCATCAGGCATGCGATCGATGGCACGGCGGTTCCGTATCGACAGCTTAATGCCTTTCTGTTGCCCAATAACGTGGGGGGCGCTGGCGTTCACTGGAACGGGCAGCATTATCGTCCGTCACCGGAGGATCTGAAATTCTACAGTCATAATGTCGAACGTTATGGTGCGAAATTCCTTCCTGAAGATATGACGATCCAGGATTACGACGTAACGTATGATGAGCTGGAGCCCTATCTTGACCAGTTCGAACGGTTATGCGGGACCTCGGGACAGGCTGGCAATATCGGCGGAAAGATCATCGCCGGGGGCAATCCGTTCGAAGGGCCGCGGTCACGCGGGTATCCCACGCCGCCGCTGCCCGATACGGAAGGCGCGCTGCGTTTTGCGGCTGCGGCGAAACAACTGGGCTATTCCCCTTTTCCGCAACCCGCCGCCAACTGCTCCCAGCCATGGACCAATCCGTATGGCGTCCGGTTGGGGCCATGTAACCTGTGCGGATACTGCGAACGGTATGGATGTTACCTTTATTCCAAGGCATCCCCGCAGACGACAATTCTGCCGGCGCTGCTGCAGAAATCGAATTTCGAGATGCGCACCCACAGCACGGTGACAAAGATCAACATGTCCGCAGATGGAAAGCGCGCGACAGGCGTGACCTATGTCGATGCGGCAGGCAGGGAAGTCATCCAGCCGGCGGATCTGGTCATCCTTTCCTCGTTCCAGATCAACAATGTGCGGCTGCTGCTGCTGTCAGGGATTGGCAAGCCTTATGATCCCCGCACGGGGACGGGCGTCATCGGCAAGAATTTCGCCTATCAGATGATGAGTGAATCCGCCCTGTTCTTTGACAAAGATGCCGCGATCAATCCCTTTATCGGGGCCGGGGCGGGCGGTCAGCAGATCATTGATGAATTCAACGCGGATCATTTCGACCATGCGCCGCATGGATTTGTCGGGGGCGGCTACATCCTGGGGGGCACAACGGGTGGGCGGCCGCTGCAGCAGCTCAATGTCCCGCCGGGCACGCCAGCGTGGGGCGCGAAATGGAAGAAGGCGGCGAAGGAGACCTATCTCCATTCGACACGTGTCCAGACGCATGCATCCGTAATGTCCTATCGCGATGCCTATGTCGATCTCGATCCAACCTATCGCAATGCGCTGGGCCAGCCGCTGGCGCGCATTACCTTCGACTGGCATGAAAACGAATACAGGATGACCAGGTTCGTAACGGACCGCGCGCTTGAAATCGTGGCGAAGATGAACCCGAAATCGCACACGGTTACCATGCGCAGGCCCGGGGATCGTTTCAATACACGCCAGTACCAGACGACACATATCACAGGCGGGGCCATTACCGGTGCCAACCCGCAGACCAGCGCCGTCAACCGTTACTGCCAGAGCTGGGATGTATCGAACCTGTTCGTGTTCGGGGCTTCGGCCTTTCCGCAGAACCTTGGGTATAACCCGACAGGCCTGATCGGGGGACTGACCTACATGGGCGCGCATGCCATCCGGGAACAGTATCTCAAATCACCCGGCCCACTGGTTTCCGCCTGAGGACAATGTCATGAAAGCGACATTCAGAAGACCGGCGGCCCGCCTTGGCGGGGTTGCCTTTCTTGTGGCCATGGGGCTTGCGCTGCAGCCGGCAGGCCGGGGGCATGCACAGACGCCGGCCCAGGCGGATTCCGCGCTGATCGAACATGGCGCGTATGTGGCCGTGCTGGGTGACTGCATGGCCTGTCATACCGTGCCTGGCAGCACGTCCTATAGTGGTGGCCTGCCTCTCGCCACGCCGGTTGGAACAATATATTCCACGAATATCACGCCGGACAGGCAGACAGGCATCGGTGCCTACAGTTACGAGGATTTTGAACAGGCGGTCCGGCACGGAATCCGCAAGGATGGGAAAACGCTTTATCCCGCCATGCCCTATCCGGATTTTCGGCATATCGATGACGCGGACATGCATGCGCTTTATGCGTTTTTCATGTCGGGCGTAAAACCCGTGCATCATCAGGACAACGCACCTGCCATTTCATGGCCCCTGTCGATGCGGTGGCCGCTGGCATGGTGGCGCTGGATGTTCGTCCCCGGCACGAATGTCCCATCCGCGGCGGTCGAGCATGATGCCCTAGCGGATCGTGGTGCTTACCTTGTCGAAGGCGCCGGGCATTGTGGCACCTGCCATACGCCGCGTGGCTTCGCGCTGGAACAGAAGGCATTCTCCCCACAGGATGGTAGCGCTTACCTGGCCGGAAGCCGCATCGACCACTATACCGTAAGCAACCTGCGCGGTGGTGACATCGTGGGACTTGGTTCATGGAACGAGGACGATATTGTCCGCTTCCTGCAATCGGGGCGCAACCAGCATTCCGCAGTTTTCGGTGGTATGGCGGATGTCGTGTACCAGAGCACGCAGCATATGAGCGAAGCCGACCTGCGTGCAATTGCACATTTCCTGAAGACACTTCCACCGCCAGCGGATAATCGGAAGTTTTCCTATGACCCGGCAGTGAAGCAGGCCCTTTTCAGGGGGGACGTCACCGAACGCGGGGCCCTGGATTATCTCAATAACTGCGCTGCCTGCCACCGGAGTTCTGGCATGGGGTATGAGGATACGTTCCCGGCGCTTGCGGGTAATCCGGTTGTGAATGATCCCGATCCTGCCTCACTTCTTCATATCGTGCTGACAGGGGCCACCATTCCCGGTACCCATGTGGCGCCCACGCATTACACGATGCCATCTTTCGGGGACAGGCTTTCCGATCAGGAAGTCGCGGATATCCTGACCTTCATCCGTTCAGGCTGGGGCAATCATGCCTCCTCCATCGATGCGGAACAGGTTGGAAAGTTCCGGAAACTCATTGCGCCCACCAATGAAAAGAAAACATTGTAAGGTATGAAGGCGATGAACACATATCAGGCTGGTTTGCCAGATGTCCTTGATGATCATGCAGGGAAGATGACCATGACAGGCGACCAGAAATACCGGATGTCGGGACTGCGTCGTTTCATGAGCCGAGGATTGACGCCGCGACAGCATGATGCCCGCAAAGGCATGTCGCGTTTGGGATGCACCATGGCGGCGGCAGCGGTTTTCTGTATGACCCCGATTTGGGAAAGTTGGGCTGCCCCACCAGAACTTCCCACGCGTCCGGTCCTGACCCTGGCCGTGGCCCAGCGCATCGCGGCAGCGGCGCAGGGGGAGGCCGAGCGTATCCATGCGACAGGCGTCATTGCCGTTGTTGATGACGCGGGGGAAGTCATTGTCCAGATCCGGATGGATAATGCCTATATGCGTGCAAGTGGAAAGCTGGCGCCGGAAAAAGCCAGGTCTGCCGTGATGTTCCGTCGCCCGACAGCAGTCCTTGAGGCCGCCATAGCAGGGAAACGTCCTGCTCTGGCCACGGCCCGTGGCTTTGTCATGATGAAAGGCGGCGAGCCAATCTTTGTCGGGGATCAGCTGGTGGGTGGGGTCGGTGTCTCGGTGGATACGCCGGATCACGATGAACAGATCGCGCAGGCCGGGCTCGCTGCCATAAAATAGGGAAATCATGGAACGGAATAGGATTACATGTTTCCGTTTCTGCCGGGGTCCCATGTCCTGAAACGGGGCATGGGACCCTGCCGTATGGGAATGGCTTCATAAAATCATGAATATATCTTAATATATACAATAAAAATATCACATCCATATGATTTGTATTTTATATTTTATTTAAAATAATTGCATGATGTTATGAATATTCTGGTTTTGTATCGAAATCTGGACTGAAACCCATTCATCATACATAATTTATTCAGGGAAGGTCTTGCTACCATGGACCCACTTAAACGCCGGGGCTTTCTTTCTGTTGCGGGGGCATTGGGTTTCGCGGGCGCGGCGAACGCGGCGACGTTTGGAAATCCCGACAGGCCACAGGAAGGGAAAATCAACGCAAGACTGCCCTCCAGCCTGACGGATCCGGGGCCAAAAAATCCTGCCCTGCAATCGCAGTTTCCGTCATTTCAGGATCCACCGGCCACTGACGTCAACGGGATGCCGTTATTCTGGGCCTCGTTCAACAATGCGCACAAACGCTATCAGGACGGGGGCTGGGCACGGGAGGTCACGCGGGAGGATTTCGCGCTTTCCGAGGACATCGCGGGCGTGAACATGCGCCTGTCCGCTGGTGGCATCAGGGAAATGCATTGGCACCAGCAGGCGGAATGGGCCTATATGATTGCTGGCAACTGCCGGATCACCACGCTGGATGAACAGGGAATCCCGAGTGTGGAGGACGTGCGTGCGGGCGATGTCTGGTATTTCCCGGCAGGTCTTCCCCATTCATTGCAGGGGCTTGGGCCGGATGGCGCGGAATTCGTCCTTGCCTTCGATAATGGCATGTCTTCGGAATTCAATACCCTTCTGGTTACGGACTGGATTGCCCATACGCCACCGGAAGTCCTGGCAAAGAATTTCGGCGTTCCACAGGATGTATTTGCGAATATCCCTGTAGATAACAGATGGATATTCCAGGGGAAGGTTCCCGGGGATCTGTCCGTTGACCAGAAAAATGCCGGTGTCCGGGCAGGGGGGCAGAAGGTCGTTTATCATCTGTCGGATTCAATGCCGGTCGCCCGCAATGGCGGTGGTCAGGCACAGGTCGCGGATAGCCGTAACTTCCCCATCTCGAAAACGATTGCCGCGACAATCGAACTTGTCAGGCCGGGTGCAATGCGGGAAATGCACTGGCATCCCAATGCGGATGAATGGGCGCTTGTATTGGAAGGGCAGGCGAGGATGACCGTATTCAATACCGGACCACGCGCCCAGACGGCGGACTTCAAGCCGGGAGATATCTGGTACATCAAAAAGAGCCTGGGCCATTATTTTGAAAATACCGGGAATACGGATTTCAAGGCGATCACGATTTATAAATCCGACCGCTTTGCGGAGGTATCGCTGTCCGACTGGCTGACGCATATTCCGCCCGAGATGGTCGCGCAGACGCTTAATCTGCCCCTGGAGGTCGTGCGTCGGTTCCCGTCAAACCAGCCGCATTTCATGCCTGCCTGACGCGCATCATCCTTGCCTGTCTGCATGTCAGCATCGGTCACGGCATATGGGCACGTAAGGCCAGACCGGTGTGACACATGCCCACGGCAACGGTCCTTACCCGCACCCCGTCATCGCGGGACAGGACTTCATGGCTCAGGGCTTTGTGGCTGTTTTCAGCGGAATCGGTTTTTCATGGCCAAGCAGGATCTCCGCCGCGAAAAGCATCAGGGCGGCAAGACAGAGCAGTGCCGCGACCAGGGCAAAGCCCCACCATCCCCGGATGCTGTAAAGGGCCGCCCCGCCAGAAGATCCCGCCGCCCCGCAGAGGAACACCGCCGTCATGTAGGCGGCATTCAGGCGGCCCCGTGCCCTGTCATCAAGGCTGTAGATCACGCGCTGGCTGACGATCTGGTTGGTCTGCACGCCAGCGTCGAGAAGAATCGCCATGACCGCAAGAAGGACGAGCCAGTCGCCATTGACCGCCCAGCCGGACGCAAGTGACGCCAGACCGACGATGCCCATCGCGCCCCATGTCGCCACCCGTGTATGGCCGGCATCCGCCAGCCGCCCGGCCAGGGGGGCGGCCAGCGCGCCCCCGGCCCCCGCCAGCGCGAAAAGGGCGATCCCGCTCTGCCCCAGGCCAAAACGCGCATGCAGCATCAACGGGGCCGCCGTCCAGAACATGTTGAATACCGCGAACAGGATGCCGTGATATGCAATGCGTCGTCGCAACGGCGCATATTCGACCAGCAGATGCCCGATGGACCACAGCAGGGTCCGGTAACGCATGCGGTGTTCCGGCATGTAATCCGGCAGCACGCGCCACAGGACGCCGCATGTCATCGCCATCGTAACCGTCGAAATCCAGAAAACGGCACGCCAGCCAAATGCCGCCGCAATGGCATTGGCCAGAGGGCGGGAGAACATGATCCCGGTGATCAGGCCGCCCATGATGTTGCCGATGACGCGCCCGCGCTGTGCGGGCGGCACGAAATGCGTCGCCAGCGGCAGCAGGATCTGCGACCCCACGGAACACAGGCCGACCGCGACAGAACACAGCATGAAGAGTGCCACGGATGGGCTGAGCGCCGCCCCGGCAAGACTGAGCACAAGGCCGCCCATCGTCAGGAGAATGAGCCGCCGGTTATCCGACCGGTCGGAAAGCGGGACGATCAGGAACAGTCCGGCGCCATATCCCAGCTGGGTCAGCGTCACGATGATCCCGGCCCATTCAGGCGAAATCGCAAGGTCATGGGTGATCGGCCCGATCAGGGCCTGGGCGTAGTAGATATTTGCCACCGTCAGGCCGCAGACGGTGGCGAAAATGCCTGTCATCGTCGGGGATAAACGGAACGGATCGCGTGCCGGCATGTCCTGTTTCACGGTTTTATCCTGTCGATCTCATTGTGCCACCATTGGTAATCAGTCCGTGGGCCAGCCCGGAACCGTAAGCAAGAACGCCTTCAGCCCGGCTTCCCAGACATCCGTGTGCATCATGGTCATGTGCCCGTAAAGCTGCGACGGATCGCGGATCATCAGTTCGTGAACATTCGCCCGGGACGGAAGGTGCAGCAGTTCAGGCGGGTTCAGCATGTCATCCGCGAAATTGACCGCCAGGACGGGCGCGGTGATCCGGTCCGATCCGGGCCGGGGATCGTAATCATCCGAACTCTGGAACTGGCGCAGGATATCGCAGGCATTCAGCGCGTGTGCCTGCCTGTCGATCGCAGCCCTTTCAAAGGGGGCGGCATCTTTCCGGTCGGGGATCGCGGCCTGAAGGCGCTGCGCGTTGCTGGTCATCAGCGCGAACAGGGGCGAGGCCGTATAGAGCCACAGATGCGGCGGACGCGCCGGGTCAGGATGTCCTTTGTTCCAGTCCGGATCATGTGTGATCGCCTCCATGATCATCTGCCGCCACAGCATGTTGCGACCGCTGACTGCGGCGGGCGATGAAGATACGGCGACCAGGGCGTCACTGTCCGCTGGATAACGCTCCGCCCACTGCCAGACCTGCATGCCGCCCATCGACGTGCCCAGGACAAGCTTTTCATGCACGATTCCGATCCGCGCCAGCATCTCCCTGTCGAGGGCCAGCTGATCGAGATAGCCGTAATGCGGGAACGCATCGCACAGACCGTCGGAGGGTTTCGTGGAATCACCGGCACCCAGCCCATCCGGGGCCACGATATAGAAATGCCGGGCATCAAGGGGCTTGCCCGGTGCGAAAAGCCCGGCCAGTCCGGATGGCGACAGCGGTTCATGCGCCGTGCCCACCGTTCCATGCAGGATCAGCACGGCATTGGTGATATGGCCGTCCCTGTCGCGTATTGGCGTGCCGGTTGTCAGGTAATGCAACCGGACGGGCGCCAGCGTTTCCCCATCTTCCAGTTGGTAATGATCAAGCGCTACGGTGCCGTCGTGTGTTGGTGGCATCCCCCGGGCCAGCGCGGGAATGGACAGGATGCAGCCTGCCAGGACTGCAAGATGTCTCAGCCTCAATTGCGTTCTCCCGTTATTGTGATTTACCGTATTTCAATGGGATCGGAACGGACGGCACGGCAGACATGCCTGTCATGGAGAAAGGGGATGCCTGAATCCAATGGTGTCAAATAAAGGAACGGATGTCGACAGTCCCCTCATGAAATGTTCCGTGATCATAACGGCCGGATGGCATGGAGGTGGTCCGCTTATTGCGAGGCGCGCCGCAGGTTTTCGTTCCGAAAGTCAGGAAAGGAAATTTTTGACAAGGCAACCTTTGAAAACGGCACGCGCATGTGTCGAGACTGTGTGAAGATAACCTGAAGATAAAAAATAACAAAAGTTTTTGGGTGGCGCCTTTTTTCAAAAAGGCGACGTCTTTCGAAGCTTTTTATAAAAAGCTTCACCAAAAACTTTTCATCATTCCAGTGTGTTGCCTGATCAACCTTTTTAAACAGTCATCTTGGATGAGAAAGTTAAAATCCATGCTGCATGAATGTGTAGTTGTACGCCTTCGCAAGGCATTGCGGTGAAGGTGCCGACTGGCAGGTCAGCCTTCCTTGCCCCCGGCTGGCATGGGCGGTGCGTCATTGGGAAACTGAACGGCCGCGTGATCGGTGCCAGTCACGTAATTCTGCAGCTCACGTGCTTCCTGTTCGGCATTTTCAGCGCGCAGCTTGACGATATCGCCAATACTGACCAGCCCGACGAGCTTCGCGTTTTCCATGACGGGCACATGCCGGTTACGGGAATATGTCATGCGGCAGGCAACGTCATAAATGCTGTCGTCGGGGGTCGCGGTCGGCATATCCCTTGTCATGACATCCTTCGCCTTCAGGGTCACGATGTCCGCGCCGCGCTGGGATAAGGCATGGACGATCCCCTTTTCCGATACAAGGCCAAGCAGTTGCGCGTCCGGGCCAAGAACGGGGGCGCCGCCGATATTGTGTCGCGCCAGCGTGGTCGCGACATCCAGAATGGGATCATCTGCGCTGACGGTAATGACCGTGCCTCCTTTTTGCGCCAGAATGTGAAAGACACGAGAGGACATGGGAAAATCCTTTTCATGTTCGGATAATCGAAATTGGTCCCGTCAATGCACCGTTCCATCCCGCATTCCGGACGCAACGGCAGGGGAGGGAAGAAACGGATGGAGGGCGCGGGCGGGAAAAAGTCCCCCGATCACCACGATTATGGTCAGAACGATGACAAGGGCCGTCAGTTCCGGGCGAACGTGCCGTGTCACGCGGACGGGTGGCAACGATGGGACCGACATCATGACGCGGATAATGTTCAGGTAATAATACAGCCCGATGATACTGCCGATCACAAGGACACACAGCAGCACGCCGCGCTGGTGTTCGACCCCGGTCGCTGCAACCTCGAACTTTGCAAAAAATCCGATCCCTGGTGGAATTCCTGCAAGCGACAGCAGCATGAGCGACATGGCCGACGCCAGGAAAGGGTGGCTGAAAAACAGTCCCTTCCACTGTGCGATCACCGTGCCATCCGGCCCGGCCGTGGTGGCAAAGGCGGTCATGACCGCAAATACGCCCAGTGTACTGGCGGTATAGGCCGCAAGATAAATCGTTATGGCCCGTGACTGCAGATGGCCGGGACAAATAAAGGCGATCAGAAGATACCCTACATGCGCAATGGACGAACATGCCATAAGGCGTGTGAGGCTGACCTGACGCAATGCAAGCAGGTTGCCCCCCATGATGGTCAGGACAATGACGACATACAGGATGTCATTGACGAATACCGGCTGCTCCCCCGTCCCGAAATAGCGCACAAGTGAAGAAAAGATCGCGATTTTCGAGACAACGGCCACAAACGCCGCAACAGGAACAGGCGCGCCCTCCATCACGTCGGGCAACCACATATGAAAGGGAACAGTGGAAAGTTTGAAGAACATGCCGACAAGGATCATGACCGTCGCGACAACGGACAACGCGGTCGGCACATCCCTACCCGCCACGGGTGGCATGAACCGCAGCGATCCCGTAACGCCATAGGCCAGGCCAATGCCGAACAGAAGAATGGCCGAAGACACCCCCGACAGGATCAGGTATTTCATCGCCGCTTCATGCCCCGCCATGGCGGGGCGACGCCCAAAGGCCACAAGCCCCATGAGGGAGATGCCCAGTATTTCCAGTCCAAGGAAAAAAGGCATGTAATTCACGCTGAATACCATGCTCAGCGCGCCAAGCGTGCCCAGCATGAGCAACAGGGGATATTCGTCCACCGGTGCGTCCCTGTCATGCATTGCATCGCACCATGACATCAGCAGGATGCACAGGCTGGAAAATACGATCAGGATGGCCGTACAGGTCGTCCACTGATCCTGGATGAACAGGCTGCCACCATCCTCAGGCAGCGTGCCTACATGCCGCCCCACGGTTGCAATTACCAGCAGCAGTGTCCCCACCGCGCATGAAAAACTCCGCCCCACCGACCGTCGCCACGCCGTTACAGCAAGCATGACCATGAGTCCCGCGCAGATCACCAGAAATGGCGTGGGCAGGAAAAGATCATGCCCGGTCATGGCGCGGAACCTTCCGGGCGGGGCATGGCCGTAACGGACAGGGGGGCGGGGGTGGAAAACGCCATGAAAGGCTGCGGATAAAGGCCCAGCACGATCATGAAGGCCATGACGCAGGCGAAAACCGCCATCTGCCGTGCCGGAAAGTCTCGTACGGGGCGAAGGTCGGCCCGTGGCGCCGCAAGGAATATGCGATTGACCATCCTGAGTGCATAGATGGCTGCCAGGATCAGCCCGGTGGCCGCCAGCGTCGCGATGACGGGACTGGCATGCCATATTGCCAGCAGGACAAGGAATTCCCCGACGAAGTTACCCAGTCCCGGCATGCCGAGCGACGCCACGGCAAAGAACAGACCCGTTCCGGACAGGCGCGGCATGGCGGCCCACAACCCGCCAATGCGGCGCATGTCGCGCGTGTGCAGCCGGTCCTGAATGGCGCCCGCGATCAGGAAAAGCGCGCCCGTGCCCAGCCCGTGGGCCAGCATCTGCACGATCGCCCCCTGCATCCCCATGGCTGAACCGTCAAAGATGCCAGACAGCACGAAACCCATATGGCTGATACTGCCATAGGCGATCAGGCGCTTGACATCGTCCTGCATGCACGACATCCACGCCCCGTACAGGATCCCGACGACGCCAAGCGCCATGGCGACGGGCGCGAAACGGCTGGCCGCATCGGGAAACAGCATGACATCGAAGCGGATCATGCCATACCCCCCGGTCTTGAGCATGATGCCCGCCAGCAGCACGCTGGCCGCTGTCGGCGCCTGCGTGTGGGCGTCAGGCAGCCAGACATGGACCGGCACGACAGGCAGCTTGACGGCAAAGGCGATGAAGAATCCCAGCATCAGCAGCATGGACAGGGCAGGGGACAGCGGTGTGCGCGACAGCGTGAAGTAATCGAATGTCAGCACGCCGGTCGCCCGGTAATGCGCCATGACCAGCCCAAGGATGGAAAGCAGCATGACCAGCCCGCTGCCCTGCGTGAACATGAAGAACTTCATGGCGGCGCGCTGCCTGTCCTCATGCCCCCATGTGGCAATCAGCACGAACATCGGCACCAGCATCAGTTCCCAGAAAAAGAAAAACAGGAACAGGTCAGTGGCAAGGAATGTCCCGATAATGCCCGTAAGGGTCGCAAGGAACAGGAAATGAAACGTCCCGGCCCCGGTTGTGTCCTGCCGGGGGACAAGGAATGCGCACAGAAAGCACAGGACAAGCGAAAGCCAGATCATCGACAGCGAAAGCCCGTCAATGTCCAGCCTGAATGCAATTCCCATGACCGGGATCCACGGCGCGGCAAAGTGTTCCAGCCACGGCCCGGCATGGTCCGTGTGACGGAATGTGACCATCGCCAGTACCAGCGTTTCCCCGATCAGGGTCGCAAGCACCGTCCACCATGACGCATCGCGCGCGGACGGGCGGCCGGAATGCGGCCGGATGCGCGCGGCAAGCCATGCCAGTCCCCCGCCCGTGACGGGCAGCAGCACAAGGACGGGCAGGGGGTTCATGACAGGACCGCCAAGGCAAGGCCCGCGCACAGCCCGCCTGCGATCCATGCCGCGTACCGCCGCATGCGACCGTCGTGCAACCGCTCCAGCAGGCGGCCCGCCCGACCGGCAGACCGACCCGCCCATACGCCCAGCATGTCCAGAAAACCCGTCCGCGCCCTGAAAATAAGGGTGCTGGTCACCTGCGTCATCCGCCCGGTTCCCATGATGGCGCGCCCGGGGATGGCATGTTGCGCCAGCCACGCCAGCAGACGCATGGGCCGTCCGGGCATGTCGCGCATGACAGACGCGGACCGTCCCCACAGCACCCATGCGGCCCACACTCCGGCAAGGGGGGCGGCCGCGCCCGCCAGCACGGGCCAGAACGGTTCGTCCACATGCGGCAGCAATGACGCAGGGTCAATAAAGGCGCTGAACAGGTGGGGACGAGGAAGCGGGGCAGGTATTTCGATCATGCCCCCACAAACGGAGAGAACGCACAGATAGCCAAGGGGAATGCTTATCAGGCGCGATGTCCGGCCCGTTGCCGCGGTTTCCGCCTTCCCGCAAAAGACGATGAAGACGCAGCGGAAAATATAAAGCGCGGTCAGGAAGGCCCCCAGCAGTCCGATCCCCCATAACGGATGGCCACCTGCGCCCCAACCATGCGTCAGGCCGAAATGGGCGCGCCATACGCCCGACAGGATCATTTCCTTGCTGTAGAACCCGGCAGTCACCAGAGGCAGGCCGGCCAGCGCGGACGCCCCCGTGACAAAGGCGGCAGTCAGTCCCGGCATGGCATGGCGCAGGCCGCCCAGGCGGAAGATATCCTGTTCATGCCGGGCGCGCATGATGACGGCGCCCGCGCTCAGGAAAAGCAGCGCCTTGAAAAATGCGTGGGTCATCAGGTGAAACAGCGCCGCCTGCCATGCCCCGCACCCAAGGGCAAGGAACATGTAGCCAAGCTGGCTGATCGTGGACCATGCAAGGATACGCTTGAGGTCGGACTGCGCCAGCGCCATGCAGGCCCCCATCAGCAGCGTCAGCGCCCCCAGCGCGGCCATAAGCGCCATGACGGGTACCGCCATGGCGAACAGGCCATGCAGCCGCGCGATCAGATAGACGCCCGCCGTCACCATCGTGGCCGCGTGGATCAGGGCGGAGGTCGGCGTCGGCCCCGCCATGGCGTCCGGCAGCCATGCCTGGAACGGGATCTGCGCCGATTTGGCAAGCGCCCCCACCAGTATGAAAAATGCCGCCATATTGACCCCGGTGGAGGAAACCTGCCCATTCGCGACCGCCGCCAGCACGGTCCCGATGCGCAGCGAACCCGTCGCACCCGCCAGAAGCAGCATCGCGCACAGCAGTGCCACATCCCCCATCCGCGTCATGTAAAATGCCTTGCGCGCGGCGGCGGTATTGGCGGGATTGTCATACCAGAACCCGATCAGCAGGTAGGAACACAGCCCGACCCCCTCCCACCCGATGAACAGGCACAGCAGGTCGGATGACAGCACCAGGACCAGCATGGCGGCGACAAACAGCGTCATGCAGCCGAAAAAGCGCGCGATCCCCGGATCGTCGCGCATGTAACCCGCGGCATAGACATGGATCAGCAGGCCCACGATCGTGACGACAAGGATCATGAGCATGGAAATCCGGTCCAGCATGAAGGCGATGTCCGCCGAAAATCCCGCAACGCGCATCCATGGCCACAGCATCACCTGCAATGCCCCCGTCGCGGGGCCGCGCAGGAGGATGGCGGACACGACGACGCCAAGGACGGCGGAAATCCCCACCCCGGCGCAGGCAATTGCCCCGATGCCACCCGCGCCCACACGCCCGGCGCAGGCGAATGCGATCAGCGACGCCGCAAGCGGGCAGAGGACCAGAAGGGGAAGAAGGATTTCACCCATGTTCCGCCCCCCGCAGAAGGTTGCCGCCATCGGCGTCCAGCGTCGGGCGGCCCCGCGCATGCAGGCACAGGATGATGGCAAGCCCCACCGCCGTTTCCACGGCGGCCAGGGCAAGGATCATCAGGAACATCACCTGTCCCGTCGCATCATGCCAGCGCGCGCCCGCGCCCACGAAGACAAGGGCCGTGGCGTTGAGCATGATGTCCAGCGACATCAGCATGAACACCATGTTGCGCCGGACCAGAACGCCCGCCAGCCCGATCGAAAACAGGATGGTCGCCAGCAGCAGCGTGTCATTGAAGGAAAATGGGTCCATGTCAGTAATGTCCCGCCCTGCTGCGCCCGATATGAAAGGCGGAGACCAGTCCGGCCAGCAGCAGGAATGACACCAGTTCGACCATCAGCACATAGCGCCCGAACAGGCCGAGCCCCACGTCATGCGCCGTAATGGCGGCGGAAGGGCGCGTCTGGACCCCGGGAAATGGGCCGAGGCAATAAAGGAGCTCCGCACAGACAATGGCCGCAAGGATCGCCGGTCCCCGCCAGGCGCGCGGGCGCAGCCATTCCTTTTCACGCGCGCTGTCCGGCTGGCCCAGATTGAGCATCATGATGACGAAGACGAACAGCACCATGATCGCGCCGGCATAGATGATGATTTCCAGCATCGCCGCGAATGACGCGCCCAGCATGACAAGCACGACCGCCAGCGCCAGCAGCGTCACCACCAGGTACAGCACCGCATGCACGGCCACCCGCCGGGTTATGACCATGATGGCCGCCACGACGCTGACGCCTGCGGCAAGGAGGGCCAGGGCGTGCATGATGGCTATGGCAGCAGGGAATGGAGGTCGACCGGCGGGCGTTCGCGTTCGGACGCGCCACGCGGCTTGCCGGGAATGGGAACGCCCGAAACATGGTGGAAACTGTAATCGGGGTATTTCCCGGTCCCGCTGATCAGCAGGTCTTCCTTTTCATAGACAAGGTTGGGACGCGCATATTCGCCCATTTCAAAATCGGGCGTCAGCTGTATGGCATAGGTGGGGCAGGCTTCCTCGCAAAAGCCGCAGAAAATGCAGCGGGAGAAATTGATCCGGAAATATTGCGGATACCACCTGCCATCGGCCTCGGCCTTCTGCAGGCTTATGCAGTCCACGG
This sequence comes from Novacetimonas pomaceti, assembly GCF_003207955.1. Classification (NCBI taxonomy): domain Bacteria; kingdom Pseudomonadati; phylum Pseudomonadota; class Alphaproteobacteria; order Acetobacterales; family Acetobacteraceae; genus Novacetimonas; species Novacetimonas pomaceti. The sequence continues at coordinate 15,568 of NZ_NOXG01000015.1, forward strand.
GACAGGCGACGGTGCACAGGTTGCACGCCACGCACCGTTCCCCCCCGTCGGGATCGCGCGACAGGATGATGCGTCCGCGATAACGCGGCGGCAGGTATGGTTTCTGTTCGGGATACTGTACGGTCGCGCGTCGGTGAAAGGCATGCAGCGCCGTCAGCAGAAGGGTGCGCAGTGTATCGAACATGGACAGGTGCCTTTGCATCAGGCGTGTCACAAGGACGCGCGCAGCATGAGGATGGTTCCGGTCGCCATGACATTGAACAGGGAAAGCGGCAGCAGGACCTTCCAGCCCAGCGCCATCAGCTGGTCGTAACGCGGGCGCGGCAGGCTGGCGCGCAGCAGGATGAAGAACGCCACCATGCCCGCGGTCTTGAGCGCGAACCACACGATGGGCGGTAGCAGCGGCCCGCGCCATCCCCCGAGATACAGCGTGGTCACAAGGCTTGAGACCAGGACGATCCCCGCATATTCGGCAATGAAGAACATGCCGAATTTCATGCCCGAATATTCGGTGTGGAACCCCGCGCCAAGCTCGTTCTCCCCTTCGGGAAGGTCAAAGGGCAGGCGGTGTGTCTCCGCGATGCCGGCAAGCATGAACACGCCAAAGCCGACGCATTGCGGGACGATGAACCACAGTCCGTCCTGTGCCACCACGATATCGCGCAGGCTGAACGATCCGGCCATCATGACCACGCCCAGCAGGGAAAGCCCCATGAAGACTTCGTAGCTGATCATCTGTGCTGCCGCCCGCATGCCGCCCAAGAGCGCGAATTTGCTGTTGGATGACCAGCCGGCCAGCACGACGGCATAGACCCCGAGCCCCATCATGCCGAGGATGAACAGCAGCCCCACATTCATGTCACCCGCGATGCCCGCGCGTATCGTGACCGGAATGACGGCAAAGGACAGCAGCACCGTCATCATGCCGATGGCAGGCGCAAGGATGAACACCCCCCGGTCGGCAAAAGGCGGCACCCAGTCCTGCTTGAACAGGATCTTGGTCCCGTCCGCCACGGCCTGGAACATGCCGCCCGGCCCGACGCGGTTGGGACCGTGACGGTCCTGCCACAACCCCAGCAGCCGCCGTTCGACCCATGTCAGCACGGTGGCGAGGCCAAGGATGAAAAGGGGTGTCAGGACAATGGCGCAAAGTAATGGATACGTCATGGCCTTTCCCCTTCGTCCGGTATCATCTCCAGCCGGGCCATGCGGGGGAAACGCAGGGCCCGCGCGACCATGTGCGCCGGACACAGGACCACGCCCGCAGGCAGCCCGGGCACGACTTCTACAGGCAGCGCATGCGCCCCGTCGCCCAGATGCAGGATCGCGTGTCCCGACCCGGCCATGCCGGCCGGCAGGCCCAGCGTTGGCGCGGCCGAACGCGCCATGACGGGGGGCGAGAGCATGCTCAGCTCCTCGCTGCCGAACAGGCGCGTTTGTGGCAGCACCAGAACACTGTCCGCCCGTGCGGCATGGGGGGCGGGAATATCCGTGGCACAGGCATGGGGGGAATGGGGCCCGGCCCCATCCTCCGCATCGCGGGGCAACAGCCGGATGCCGGACGCCCCGCCACGCATGGGACCACCGATTTCCTGCTGGAAACGGTTCAGCGCCTGGACCGAGTTCCATGGCGATGCCTGATAGCCCGGAACCAGCGCGGCGGGCATGTCGGGGCCGTATGCCCCCTCCATCGAACTGCTGAACGGGGTGTCGGGGCTGCTGGGTGGTGGTTGGTCACGCACGGTTATGTACGAACGGATGACGGTTCGCCCGCTGGCGCGATAGGTCTGGCTGCGCAGCTTCTGGCCGTTCATGCGGTAATCCGCCCCCGGCGCGGCCCCCAGCGCCGGGGCAAGGCAGGGAAACACCCCCGCCATCGCGGCAAGGACATCGTCAAGATCCCGCCAGCCGGTCAGGCCCGTCATGTGCGCCATGGCCGGGTCAGGGCTGCGGGCCAGCGCCCGTATCCAGCGCCATGCGGCCTGTATGGGGGCAGGGGGAAAGACCGCCTGGAAAAAGCGTTGCGCCCTGCCTTCCTGACTGACCAGCGTGCCGGTGCATTCGCTGAAGGCGGCGGCCGGCAGCACAAGGCCGGCCTGCGGGCACAGCGGCGTCGTGATGTGGTCGATCACGACGATATTGGGAACGGCCGCCACAAGTTGCGTCACATCCGCCGGGTCAAGGCGGCGGGTCAGGTCATTTTCCACGATGATCAGGGTGGAGATCCCGCCCGCCCGTGCCTGTTCCAGCACCGTTTCCAGCGTCAGGCCCCCCATCATCGCCAGCCCCATGCTGTTGCATTCCGGCAGGACCAGCGACAGGCCCGCCATGGGGGTCGCGCGCGCAAGGGCGGCGGCAATGCTGGCGGCGGCCCGCATCAGCGCGGGGGAGGCGTATTGCATGCCCGAGACAACCAGCGGCTTTCGCGCGGCCCCCAGCGCCTGCGCGATTTGCGTGGCAAGGCGCGCGTCGTCCGGCGCCAGATCCATGACCGGCGGGGCGGAGGGATCGATTTCATGGGCGATGGCAAAGCCCAGCCGCGCGATATCGTCGGGCGCCGCGCGGTGCGTCCGTGCGGCCACACCGTCCAGATCGGTTGGCGCGGGCGTCAGGACATGCAGGGTGGACGGGCACTCGCTCCCCAGCGTGCGCACCGCCGCATCCATCCAGCGTGGCACCCTGGCGTCGTCCGCCGCGTGGAAGGAGGGCTGGCGCACCGACTGCCGCAGCGACAGGCCAAGCCGGGGGGCCGTGGTACAGACATCCTCGCCCAGGACCAGCACGGCATCGGCGCTTTCCATCTCATGCAGGGTGGGAAGGGCGCCCTGATGCCGGGCGAGCAGGTCGTGGGCCAGTTCCGCGCAAACCTGTTCGCGCTGCGTCTGGCCGGTGGAAAAATGTTCCGGCCCCACCAGCGCATGCAGGCTGAAACATGTCTCGAGCGACGCGCGGGGGGAGGCGATGCCCACGATGCGTCCCCTTGGCGTTCCCGTTGCGGCCATGCGTGCGAAGGCCGCCATGGCATCGGCCATGGGGACGGGCACCTGCCGCCCGTCAATGGCGCGCAGTGGCGTGCGGATACGTGTTGGCGCATTGGCAAATCCATGGCCGAACCGGCCCCGGTCGCACAGCACGTAGCGATTGACATCGGCGTTATAGCGGTTGAGGACGCGGCGGAGTGTCTCCTCGCGCGCATTGACGATGGTATTGCATCCCACCGCGCAATGCACGCAGACCGACGGCGCGCCACGCATGTCCCATTTCCGGCTGTAGACGGCGGAAAACGGCCTGTCGGTAAACACGCCGGTCGGGCAGATTTCCACAAGGTTGCCGCTGAAGGCATTCTGTAGCGCGCCATCGGCGGCACGGCCGAAATACACGTTGTCATGCGATGCGAAGGCCGCCAGATCCTCCCCGCCCGCATAATCACGATAGAACCGCACGCAGCGGTAGCAGGCGATGCAGCGGTTCATTTCATGCTTCACGAACGGCCCGAGGTCCTGGTTGCGGTGGGTGCGTTTCGTAAAGCGGTAGCGGCGGGTGTCATGCCCCGTCATGACCGTCATGTCCTGCAGGTGGCATTCGCCGCCTTCCTCGCACACGGGACAGTCATGGGGATGATTGACCATCATCCATTCGATGACGCTGGCGCGGAAATCCCGGGCTTCCGGATCGTCAACGGAGATGATGGCATTGTCGCTGACGGGCGTCATGCAGGCCATCACGATGCGGCCTTTCGTGTCGTCCGGCCCGCTGAACTGTTTTATGGCGCACTGGCGGCACGCCCCGACGGAGCCGAGTTCGGGATGCCAGCAGAAATAGGGCAGGCTGGCCCCTGCCTCCAGACAGGCCTGCAGCAGGTTGATGCCGGTGCGCGTCGGACAGTCCCGTCCATCGATGCGGATGCTGGTCATGTCCGCGTCTCCGCCTGTTGTTGCGGGCAGCGGCCGTGGCGGATGTGGTCGGCAAAATCGGCGGCAAAAAGCTTCAGCCCACTGGCAAGCGGCGCCATCGCCCCCGGCGCATGGGCGCAGAAGGTCCGGCCCGGCGCGCCCAGCATGCGGGCATGGCGGCCAAGCTGGTCCAGGTCTTCGTCATGTCCCGTCCCGTCCTCGATCGCGTCGAGCAGGCGTTCCACCCACGGCAGCCCGTCACGGCATGGGGTGCACCATCCGCAGGATTCCTGCGCGAAGAAATGTTCAAGGTTGCGGATCATGCCGATGGGGCAGGTCCGGTCATCCAGAATGATGGCCATGCCGGTCCCAAGCCGGCTGCCCGCCTTTTCCACCGATCCGTAATCCATCGCGACATCAAGCGCCGCAGCGTCAAGGAACGCGGTGGACGCCCCGCCGGGCAGCAGGGCGCGCAGCTGGTATCCGGGGCGCATGCCGCCCGCATGTTCCTCGATGATCTGGCGCAGCGGCGTGCCGATCGGCAGTTCCCATGCGCCCGGCCTCGCCACGCGGCCGCTGACGCCATAGATCTTGGTGCCCCCGTCCTCCCCCAGGCCAAGGCCCGCGAACCATTCAGGCCCGTTGGCGACGATATGGGGCAGGTTGCACAGCGTCTCGACATTGTTCACCACGCTTGGCGCGCCCCACAGGCCGCCGGCCTGGGGAAAGGGCGGCTTGCTGCGCGGGGTGGCGCGGCGCCCTTCGAGCGCGGTCAGAAGGGCGGTTTCCTCGCCACAGATGTAGCGCCCGGCACTGGAATGGACATGGATGTCGAAACCGAAGCCGGAGCCAAGGATATCATCGCCCAGCCACCCCTGCTGTCGTGCCTCGGCAATCGCGTGGTGAAGGCGGGCGCGGGCCAGATGGTATTCCCCGCGCAGGAAAACGATGCCATGCCCCGCCTGCACGGCATAGGCCGCAAGGATCATCCCCTCGACCAGCTGCAGCGGGTTGCCTTCGATCAGCAGGCGGTCCTTGAAGGTGCCCGGTTCCATCTCGTCGGCATTGGCGATCAGGTATTTGCGGCGTTCGGCGGCGGGCTCCTTCGGCACGAAGCTCCATTTCTGCCCGGTGCCAAAGCCCGCCCCCCCGCGTCCCCGCAGCTTTGAGCGCGTCACCATGTCGATGATTTCGGCAGGCGAAAGGCCGCCAAGCGCCCTGCGCGTCGCCTGCCACCCGCCGGCACGTTCATACGCAGCACAGTCCGGCGGCCCGGCCGCGGGATCGATCATGGCGGTCAGGGGACGTTCGGAAACGGATGTCATGGCGTCTCCCTCAGCGTGGCGATCAGGTGATCGAGGGCCGCCATGTCCACGTCGCCATGCAGCGTGTCATCCACCAGCATGGCCGGGGCATGGTCGCAATGTCCCAGGCAGACCGTGGGCAGCAGCGTGATGGCGTTGTCCGCCGTGGTTTCCCCCGGCCGGATGCCCAGCGTCCGGCACAGATGGGCGCATAGCGGTTCGCGCCCCATGATCCAGCATGAAACGCTGTCGCACAGCATGATGACATGCCGCCCGACCGGCCTGCGGAACAGCAGGTTGAAATAGGTGGCGATGCCATCCAGGTCATCGTCCGACATGCCCAGCAGGGCGGCCACCTCGCGCAGGTGCGCGGTGCTGAGCCAGCCAAAGCGGTCCTGCACCAGCCGCAGCGCCGCGACGCTTGCCCCGCGCGGGTGCAGTTCCTGCGCCGCAAGGGCAAGGATTTCCGTCCGCATGGACGTGGGCAGGGGGGGCTCAGCGGTCGACATCGGCCATCACGAAATCGATGCTGCCCAGGATCGCGACCAGGTCCGCGATCATGATGCCGCGGCCAAGCAGCGGTATCATCTGCAGGTGGGCAAAGGATGGCGTGCGGATGCGCGTGCGGTACGACGTGGTCCCGCCATCGCTGATCAGGGAATAGGTATTTACGCCCTTCGTGGCCTCTATGCTGGCGCGGGCCTCCCCCGGCGGGATGACCGGTCCCCAGCTTGCGTTGAGGAAGTGGTGGATCAGGGTTTCGATATCATGCATCGTCCGCGCCCTGGGCGGCGGGGTGGTCAGGGGATGGTCGGCCTTGACGGGGCCTGCCGGCATGTTGTCCACGCACTGGCGGATGATGCGCAGGCTCTGGCGTATTTCCTCGACATGCACGGCGATGCGGTCGTAACAGTCGCCACTGGCGCCGGTTGGGATATCGAATTCAAGCTGGTCATAACAGGCATAGGGCGCATGCCTGCGGTAATCCCATGCCCGTCCCGTGGCGCGCAGCCCCGGCCCGGTGACGCCCCATGCGATGGCCTCTGCCGTGGTATAGGCGCCGATCCCCTTCGTCCGGGCGCGAAAGATGGGATTGCGCATGACCATCGCGTCATATTCGTCCAGCCGCCGGGGAAAGTCATTGAGGAATTCGCGGATCAGTCCTTCCCATCCCTGCGGCAGGTCCATGGCCACCCCGCCGATGCGGAACCATGCCGGGTGCATGCGAAAGCCGCATATCGCCTCGATGATCGCAAAGACGCGCTCACGGTCGGTGAACATGAAGAAGACCGGCGAAAGCTGCCCGACATCCTGCGCCATCGTGCCGTAGAAGACGAGGTGGCTGGCGATGCGGAACAGTTCCGCCAGCATGACGCGGATCATCTGCGCGCGGGGCGGCACGGTAATCCCGGCCAGGGTCTCGACCGCCATGACGTAGGGGAAATTGTTCATGACCCCGCCGAGATAGTCCACCCGGTCGGTATAGGGGATGTAGGTATGCCATGACTGGCGCTCCCCCATCTTTTCCGCGCCACGGTGGTGAAAGCCGATATCGGGCACGGCATCGACGATCCGCTCCCCCTCCAGCTGCAGGGCGATGCGGAAAACCCCATGCACGCTGGGATGATTGGGGCCGAGGTTGAGGAACATGAAATCGCTGTGTTCACTGTGCCGGCGCATGCCCCATGCGGACGGGTCGAAGCGCATGGCGTCCTGTTCACGCGCTTCGTGTTCTTCCGTCAGGCTGTAGGGCGGCATTTCGGTGGCGCGGGCATGATGGTCCTTGCGCAGCGGATGGCCGGTCCATGTGGGCGGGGTCAGGATGCGGCGCAGGCAGGGATGGCCATGGAAATCAATGCCAAACAGGTCCCAGACCTCACGTTCGTACCAGTTGGCGTTGGGCCACAGGTCACAGATGCTGGGCAGGGATGGCGCGGTTTCGCCAAGGGGCACCTTGATCCGTATTTCATCCGCGCGGGTGATGAGTGAAATCAGGTGATAGACGATCGTGAACGCGGATGCGGGCTGTCCGTCGCGATTGGCGCGGTCGCGTTCATCGATGGCGGTCAGGTCCAGCAGCATGAGGGACCCGGCATCCGCTGTCTTCAGCGCGGCAAGGGCGGGGCGCAGGTCGGCCGCCGCGATCCAGATGGTGGGAACCCCGTCGCATGTCTGCTGGGTGGCGAGGATGCCATCGGGAAGCCGGGCCGCGATCGTGCCCGCCAGACCCGGTTCGCGGGCCGGGGAAAGGAGGGCGGTCATGAAATCAGATCCCGTCGGGCGTGCGCAGGTCGCGCATGCCCTGACGCCCGGCGCGTTTTTCATCGCGCAGGCTGGGTGGCGTGACGGGTTCCGCGCCCTGCGGTCCCACCATCCAGCTGAGTGGCCTGCGGCGCGTGCCGATGGATTTCTGCAGCAGCATCAGCCCCTCCAGCAGCGCTTCGGGACGGGGTGGGCAGCCGGGCACGTACACATCCACCGGCAGGAAGCTGTCCACGCCCTGCACGACGCTGTAGATGTCGTACATGCCACCCGAATTGGCGCACGATCCCATGGAAATGACCCAGCGTGGCTCCAGCATCTGGTTGTAAAGATGCTGGATGACGGGGGCCATCTTGGCGAATACGGTGCCGGAAATGACGATCAGGTCGGCTTCGCGTGGCGTGGCGCGCAGGACTTCGGACCCGAAGCGGGCAATGTCGAAGCGACTGGTGAATGCCGTCGCCATTTCGACGTAACAGCATGACAGGCCGAAATTCAGTGGCCAGATGGAGTTCTTCTGTCCCCACGCCACGAAATCCTGCAACCGGCCCATGACCAGGTTGCGGCGCAGGGTTTCACTGAAACCCGGCGTGGGCTGCGTCCGTCCGGTGGCACTGGCGGAAGAAAGGGACCAGTTCATGACGGCTGATCCTTCCGCATCTCCGCGACAGGGCGCATGGGAACGCGCGGCCCCCAGTCCAGCGCCCCGGCACGCCACAGATAGGCAAGCGAAACCGCCAGAAAGACAATAAAGGCGAATGCCGCGGCATACCCGACCCATCCCGTTTCGCGCACGACCGTCGCCCATGTCATGAGAATGGCCGTTTCGACGTCGAATATGACGAAGAACATCGCCACCATGTAATACTGCACAGGTAGCCGCAGGCGTGCCGATCCCGTGGGCACGATGCCGGATTCAAAGGGTAGGGACATGGAACGGCCCATGTCCATGCCGCTTCGCCGGGTGCCAGTGATGGCGGACAGTCCCAGCATGCAGGCCAGAAGTATTCCTATGACGACAGCATAGGTAAAAATCGCCCACATGTCGGGAATGTTTTCCATGACTGACAGTTCCGCTTCTGTTTTTTATTCCGAACGGAGGTAATTTTCATAATGCCGTCTGCGGTGACGGGTGATAACCGGCCGTCGTTTTTGGGAACGCTGCATGTATCGCCCGATGTATTCCGGGCGGAGGTACGGGATGCCGGAATATGCGTCCAGTCGCCTATACGCGGCACGAAAGGGGAAGTTGCGGTCCAATCAGGCAGGTTTTTCAATTAAACAGGACGGGTTGTTCCTGCCTGGGGGAGGGATGCCAGAATCCTGTTTCAGGAATTTTTGAAAAATCCTTATAGGACTATGGTTCTTTAAAAAGTCCGTATCTGGAAACCGCTTGCCGGGAATTGCATCAAGCGCGGGTCAGTCCCTGAACCTGCCCCACCCATTTTAAAGAACCTGATGACCTGTCAGGAATTTCAGGATTGTCTTTGTTCTGCGGGAAAATAACGGAGTAAAGGCAGGCAGTTCGGATTACATAAGGCCCCCGCCGTCCGTTCTTACCTGTCCAGCGACCAGGGAATGACGGCATTTTCAATCCGCCTGACCTTAACGCCATAGACGGAGCGCATGAGGTCATCGCGCAATACCTCCGCAGGCGGCCCATGCCGCACGACGGCCCCGTTATCCATCAGCACCAGTTCGTCACAGAACCGCGCCGCCAGCACCAGATCATGAAGCACGACGATAATTCCCTTGCCCTGCGCCGCCAGCACGCGGAGCAGGTGCATCATTGACAGGGCATGCGCGGGATCCAGCGCCGCGATGGGTTCATCCGCAAGGATGACGGGGGTTGCGGTTGCCAGCGCGCGCGCCAGGTTCATGCGTGCGCGCTCCCCCCCGGACAGGTGGCTGGCGGGACGATCGCGCAGGTCCAGCAGGCCGGTGGCCGTCAGGGCGTCGTGGACCGCCGGGTGGCTGGCCGCCCGTTCCCCCGTCTGTCCATGCGGCAGGCGGCCAAGTGCCACGAGGGCACGTAACGGCATCGGCGGGGGCTTCTGCCCTTCCTGCGGTATGAAGGCAAGCTGGCGGGCGCGCTGATGGGCGGTGATTTCGCTGATGTCGCGACCGGCAAGGCGGATATGCCCGCTTTCGGGCCGCAACAGCCCTGCCAGCATGCGCAGGAACGTGCTTTTGCCCGCGCCGTTCGGCCCGATCAGGCCCATGACCCGCCCGGCCCGCAATGTCAGCGATGCCGCGTCGACCACCCTGCGTTCGCCACGCCGGAACGAGGTTCTTTCAGCCTGAAGCAGGATCATGACGCGTTTCGTTTCAGCATGATGACGCGGGCAAAGAAAATGGGCGCCCCCACCAGCGCCGTCAGCACGCCCAGTTGCAGTTCCGGCCCCACCGCCACGACACGCACCACCATGTCCGCCAGTACCAGCAGGCAGCTTCCACCCAGCAGCGAAGGCAGCAGAAGGCGCGATGGCTGGTGCCCCGTCAGGGACCGTAAAAGATGGGGCACGACCAGTCCGACAAACCCGATGGCCCCGGAAACAGCGACACACGACCCCACCGCCAGCGCCGCGCCCAGCACGATGCGCGTCTGGATGCCCCACGACCCACGCAGGCGAAAGCCAAGGCTTTCGGCCACGTCCTCGCCCAGTGTCAGGGCATCCAGCGCCCGGGCGGCGGAAAACATCAGGGCAATGCCGACAATAACGCCGGGCAGGCTGATCCACACATGGGTGAATGTCCGGTCCGTCAGCGATCCCATGAGCCAGTGCATGATTTCAAACGAGGCATAGGGGCTGGGCACCAGGTTGAGGGCCAGTGCCGTCAGCGCGGCCGTGAAGCTGCTGAGCGCGGCACCCGCCAGCAGCAGGACCAGCGTGCCGCCCTGTCCCACCAGTCCCATCAGGGTGGCCGCCGCCGCCAGCGCCCCGACCAGCCCCCCCAGCGGGAGCGCCACGATAGAAAGCTGCATCAGCCCGGTATAGAACACCAGAACCGCGCCAAGTGCCGCCCCCCCCGATACGCCCAGGACCCCGGGATCGGCCAGCGGATTGCGCAGGTATCCCTGCAACGCCGCCCCCGACAGTCCCAGTGTCCCGCCCACCATGATCGCAAGCAGGCTGCGCGGCAGGCGGAGTTCGCCAAGGATAATCGCGTTTGCCGTATGCCGGCCCGCCGCCATGTCCCCCAACGCATCCATGAAGGGCAGGCTGGTTTCCCCCCACATGAGGGAGGCGCAGAACAGGCCGGCCACCGCCACCGCAAGCACGCCATTGAGCAGGAAGTTTGCGGAAACTGGTTTCACGGCGACTTTTCCAGGTTTCGCCGCGCGTCGCGCAGCAGGGCAAGGCTGTCGAGTGTCTGGGGCAGGCCGCACAGCCACAGGCGGGCCGGCAGATCCAGATGATGGGAACCGGCGAAGGCGCGTCGTAATGCCGGATGGTCCAGCATCGACTGCGCCATGGAATTCCCCGCGCCGGAACGGTCAAGGACCAGCAGGTCGGGGGGACGGGCGATCAGCACTTCCATGGAAAACCGCGATGACTGCGCATGCCTCCCCACCGTGGCGTAATTGCGCAGGCCCGCATGCGCCAGCACGTCATCGGGCAGGGAACCGGCATATGTGACAAAACCGTTGGCGGCATAAATCGCGGCGGTCGGGTCGTCAGGGTGTCGGGGGATTGAAAGGGCGGCAAGGCGCGTAGCGAATGCCTCGGCCAGCGCGCGGCCGCGTTCCGGCGCCCCGATGGCGTTCGCCACCTGCATGATCTGGGCCGGGATGTCCGCAAGGCCCGTTGCCGGCGGCAGCGCGAGAACCCGCGCGCCGCTTTCCCGCGCGGCCTGCATCGCGACCGCCGCGCTGGCTGCGGTATAGGTGCTTCCCAGCACGACATCGGGATGGGCGGCGACGATGTTTTCCGCGCTCTGCCGGATGACGGGCACATGTCGCGCCTGTTCGCACAGCACGGAATCCCAGCAGTCCCGGGACAGCGGGCTAAGCCCCACGATCTGTTCGGGCTGCGCCAGCATGAGGACAAGCTGATCGGCGCAGAGGTTGAGCGACGCCACCCGTGGCAGGGCACGCGCCTGCGCCGTCCCGGCACACGCCACGATACCCGCCAGCAGTACCCACGCCGCCCGTTTCATGTCAGTAATTCAGCATGAAGCCACCATAGCCCGCCCGTCCGGGCTGGAGGTAGCCGATCGGTTCTTCATACTGCCGGTTCAGCAGGTTGTCCGCGCGGGCATAGACCGAGACATACCTGTTGACCCTGTAATTGGCCGCGACGTCGATCGTCACATAGCCATGGCCCTTGGCGCAGGTGCTGCATGTCTCGGTTCCGATGACCGGCAGGTCGCGCCATCCGCTTGTGTAAAGGATGTTCCCCGAAAATGTCAGATCCTTGATGGGCTTCCATGTCGTGTTGAAATTGAATTTGTGCTGGGGACGGCGCTGCAGTTCCGTCCTGTCCGTTTCATCGCGCGCATGCGTCCAGGTGTAGCTGAGATTGAACTCAAGGGTGCTGAGCGCCTTCCAGTTCAGGAACGCCTCCACCCCGTACATCCTGGCCCGCGCGACGTTGGAATATGAATAGTTGTAGTTGTACGAGGAATCGATCGAAAGGGAGGACTGGATCAGGTTGCGCGCCCGGTTATCATACCATGTCGCGCCGAAATTCAGCCGGTCATGCAAAAGCTTCTGTTCCACGCCGGCATCGTATCCGATCAGCTGCTCGGCCTTCAGGTTGGGGTTTCCCTTTTCGGAATACCCGACGCCAACCTGGTTGGCAAACAGCTGGTACAGCGACGGGCCGTGAAAACCCGACCCCGCGCTGGCCTTGATGATCGTGCCGGTGCCCGGAACATGGATCGCGGGCGCGACGCGCCATGTCACATGGTTGCCATAGCGGGAATTGGCATCGTAACGGATATTGGCGGCGCCATACAGGATATGGTTCCAGTTGCCCTGGTACTGCCCGTAACCCGCGGTCGTATCCATGCTGGCGGATGTGTTGTATCCGCTGTCCCACATGCTGGCGGCCGTATGGCTGGTATTGAACGTATCGTGGAAATGTTCCGCGCCGATCAGCAGCTGTCCATACTGCCGGAAATTGAACGTGCCGTGCCAGTCCACCTTCAGGCGGCTGGAACGGTAATAGTCGGGATCGGGGTTGACCGGGCTGCCATAGCTTGTGCCCGTTTCCGTCCAGCGGTTGCGGTTGGTCATGTATCCCAGGCCGATGACCTGATCAAACAGCCCCTTGAACGAGACGAGGTGGGCGGTCCCCCGGACGATGGCTTCGTTCTGGTTGTTCTGTTCCCGCACGCCCGAATCCCCGTACAGGGATTCACTCTGCAGGTCATACAGGGAATAGGAATGATTGTTCGCCTGTACCAGGCGCGCCGTCAGGCCAAGGTCAAGGTTGCGCGTGACATCGTAGCCCAGCCGGATATTGGCGCCACGGTTGTCATTGCGGTTGCCTTCATGCCGCTGGGCGCGGTCCGCGTGATAGGCGCGTTCGATATAGGTAGGGATGTTGTTGAACCCGTCCATCCGGTAATGGGACAGTTCGACATTGTAATGAAACCGCCCCTTGCTGCCCCGCGCGCCAAAGGTCTGGTTGAACGTGCCGTAACTGCCGCCCTCGATACGTACGAACGGCTTGAAACGGCCCTGTCCCTGCGTGGTCGTGATGTCGATCACGCCCGCCATGGCGTCCGCGCCATACAGGCCGCTTTGCGGGCCGCGCAGGATCTCGATCCGCCCCATGCCGTCGGTGACGAACTGGCCCGCGTCGAACATGCCGCTGGCGGAACTGCCATCGTTGATGTCCATGCCGTCAAGGCGGACCTTGACCTCGTTCGCGTTGTTGCCGCGCATGAAAATGGAGGTGCTTCCACCCGGGCCGCCGGTCTGCACGACGTTGAGTCCCGGCTGGCGCGTCAGGATATCGGCCAGCCCGCGACGCTGCTGCGTCTGGATCTGCTGTTCGGTGATGATGGTCATGCTGGTGCCGATGTCATCGACGGCCGTCGGCCTGCGCGCGGCACTGACGCTGATGAGTTCGGGCTGCCCCGCGTTGCCGGGGGAAATGACGGCCTTCGATTTCCCGGTCCGCACGACGTACTGCTTCGGGGCCTGTCTGGCCGGGGTCCGGGATTTCGCGGAATCATCCGCCTGCGCCACGCATGTTCCCATCGCCACGAACGTGGTCGATGTAATCAGGAGGGTACGAAAAATATGCATCAGGATCAGGTCTCGCGGTCAAGTCATCGTTGCCACGAGAGCGTGCCGCCATGCAGGCAGGGTTTGCCCGTCACCGCCTGACGTCACACCGTCAGGACACCCCGCCCGACAGTTCCCGGTTGCAACAAATGCGGACGGCAGGTCTCCTGGCTTGCGGCGTCGCCTTGCGCATGACCTTCCCGGGAAGATGCATTCCCAGTGGTCCGGACCACGATGTCCGGCGATGCGCAGGCATACCGCTTACAGTTGCGGGGACAGCCGAAGCATTGGATCGCAATCCGCACTTCGTTCCCTTTTACTCCTTCGACAAGAAGGAACCGTCGGCGTGTCTTCTGGTATGCTCCGCCCTTTCTGTCAACCCGATTGTATCGCGCGCGATCCGGTGGGGATCACCGCAGTGCCGCGGCAACCAGCGCGTCCAGCGTGGCGGGGCCGTCCTTTGTCCCGACAAGGGGGGAGAGCAGCCCGTCGGTCGCCAGGACGGCAAGGCCATGGACCTTGCCCCACAATCCCGCCATGACGGCCGCGCGCGAAGACGCCCCCGGCGGTCCCGCACGCCCGCCATCCGCCAGCGCGGCAAGGCAGGAAAAGGCCCGGGCGGAGGCACGGGCCAGCTGCCCATGGTCGCGGTCTATCGCGTCGCTGCGGAACATCAGGGTGAACAGGCCGGGATTGGCGAGCGCGAAATGCACATAGGCCAGTCCGACCGTGCGTGGCCCATGCGTCCGCGCCGCCTCCATCGCGTCGGCCAGTTCGTCATATCCCGTCGCCGCCAGCGTGCTGAGCAGTCCTGTCAGGTTCCCGAAATGCGGCGCCGCGGCCGTGGCGGATACGCCCGCATGGCGCGTGATGGCCCGCAGCCCCAGCGCGCCGATCCCCCGTTTCTCCAGCAGATGGCGGGCGGATTGCAGCAGGGCGGCGGGCAGGCCGCCATGGTGATAGGGGGACTTGGGCGAGGGGGCGGGCTTCATGGTCATGTGCGTCCTGGGATATCCTCCATCCCAGACTTTACACTGTATATTTCTGCTTGACGAGGGATGTTCCGCGCTTCAGTCTTTACGGTGTAAAGAATCGGGGCCGCCATGACTGAAAACCGGATATCCGTCACACGCGAACTGACAGCGGAGGGGCTTGAAATCAGGGGCGTCCTGCCGCCGGGCCTTTCTGGAACCCTGTACCGCAACGGTCCCAATCCACGTTTTCCCGGCGGGGACGCGCACTGGTTCCTGGGGGACGGGATGGTCCATGCCATGACGCTGGGGCCGGGCGGGGCGTCCTACCGGAACCGCTGGGTGGTGCCGGCCGGGCAGGCACGCCTGCTGGGCAAGGCGAACACGAACATCATCCGTCATGGCGGGCGGATGATGGCGCTGGAGGAGGCGCATGCGCCGGTCATGTTCGACCCACACCCACATCCACCCCCCGGCGCGACCGGCCCGATGCCGGCCGCATGGCATGTGGGGACGGCCCCCTTTACCGCCCATCCGAAGCATGATCCCCATACGGGGGAACTGGTGTTCTTCGGTTACGCGGCGGATGGTCCGTGGTCGGACGCCATCCGCTGCGGCACGCTGGCGCCATCGGGGCGGCTGACATGGGAAACGCGCATCAGGGCACCGTTCTGCAGCATGATACACGACATGGCCGTAACGCCGGATCATGTGCTTCTGCCGGTCCTTGCGCTGGTGGGAAGGGCGGACCGGACGGACCGTTCGGGGTTCGGGTTTGCATGGCAACCCGAACTTGGCGGCAGGCTTGCGCTATTGCGTCGTGGCGGGGACGGGCGGGACGTCCGATGGTTCGATGCGCCCCCCGGCTATGCCTTTCATATCGTCAATGCGTGGGAAGAGGGTGGCCGCCTGTTCCTTGATCTTCTGGTGTATGACGAACCGCCGCTGTTTCCGCGCGGCGATGGCGCACCCTGTTCCTGCGCTGGCGTCCGCCCGCAACGCTGGAGCGTTCCGCTCGATGGCCCGGGCGAGGCGCGCGTGACGGCGTTGCCGGACGTGACGGGCGAATTCCCCCGGATTGACGAACGTTTTGCCGGGTCGCGCCACGCGCGGTTCTATCTGGCCAGCCGTGCGCCGGGAGGCGGCGCGGGAAGTTTTCACGCGATCACCCGCATGGATGCCGAAAGCGGGGAGGGGGACGGGTTCGATTTCGGCACCGATGCGTCGGTCAGTGAGCCGGTATTCGTCCCGCGTGCCCCCGATGCCGCCCGGGACGAGGGATGGCTGCTGGCAGTGGCGTGGCGTCCCGACTGGCGGACATCGCGGCTGGTGGTCTTCGATGCCGGTCATATCGTGGACGGCCCCGTGGCAACTGTCATCCTGCCGCAGCGCGTCCCCGATGGTTTTCATGGCAATTTCATTCCCGATGCCCATCCCGGCCGGGGGATCGCCTGATGCAGGCGCGTGGCGGTATTGTCCCCCTGTTGATGGAGGCGGGCGGGATCATCATCTTTGCCGTCCTTGCCAGCATGGGGCGCACGCGCCTTGCGATCGCCGCCACGGTCGCGTTCGTGGCGTTCGATGCCATGCGCCGGGTTCGCGGTCATCTCGGCATGCCGCGCCTGTGGGTCCTTTCAAATGGCCTGGCCCTTGTGCTGGGCGTGGTTGACCTGTCGTGCGCGACGCCTTTCCTGTTCCGTTACGAATCTGTGTTCACCAACATTGTCCTCGCCGCGGCCTTTGCTTTGGGCGCCTTTGGACGGAAATCGATTGTCCAGACAATCGTGGAGGAACGGCAGGGCATGCCCATTTCATCGGACCGGGTCGGCCTGCTGGCCTTCTTTCGCGCCTTTACCCTGTTGTGGTCCGGCTATTTCATGCTCAAGGCCATGGCATATCTGTGGATGGCGGTTTACCTGACGCCCGAACGCGCCCTTGCGATACGCGGCACGCTGGGAACGGGCAGCCTGGTGGCGATGATCCTGCTGGGCCAGAGGGGGGCGGATGTCTTTCGCCTGTGCCGGCGCATGGGGGTTTTCCGGCAGGGGGCATGAGGGATCCTGCCGCGCCCCATCCCATGGGCCGTGCGATCCGGGCCGCCGGTTGACGGGGACGCGGGAAGTATCTACCGCTCGGGGTTCGTTGCGATGACCGAAGGTTTGATCCGATGCCGCGTCCGAAGCTCCTGCCGCTTTCACTGTTTGCCCTGTTCATGGGCTCCACGGCCTGGGCGGCCGATCCGGGCGCGCCACCGACCCCGGTACACCCGGTTTCACAGACCTATCACGGCGTGCGCGTGACCGATCCGTATCGCTGGCTGGAAAACAGTGACGACCCGAAGGTCATCGCATGGTCGGCGGCGCAGAACCAGCGCACCCGCGCCTATCTCGATCACCTGTCGCAGCGGCAGGTGATCTTTGACCGTCTGATGGCCGCCTATCGGGCGCAGTCGCCGTCCTATTCGGATTTCCATCTCGCGGGTGGTCATGTGTTCGCGCAGGCCATGCTGCCGCCGCACCAGCAGCCGGTGGTTGGCGTCATGAATGGCGACGCCAGTCCGAAAACGTTCCGCACGATCGTCGATCCCAACGTCATCGACCCGTCCGGGCAGACCGCCATCGACTGGAGCGTCCCGTCACCCGATGGCAGGCTGCTGGCCGTGTCCCTGTCGCGGAACGGGACGGAAGATGGGACCGTGCATGTATTCGACACGAAGACCGGCAGGGAGACCGCCGATATCGTGCCCCGCGCGCAATACCCGACTGCGGGCGGCAGCCTGGCATGGAAATCCGACAGCAGCGGGTTCTGGTACACCCGCTATCCCGGCGATGAACGGCCCGAGGCGGACCGCCATTTCTACCAGCAGGTCTGGTACCACAGGCTCGGGACGCCGGTATCGCAGGATGTTTATGTCGCGGGACGGGATTTCCCCAAGATCGCGGAAATCGCGCTGGACAATTACGGCGTAAGCCAGAACGCGAATGCCGTGCTGATCTCGGTCGAGGATGGCGATGGTGGCCGGTTCCAGCAATACGTCATCAACCAGAAGACCGGACAGGTGACGCGCATCAGCGATTTCGATGACCGTGTCGTCGCCGCCGCGATCGGTCCGGACGATCATATCTACCTCGTGTCGCGCAAGAACGCGCCGCGTGGCGAAATCCTTGAGGCAAGCGTCGATCACCCGGCGGTGGCGGATGCGAAACGGCTGATCGCGCAGGGCGATGGCGTCATCATGGGTGGGGCGGAATTTGGCGGCGCGCCGGTGATCGCGACGCGTGATGCGCTGTATGTGCGCGAAATGGTCGGCGGGCCGAGCCGTGTCTCGGTCTTTGCCCCCGACGGGAAGCCGAAAGGCGACCTTCCCCTGCCTTCGGTGATTTCGGTTTCGGACGTGACCCCCATTTCCCATGGGGACATGCTGGTATCCTTCAACAGCTACCTGACCCCGCATCAGGTGATGCGCTACCGCCCCCGCACGGGAAAGCTGAAGGCGACCCCGCTGTCGAGCACAAGCCCGATTTCATTCGCCGACTGCGAGGCCGTGCGCGCCACGGCGACGTCACGTGACGGAACCCGCGTGCCGATGACGGTCATCCGGCGCAAGGGAACCGAACGCGATGGCCAGAACCCGACGCTGGTTTACGGATACGGCGGATATGGAATTTCGGAAACGCCGCGCTTCCTCGGGGCATGGATGCGCGCATGGCTGGACGCGGGCGGCGTCTATGTTGATACCAACCTGCGCGGCGGCGGGGAATTCGGGGCGACATGGCACGAGGATGGCGCCCTGACGCACAAGCAGAACGTCTTTGACGATTTCGCTGCCGTCAGCCGCCAGCTGATCGCGGACGGATATACCTCTCCCACCCGGCTTGCGGCCCTTGGCGGCAGCAATGGCGGCCTGCTGATGGGGGCCGCGATGACGCAGACACCGGAACTTTACCGCGCGGTCGTGTCGCTTGTGGGGATTTACGACATGACGCGGATCGAACTGGACCCCAATGGTGAATTCAACGTGACGGAGTTCGGAACGGTCCGCGATCCGGCACAGTTCCGCGCCATGATCGCCTATTCCCCGTACCAGGCCGTCAGGCCGGGGGTGAAGTATCCGGCCGTCTTCATGGCGACGGGAACGCATGACGGGCGCGTCAATCCCGCGCAGTCGCGCAAGATGATCGCAAAGCTTCAGGCCGATACGGCATCGGGATATCCGATCTACCTTTCCATCAGTGACAAGGCGGGACACGGCATGGGCAGCGCCGTCAACGTGCGTCTGGGACAGACCGCCGATTACGTGGCGTTCCTGTTCGATCAGCTGGGAATGAAGCTGTAATCACGCCCCGATCGTGCATGACGGCGGCCTGTCCCGCCATCATGCGCGGCCTGATGGGTATCACTCGGTGGCAGGGGAAGCGCCCGGGGCAGCGTCTGGGGCAGTGTCTGGGGAAGCGGCAGGGGCGGGGGGCTGCGCCGGTTGCGTGCCGGTCACCCGCCAGACGGTGTTGCCCACGTCATCAGCGACAAGCAGAGCCCCGTCGCGATCCAGCGTCAGGCCCACCGGCCGGCCGTGGACATGCTTTTCGTCAGGGGTCAGGAAACCCGTCAGGACATCTTTGGGCGTTCCTGAGGGATGGCCGTCGACGAACGGGACATAGATGACACGATAGCCGCTTTTGGGCAGGCGGTTCCATGAACCGTGCTGCGCGACAAACAGCCCCTGCCGCCAGTCTTCGGGCAACAGGCTGCCGCCGGAAAATGCGATGCCAAGCGATGCTGTATGCGGTCCCAGCGCGTAATCCGGCGCGATCGCGCGCGCCACGAGGTCCGGGCGCCGGGGCTGTACGCGCACATCGACATGCTGCCCGTAATAGCTGTAGGGCCAGCCGTAAAAGGCGCCTTCCTTAACGGCGGTTATGTAATCGGGCACGATGTCGCTGCCGATTTCATCACGTTCATTGACCGCGACCCACAGCGCGCCCGTCGTGGGTTCCCATCCCAGTCCGTTGGGATTGCGCAGGCCGGTTGCGTATTCGCGCATCGTGCCGGACGCCAGGTCGTACTGGTAAATCGCCGCGCGTCCCTTTTCCGCGTCCATGCCGTTGTCAGCGACGTTGCTGTTTGAACCGACCGTTATGTAAAGCTGTTTTCCATCGGGACTGGCGATGACGTTCTTGGTCCAGTGATGGTTGTACCCGGCGGGCAGGTCCACCACCTTTACCCCCGGTTCGGTAATGCGTGTCTCGCCATCATGATAGGGAAAACGCATCAGGGCGTTGGCATTGGCGACATACAGGTCATTGCCCACCAGCGCCATGCCAAAGGGGGAATACAGGCCATCGAGGAACACCGTGCGCATGTCGGCATGGCCGTCCCCCTTTGTATCACGCAGCAGGATGATGCGGTTTGGGCTTTTTTCGCCCGCGCCGACCTGTCCCTGGATGAAGCGGGCGACGCGGCTTTTCAGCGTCCGGACATCCGTTCCGGGCGAATTGCTTTCAGCGACGAGGATATCGCCATTCGGCAGCCTATAGAGCCAGCGCGGGTGATCGAGGCCGGTGGCATAGCTTTCGACGCTCAGGCCCGGCGCCACGACGGGGTGCGACCCGTCGTGCCATCCGACAGGCGTGGCGATATTGACGGTCGGCATCAGGGTCTGGTTGGGCGCGGGAAGGGCAGGGTGCGGTCCGATGCCGGCCGTGACCGGCAGGGAGGCCTGTTCGGGATGGACGACGATTCTCCATCCCGCCAGCCCGATCACCACGATGCCGACCACCGCGCCGGTCAGGTAAAACCTGTAACCTGTCTTCATTCCGCACTCCTCGTTCATGCCCGATGCCGATATTGCGGCCATCGGGGCTGCGCCGCCCATCTCGTCGCGCTTCGGGCATCCTGTCATGCACAACAGACAATTCCCTTTGCAGGTTTCCTGTCCGTGGTCACATCATGTTCCCGCGTGGGAAAAGGCACAGGATATTTTTCCTTCCCTTGCGCGGCTGTCCGCCGGGCTTGCCAAAAACGCCACGTCATGATGTGGTATGTTATAATATTATATTTTATCGGGTGTCTTATGCTGTCAAAATCATTTCTCCTCGGGTCCGCATCCGTTTTCCTGGCCCTGGTGGCAACGGGTACCGCCCGCGCGGAAGAAGGCATGTGGACGTTCAACCACCTGCCTGTCGCAACCTTGCAGAAAACCTACGGGTTCGCGCCCGATGCCGCGTGGATCCAGCATGTCGTGCAGTCGTCGGCGCGGCTTGCCGAAGGGTGTTCCGCCTCCTTCGTGTCGGGGGACGGGCTGGTCATGACCAACCATCACTGCGCCAATTCCTGCCTCGCTGCGCTGTCTGACAAGACGCACGATTATTTCCGTAACGGCTTTTACTCCCACTCCCCCGCCGAGGAGCGCCAGTGCCCGGGCATGGAGCTTGACCGGCTCGACAACATCAGCGACGTGTCCGCCCGCGTGACCGACGCGACAAAGGGCACGAGCGGTGCGGCCTATACGGCGGCCCTCCAGCAGGTGGAAAGCGAACTGACGAAGGATTGCGTCAATGGCGATCCGACGCACTGGCGCTGTGACATGGTTTCGCTGTTCCATGGGGGGCAGACCGCGCTTTATCGCTATCGCCGCTATCAGGACGTGCGCGTCGTCATGGCGCCAGAACAGGGGATTGCTTTCTTCGGCGGCGATCCCGACAATTTCAGCTATCCGCGCTATGACATCGATCTTTCGATGCTGCGGGTCTATGACGGGGGCAAGCCGGTCCATACCCCGTTCCTGCAATTCGATCCCATGGGGCCAAAGGCGGGGGACCTGGTGTTCACGTCGGGCAATCCGGGCCGGACGCAACGCAGCCTTCCGGCATCTGCCCTGGCGTTCCAGCGCGATATCGTCAATCCCGCGATCATCGGATACCTTTCCACCCGCGAGGGGATGCTGTGGGAATATTCCCGACAGAGCCCCGGACACGCCAAGGAAGCGGAGGATGCGCTTTTCAGCATCCAGAACGGGCTGAAATCCTATTCCGGCACGCAGGCCGCGCTGCGCACGGGTGACATTGTCGCGCGCCGTGCGAAGGAGGATGCGGCCCTGCAGTCCTGGATCGATGCGGATGCGGGCCGTCGCAAGGAGTATGGCCAGCCTTTCCACGACATTGAACAGGCCATCGCGGTCGAAAAGACCCTCTTTCCCGCCCATCTGGCGCTGCGCATGGCCCTGCCGGGACTGGCGGAGGATGCCATGACGCTGGTGGACGGGGCGAGCGAGCGTGAAAAGCCGGATGCAAAACGGCATGCGGGGTACCATGAGGCGCAGCTTGGCGAAGTCGAGACGTCCCTTGGCGCGAAGGAGCCCGTCTATCCTCAATTGGAAACCGACACCCTTGCCCTTGGCCTGACCCTGATGCGCCAGACGCTGGGGGCGGATGATGAACTGGTCAGGACCGTCCTTGGCACCGACAGCCCGGAGGCGCTGGCCGCCCGGCTGGTGAAGGGGACGAAGCTGGCCGATCCCGCCGTGCGCGTGGCGCTGTGGAAAGGTGGGCAGAAAGCGGTGGAAGCGTCATCCGACCCGATGGTCGTTTTCGCCCGCAGGATCTATCCCGCCTATGCCCAGATGCGTGAACGGATGCTCAACGAAGTGACATCGCCGCTGCACAAGGCCGAAGGCGATATCGCGCGCGCCATCTTCGCACGGGCCAGGGCGGAGGGACATGCCGATGATATCTATCCCGACGCGACGTTCTCCCCCCGGCTGTCGTGGGGCACGGTCAAGGGATGGACGGAAAATGGCAAGGACATCCCGCCCTTTACCGATTTCGCGGGCATGTACCGTCATGCCACCGGCAGCGATCCGTTCGAACTGCCGAAACGCTGGCTGGATGCGAAATCCAAGGTGGACCCCGCGACCCATGTCGATTTTGTTTCAACGAACGATATCGTCGGCGGCAATTCGGGATCGCCGGTCATTGACCGCAATGGTCATGCGGTCGGGCTGATTTTCGATGGCAACCTGCCCAGTCTGGCGGGCGACCTCTATTACGACATTTCCAACAACCGGGCGGTTTCGACCGATACCAGCGCCATCATCGCGGCGCTGCGGGATGTGTATAACGAACCCACGCTGGTGCATGAACTGATCGACGGACATCAGGCGACGACGTCGGGCGCCACGAAGCCCTGACCGGGGTAAAGGCCGACCGGGGATTTTCGGCCCCGGGTCGGCCATTCTGGCTGCCTGTGGAGGCTGTCCGAAAAGGCAGCCCCGACAATTCCTGGAAATCATAAGAGTTTTTGGTGAAGCTTTTTGCAAAAAGCTTCAGGGAACATCGCCTTTTTAAAAAAGGCGACACCCTTTCCCTACAGCGCGGGAGGTTCGATGGGCCAGTCGGCGCGGGCAAGGGCCGCAGGCGCGAACATGGCGATCACGATGCAGAAGGGGACCAGTGCCGCCGCCGTCAGCCATGCCCATGACGGGACATGGTCGGGCCCGAGGAAAATCTCCGCGGCAAGCTGCACGCCCATTGTCGCGCTGACCGTGGAAAGCATCTGCGTAAGGCCGGGCCGCGCGGCCCGGGCCGCAAAGACCGTAAGGCTTGGCACATACGATGCCCCCATGATCGCGCAGATGACCGCAAGTGTCGCCGCCGGCGCGCGCGAGGGTGGCAATGCACCCCGTCCGATCGCGATGCCACATGCAAGGACCGACGCGATCACCGCCGTCTGTATCGCCTGCAGGAAATGCGTGCGGTACAGGCGACGCGCGAAGACGCTGCGATGACCGAACGGACCCAGCGTAAACAGGAAGGGCCAGTTCCGGCGGGCGACAAGCCATTGCGACAGGCTCATCGCGCTGAGCATGCAGATGAATTGCGGAACCGGTTCAAGACCGGCCAGGGCATCGTGCCATTGCGGCCAGCGTTGGTGTGTTGCCGCCACGATGGCTGTGGCGACGATCATGAAGCCGATGCTCATGGATATGGTGAGCAGTACCAATGTCATGGGGGCTGTCATGTTGAAGGC
This sequence comes from Novacetimonas pomaceti, assembly GCF_003207955.1. Taxonomy (NCBI): domain Bacteria; kingdom Pseudomonadati; phylum Pseudomonadota; class Alphaproteobacteria; order Acetobacterales; family Acetobacteraceae; genus Novacetimonas; species Novacetimonas pomaceti. The sequence goes on from NZ_NOXG01000015.1 coordinate 39,263, forward strand.
CTGTGGCACCGGCATGTGCCTCAGCCACGGCGGTTGCCAGAACACCACGCGCAGCACGCGGTCCAGCACGGGCGAGAGGAGACGGGCGCGTGACAGTTTCGCTTTTGCATCTGTATCAGGCAGGCGCGCCTGATTGGTCGCGGGGGTCGGGAAAGGCGCGTAGTGCAGTTCAATCAATGTCAGGATCACGCCGGCGATGATCAGGCCGAGTGCCACGAACCATGGGGCGGACAGAATCCTGTCCTGCATCTTTGGAAACAGGAACAGCAGGAAAACAAGCAGTGTCAGTGCCGAACGCAGCCAGCGAATGCGTGGGCGAAGTGTCTTTGGCATCCCCAGATTGCTGCCAACCGCCATAGGCAGGGAAATCGTCTCAAGCGCAAGCGTGTTGAGGATCGGCGCCTTCACGATCATCATGGGCAGCGCGAGAACCACCATCCCACCGCCCAGCATGATCAGTATCGCCCCGTATTCGCCCTTCAGCATGCGGGGATAAAAGGCCGACAGGGGGGAACGCACCTGTCGCCAGTATTGCAGCGCGAACGCGACAAACAGCATCTGCTGCGCCAGCCACCACCATTGCCCAAGGGCGGGCGACTGGGTGAAATAACCGTCATGCCACAGGACGTCATGCCTGTGCTGGACGATCTCGTACCCCATTACGCCAAGGTAGAACAGGGCAGCGGTCAGCGCCCCGTTTTCGCGGAACAGCACGGGAGAGGCATAGAGCCTCAGCGCATGGAGGATATCCTTCATCATCGCGACAGCGCGAGGAACAGGTGTTCAAGTTCGGGCATCGCCACGGCAATGCCGGCATCTGCCGCCGCCATGTCCAGCCCTTCGCGCCAGCCGCGCACCCATACGGGACCGTCCTTTTCCCCGGCCAGGATCTCAAGGCCCCATTCAGGGGGGGGCGTCGCGGAAATGGAGCGGATCGAATTCATGATATCGGGTTCCGCCATGTCGAAGCGGACCTGACCGTGGCGCATGATGACCACCCGGTCCGAGATGTTTTCCAGATCGGAAATGATGTGCGAGGAGATCAGGACGCTTGCCCCCTGTCGCCGTGCATATTGCGGCAGCAGACGCATGAAATCGTGGCGGGCCTGCGGGTCGAGGCTTGCCACCGGTTCGTCAAGCACGATCAGGTCCGGCATGAAGCGCAGCGCCAGCACGATGGCAAGGCGCTGCCGCTCCCCGCCCGACAGCGACCTGACGCGCGCGGTGGGGTCAAGTGCCGCCCATTCCTCCCATATCGGGTCCTGCGGATCGCCCGGCCGTTCGCGATACAGGGCAAGGTAATCCATCAGTTCGCGCACGCGGAACCATGTGAACCCGGTCAGGGCCTGCGGCACGAAACCGATCCGCGCGCGGGTCTGCGGCGCAAGTGCCTCCACCGCTTCGCCCCACAGCCGGATCGACCCGGCATCCGGCGTCAACAGCCCCAGCAGGCAGCCAATCAGCGTCGTCTTGCCGGCGCCATTCGGCCCCAGCAGGGCCGTGATCTCGCCCGGATGAACCGTCAGGTCGATCCCGTCGAGGACACGACGATTGCCATATGTTTTTACGAGACCCTCGATCCGCAACGGATCGTCCGCCAGAGCCTGCACGCCGTATCTCCACCTCGGTTTCCTTATCATTGTGATATGGAAACAAGGCGTCAAGGTTTCACTGATGGCGGCAAAAAAAGAAGGCGGCCGGACGGAATCGACCGGGCCGCCCCCTGTTTCGCGCATGGCGCGCAGGCCGGCATGTTCTGGTATAAGACGGGATCGCCGCCAGACGGGCCACCGACGCGGCACCATGAAGAGACCACCGGATAATCGAGGCGATGCAACAGACAAACAGTTCCGAACTGAAACTTCTGCCCGGACGTACCCTCAGCACGGAACAGGAAGAACTGGTCCACGCAATCCTTCGCTTCTGCCGCGATCATATCCATTCGGAACATGCGGTCCTTGTCATCCGTGGGGACGCGGGCACGGGCAAGAGCCTCGTCATCAACAGTGCGTTCGAAAAGATACAGGAGGCGGCACGTTCATCCGGCAGCCGCGATGTCCTGCGCGGCACGCATAATGTATTGCTGGTCAATCATCCGGAAATGATAAAGCTGTACAGGAACATATCAGAATCCCTTCCGGCATTGCGCAAGAAGGATTACGAACGTCCCACGACCTTTGTCAATTCCATGGACAGGCAGCATAAAAGGGCTGACATCGTCTTCATAGACGAAGCCCACCTGCTGCTGAGCCGCAGGGACAGTTACAACAGGTTCAATCATGACAACCATCTTCGGGAAATCATAAGGCTGAGCCGGATCGCGATCATCGTGTTTGATTCACGCCAGGTCCTGAAATTCAAGAGCTACTGGGACGACCAGCGGCTTGAACATCTGCTGCATGATGTCCCGCATGAGGTTTTCACCCTGACGACGCAGTTCAGGGTCCGGGCCAATCCCGATGTCATGGAATGGATAAGTGCTTTCTGCAACAGGCGGATCCTGCCACTTCCGGCCAGGCAGGAATTTGATTTCCGCATATATGATGATGCGCTGGAAATGTATCACGACATCTGTGCAATGAACGCCCGGTTCGGGCTGTGCCGCATGCTTTCGACCTATGATTACCCATATGTCCTGAACGGACAGGATCATTTCATCGAGGAGGGACGGTTCAGGCTGCGCTGGGACCGCGCACGGCCGGAACAGCGCCTGCCCTGGGCGGAGCGGGCGGACACGATCGATGAAGTGGGATCCGTCTATACGGTACAGGGGTTCGACCTGAACTATGCCGGCGTGATTCTCGGCCCCAGTGTCACCTATGACCCCCGGACGCAGCGGATCGTCATAAAACCCGACCGGTATGAAGATGGCGCGGCCTTTGCCGGCAGGGGCGCACTGGACAATCCGGAAGCCGTGCAGGAACAGATCATCCTCAATTCCATCAATGTCCTTATGACAAGGGGCACGATGGGATTATATATCTATGCCAGCAACGTGGATTTGCGAAGGAAACTTCACGACATGGCGTCCCGGCGGGCCTGACTGCGAGCATTACCACGGACGTGATATCCGTGGAGCGGCCGATAGACGCCCCACGGCATGGCCAGCCCCTCATGGCTGCCCGCCCGCATGGGGCAGGGCCGCCGTGAAAGGACAGCCATTTTTCAGAAAGGTTTCGACGAAGCCCCGGATACGTGATCCACGCTCATGTCAACCGCAGGGGTCAGGGTCCGTGCCTGCGGGGAAGGTGACGAGACCGCAACCCCTCCCGAAGAAAGGCGGGCATTGCATGTGGAATCACCACGCGTCGCCACCTGAACGACCGGGGCGGCCTGTCCCTGCTGACTGCTGCTGACCGTCTGCGCGCAGGGCGTTCCGTTTGCGCCCCACGTGATGGTTGTCACGGTCTGGTACATGGTCGCCTGTGGCATCCTGCCATGCGCGTCAACCGCGCGGACGGGAACGGGCATGCGCCCTGCAGGGGCGGAGACGACCTGATTGACCAGCCCCATCATCCGCCGCTGCTCGGCCTCCATTGCCGCGAATTCCTGATCCATCATCCGGTCGATCGCATCGAACATCGGCGGCGCGGCGGATTGTGCGGGCGTCAGCATGCCGACAGGATGCCCGGCCGCATCCACGACCATAAGCGTCTGGGCCTGCGTCGGCTGGGTGTACAGGACGCCGCCAAGCAGGGCGGCGGGCAGGGCAGCCGCGATGTATTTCGCGGTGGAACTGAAGAAAGGCATTTTCCCGGTCCTTCGTCAGGAAAAATCAAGAAGAATGTTGATACGGCACAAACCATGGAAGGTCGCGGGTTTCCGGCCTGATCGCCATGTATCCAGCCATGTTCCCGTCCTTGTCCTTCCATTGTGGAAAATATAGGGCGCGTGGTCGCCGCGTCAATGCTTCGCCAGTTGCGGCTGTCACGCAAATGCGCGGCAGGGAGAGGCAGGCGATGCTTCGTGCATGCCACATGAATCCTCATCCACGCCATGATTGTCGGACAAGGCATCCGGCAATGACAGGATTCATGTAACCGGGCCGGCGGGAGCGTCGTCCTGCGTCATTTTCCGCAAATATTGGGTCATGATGTCGCGGATGATGTTCCCGACCATATGCGTGGTCCGCGACAGCTGGCGGGTACGGTCCTGCACCACCGCCAGCGTCAGGTGGGGGACATCCGCGCCGGACAGGGGCATGAACGCCAGTTCGCCCCGCATGACTTCGGACATCACATCCAGATAGCTCAGGAAACTGATGCCAACACCTTCTGCCACCAGTGACTTGATCATCTGTACATTGTTCGCGCGGGCCGCGACCATGGGCACGACATGCTCCGCCGCCGCCAGTCGGGAAAAGACGGAAGACAGCGCCAGCGGCGGTTCCGGGACGATCACCGGATATGGCGCGCATTGCGCCAGGCCGAGCGATCCGCCGCGCGCCAGCGGATGCCCGCGCGGACATGCAAAGCCCAGCGGAAAGGCAACGCGGCTTCTGACCAGCAGGTCGCGCATCTCCTCCGGGTCAAGCACAAGGGCGATGTCGCCTTCGCCCGACAGCAGCGCCTGACGTATCCGCTTGTTTTCCAGAATGCTGATGTTCAGGACCACCCCCGGATGCCGTGCCTGCACCCTTGCGATCAGTTCCGGCAGCAGGACGCGTGAAAGGGCTTCGGGGGCGAGCAGGTCCACCTGTCCGCGCCTTATGCCTTTGACCTCGTCAATCTGGCGGGTCAGGTCGTCATAATCCGTCATCCAGCGCCGGGCGCAGCCATACAGCAACTCGCCCGCGGCGGTCAGGCGCATTCCCGTGGGCAGGCGTTCGAACAGCGGCGTCTGGAGCTGATCTTCCGCCAACAGGATGTGGCGGTTGATGGCCGATCCCGCGATCCGCAGTTCCTCGGCCGCCCTGCGGATGGATTTCTGGCGCGCCACCTCCATGAAATAGGTCAGGAAACGGGAAAAAGGATACATGCGTTCTCATTATGAGAATGAAGAATGATTAATTATGATATATCTGAGATGCGCACACATGTGAAATGATCTTCGTGGAAAAACGGCCGGGACCGCTGTCGGCCATGTTCGCTGGAGAGATCATCATGACAAATGCCGCGTGTTCCCGTTCGACCGACGCCGCGTCCCTGCCGCGCGACGTGACATTCGACGCCGATGACTGGAACATCCTGGCCCGCTGCTGGCATCCGGTCGCGCTGGTGCGCGATCTGGGGGACAGGCCGATGGGCGTGACGCTGCTGGATGCGCCGCTGGTGATTTACCGCTCGGGCGCGGACATCGTGATTGCCGATGACCTGTGCCCCCATCGTGGCGTGCCGCTCAGCATGGGAAAGGGCGACGGTCAGACGGTGGCATGCGCGTATCACGGCTTCCGTTTCGGGGCGAAGGGACGCTGCGTCAGGGTGCCCGCCCATCCCGATGCCGCCATTCCCGCGAAACTCAACCTGCGTACCTATCCGGCGGTCGAACGCTACGGGCTGATATGGACCTGCCTTGTTCCGGGCGGGGATACGAAGATACCGCCGATGCCCCATTGGGATGATCCCGATTATCAGCAGATCAACTGTCCATGGATCGACATTGCCGGGTTTGCGGGACGGCAGGTCGAAGGGTTCATCGATGTCGCGCATTTCGCCTTTGTCCATACCGACACGTTCGCCGATCCAGACAATCCTGTGGTGCCCCCCTATACCCCACGCATGACCCATGACGGGTTCGAGGCGGAATATCGCAGCAGCGTGGGCAATTACCCCATCGGCAAGTCCGATCGCGGACGGCCGGGGTTCGAATGGCTGCGTCATTTCCGGGTGCATGTCCCGTTTGTCGCGACGCTGGAAATCCATTTCCCCGATAATGGCCGGCTTGTGATCATGAACGCGGCCTCGCCGGTGTCGGCGCGCAGGACCCGGATGTTCGCGCCGATGTGCCGCAACTTCGACAAGGACCTGCCGCTGCAGGATGTCTATGACTTCAACCTGCGGGTGTTTGAGGAAGACCGTGCCCTGGTGGAGGCGCAGAAGCCCGAGAACCTGCCGCTCGACCCGACGCTGGAGGCCCATGTCATGGCCGACCGCAGTTCCATCGCATACCGCCGGGCATTGCGCACGATGGGGCTGAGCCAGTTTTTTACCTCCTGAAGGCCGGACGTCATGACCTCCTTTCTTTCCGCCGTGATCCATGATGTCGCGCGCGAAGGCGCCGACTGCATCCGCCTGCGTCTCCTTGCCGCCGAGGGGAGGGCGCCGCTTCCATCTTACGAGGCCGGGGCGCATATCGACGTCGTGACGCCTGCGGGTCCTGTGCGCCAGTATTCCCTGTGCGGCCTGCCGGACGCGCCGGGTACCTACGAACTCTGCGTCAAGCGCGATGCGGCTTCCCGCGGGGGATCGGAATCCCTGTTCACACAGGCGAAAACGGGAATGGGGCTGGAAATATCCGCCCCCCGCAATGCCTTTCCCCTGCCGGAGGCCAACCGGTACATCCTGATTGCCGGTGGCATTGGCATCACGCCCCTGATGGCGATGATGCAGACGTTAAGGCACAGGGGGGCGGACTGGCGGCTTTATTACTATGTCCGCGATCCTGCGAACGCACCGTTCAGGCAGGATCTGGCGCAGGACATTGCATCAGGGCGGGTGACGTTGGCCACCAGCCTTCGGAACGGCTATCCCGACGCGCTGGAGGCACCTGCGCCCGATGCCGTCGTCATGCTGTGCGGTCCCAACGGTTTCATGGATGCCGTTTCTTCCCATGCCGTATCGGCGGGCTGGCGTCCCGATCAGGTGCGCAGGGAACATTTCCAGCCCGTGGAACAGCCCGTCGGGGAGTCTGACCGGCCGTTTGAAGTGGTCCTGTCGCGCACCGGCCGGACGGTAAGCGTCCCAGCGGGACAGAGCATCGCCTATGCCCTGCTGGATGCGGGGATCGATGTTCCCCTGTCCTGTGAACAGGGGATGTGTGGTGCGTGTGTCGTCCCGCTTCTGCAGGGGGAGGGGGATCACCGCGACATGATCCTGACGCAGGACGAACAGGAACGCAGCATCGCCCTGTGCTGTTCAAGGGCGCGCGGCTCCTCCCTCGTGCTGGAACTCTGAAGGGCTGTTTGCAGACTGCTTCCGGGACGCCGCGGCCATGGCGTATGTCCGGCCGCGTTCAGGCGGCGCAGGCCTGGGCGAACACCGTGGTCAGGTGGGCGCGATACCGTTCGATTGTCGCATCGACCGTGGGGGACTTGATGACGTTGTTCGCCATGAAGGTCGGCAGGCGGGACATTCCCAGGAATTCGTGTGCCTTGTGAAAGGGGAAGAAGACTCCGTCGATGCCTTTCCCCTCGAAAAACTGCCCGGGGTCGGTAAAGGCCTCTTCCGGCGCGTTCCACGTGGTGGAAATCATGTATTTCTTGCCCTGCGCCAGCCCACCGGACCCGTATTTGCGTTCGGGGTGGGCGCGGCTGCGTCCATCGTTGGCATACAGGCTGCCATGGCCGGCCGTCAGGACCTCATCAAGGTATTTCTTCACGATCCAGGGCACATCCATCCACCAGCCGGGAAACTGGTAGATGACGGCATCGGCCCACAGGTAGCTTTCGACCTCCGTCCCCACGTCGTAACCTGCGTCGATCGTTGTCCGGCGCAGTTCAAAGCCCGCATGGGACAGGTGTTCCGTGGCGATGTCATGCAATGTCGTGTTCAGGCGGCCATGCGAATGGCCGAACGCTTTCGCGCCGTTCAGTAGAAGAAGTTTTTTCATCCTGTCCTGCTGTTGCGTGTTCAAGGGGGGCCGGGAATACCTGATACCATCATATCACACGCCCGGCGATGAGGGCGTCATGCCGCTGTCGCCGCGCTGCGCCGCGCGGTGTGCCGTGGCGCGCCGCCGCAGGGTCCACATGACCACGCCCGAAATCGAAAAGAACACAAGCCCCATGCCCGTTACCAGCACGGCGCCTTTCCAAACCAGAGCCACGGGCGCGGGAGACGCCAGCCGCGCCTCATGCAGCGTGTGCAGCCACTGGAAGCTCCGTTCTCCCGCGCGCTGCTGCCTGGGATCGCGGCTGATGCGCAGGATATCCGTTTGTGGATTGTACTGCACCGTCGCCGGATGGTTGGCGCCATAGGCGGGCAGTACCACGTCGAATGACTGCTGGTCGGGACGCGCCCCCAGCTGTACCGACTGCAGGTGCGCTTCGGGCATGCGGGCCTTCAGCGCAGCCAGTGCCGCATCCAGTCCCTGCTCACCGGGTTCGTGTTCACTTCGGGCGCCGTCCATATGATGGCCATGGTGGCCCGTGGGCGCGGGACGGTGAACCCCGAACAGCGGACGGGAAAAGGGAAAGGCCAGGACGGAACCGCTGAGCGCAAGGAACAGCAGCATGAACGAAAGCCAGAACCCGATGGTGACATGTGCCTCCCGCCACAGGCGCAGGCCACGCGCGCGAGGTGAAATCAGGATGGCCCTGCGCCATTTCCCGGCTTTCCACAACGCAACGCCCGGGCGCCACCAGAGGATCAGCCCGGTGACCGCCATGCCGCCGAGGAGGAGGCCCATCATCCCCGTAGCACTCTGCCCGTAAGGCAGGAGGAACAGGTCGGCATGGAGATTGTGCAGGAAACGCAGCCACGACGGGATCACATATGTCCCGATGACCGCCGGGTGAACCGGATTGACGAAGACTTCGGACGTGGGATGGCGTTCCCCCGGTGGCCCGTAGGTGACAAGCGCGCTGTCACCGGGATGGGCGGCGGGGTTGTAGCGCAACGGGATCATGTCCGGTGGCGCGCTGGCGCGTGAAGCCGCGATGATCGCCTCCGCCCCGGCCTGCGGCCCGGTATCGCTGATATGGGGCGGTCCCGGCAGCAGGAGGGGAATGACGATCAGCAGCGTCCCGGTCAGGCCCTGCAGGACGAGGGGGAGCATGAGAAAAAGCCCGACCCAGCGATGGATTTTACGAAGCACCCTGCGACTACCTCTTGGCCAGATCCTGACATGTCCGGCGACGCTAGCAGGCATTGCCATGTGCGCCAACCATCGGGGCCACAGGATTCAGGTATAGAAAAGTATCAGTCCGTGCCGTTTCCTGCCGCGCCTGTCCGTATGGGCATGAAAGGGGGCCGGGATCAGGAAAAAGGTCCCGCCGACCATGGCGGATATTATGATGGGCGGGACGGTTCGCGCACGATGGCCGGGTGTGACGAAGATGAAGGTTTCCGGAAGCGCAAACGAAAAGCCCGGCCTTGGGACCGGGCTTTTCGCGATATTGCATCTGTCATGCAAGGAAGATGAGGGCTGTCGACAGCGCGAACGCCGCCGCCAGCATTGCCGGGCCGATAATGTCCCAGCGGTTGAGATTCCCCCTGCGGAACATGTCAGTACGCACGGGGCGATGCGAATATTTCAACATTTGAACCTCCCGAACATGAAGGTGAACGGGCATGCGAAAGCCGGGCATTCATGCGCCGGGGTATGACGACCGGTTCAGATCAGGGTCAGCGCGATCCACAGGGCCAGTGTCAGGACGATGATGCCTATTCCCAACAGGTCCATTGTGTTGCGATCGGATCGGTTTCCCGGCTTTCCGGGTGAATGGTAACGAGTTCCCATTGTCATGGTGACCTCCCAGCCGGAAAAACATCTCTCCGACTGCTGCCGATATGGGGTGGCGCGACTGCCGGAAAAGGGGTGGCCGCCGCTTCGTCGGGCTGGAAATCCGATCACGAATCCGGGACTGCAATGGCGCCTTTACGTCGCGCGGGAATGCCGCGCATCCGTCGCGTTGGTGGCTTTCGTCCTCATGTCCGGGCGGGCACGGCAAAGCAGGCCATGGCATGGGCATGCAGGGTCTGGCAGGCGGCGGATGCGTCGGGGGCGGCAAAGCCGGTCAGGCGCGCGCGATAGAGCACGCCTGTCCCGGTCGAGACGGGCATGACCACATCCGACAGCCGTCCGCGCGTCATTCCGATCATCTGGCGTGTCTGGCGCAGCGCCTGCTGGGCCTCGGTATCGGTGGAAAATGCCCCGACCTGCACGGCCCATCCCCCGCCGGGGGCGGGGGTATAGCTTACGGCCTGAACCATGCCTGTTCCGGCCAGGGTGCTGCCGGTGTCAGGCATGGCCTGATCCGGCATGGCGGCGCTGTCGGCCATGACCGTGCTGTCGGGGATGGAGGGCGTGCGTTGCGGCGCGCCATCGCCATTCCCGTCATGGGGCGTGTCCTGATCCATCAGGCACGGCGCGGCCGGGTCATAGGCGGCATCGGCGTTGCGCAGGCAGCCATCCGCCGTGCGCGACAGCGATGCCGGAACGTCGCCCCGGATGGCGCGGTCCTGAATCGTGCCGGCCTGAGCCGTGCCGGCATCATCGGGCGGAACATAGGCGGCATTCGCATCCACCCCATCGGCACGGGCAAGCATCGTGGTCCCGGCGGGCGCCATGATCGTCGCGGAGGGGGAGACGCCAGCACCCAGATTGGGCGTGATGGCGGCGACATACTGTACGGTTTCGTCCGGCAGGGGATTGCCATTGCGGCGCCATTCATCCAGCCGGTCCGGCCCCGCGTTATAGGCGGCCAGGAAATCGGGTGCGCCGAAACGGTCATACATCTGCCGGATATAGGCCGCGCCGGCCATGATGTTGTCATGGGGATCATACGGGTCGCCGCCCAGCCCGTACTGGGCCTGCATGTCGGAATAGGTCTGCGGCATCAGCTGCATCAGCCCCATTGCCCCGGCTTCCGATATCGTCAGCTGACCTTGCAGATATTGCCTGCCGCCTGATTCCTGCTGCATCACCGCGCGGATCCATGAATCCGGCACGGAAAAGCGGCCTGCGGCTTCCTGGATATATGGTCCCCACGGATCATCGGCACTGCCTGGCGCGCGATAGATGCGTTGCCCCGCGGACAGGGGGGCGGGCGTGGAAGATGGCGATGTCGCGGCGCATCCCGCCAGCCCAAGCGTAAGGACAACCGCCATTCCCGCCCTGTAACCGATCATCTTCTGTAACCGATCATCGCGCCATGCTTCATCATCCTGTCCGGGGCGGATAATTCCGCGCCACGGATGCCGGACGGACATGACCGGCTTTCATTCCATAAATAACACAAGCGCGGCGAAATTATGATCTTTTGTGACCATGCCATTCGTCAGCGGCAGGCCATCAATAGCCCCGTTCCGGCCTGTACAGCAGTTCCGGCGTCCCGCCCCGTTCGATATCCGCAATGACCCCCGCCAGATAGGAAACCTGCCCGATGCGTGACGCTTCGGCGGCCGCGTGGGGGGTGATCGTGATGGCCGGATGATCCCACAGGGGTGAATCGGGGGGCAGGGGTTCGTGCCGGAACACGTCAAGGATCGCCCCCGACAGGCGTCCTTCATCAAGGGCTTCCATCAGGTCGCCCTCACGGAGCTGGTCGCCGCGGCCCACATTGACCAGCCCGGCGCCCCGGGGCAGGTGGGACAGCAGTTTCCGGTCGATCAGGTCCCTGGTCCGTGGCGTGCTGGGCAGGAGGGAGACGAGGATATCCGTCCGCGAAAGGAAATCGGCGATCCCATCATCGCCCGCGAATACCTCGATCCCGCTCAGGTCCCTGGGGGTGCGCGACCATCCGCGCACGCCAAAGCCAAATGCCGACAGCCGGTGGGCGACCCGCGTGCCCAGATGCCCCATTCCCATGATCCCGACCGTCGTGTCCCGCGCACTCCGGGTTGTCAGGTGGCGATGGAAAACATGGCGTTCCTGCTGCAGCGCCCATGTCCGCGTTTCGCGCATCAGCGACAGGCAGGCCCACGTGACATATTCCTCCATCAGGGTGGCGGTTTCCTCCCCCCCCATCCGGACCAGCGGGATGTCATGCGGCCAGTCGGGATCCCGCAGCAGGTGGTCAATGCCCGCGCCCGCGCATAAAATGGCCTTCAGCGCGGGGAAACGGGCCGCCGTCCCGTGACCCGGGTCCCATGCCAGCAGGTAATCGACACAGGATGGATGCAGGTCCGCATCCTCGTGCCAGACAACGCGCAGGTCGGGCATGATCCGGGAAAATGCCTCCTTCCATTGCGCGAAGTCCTCATGCGGGTCAACCGCGACCGCCAGCGTCACCATACTGCCATCACCACCATGTCTCTCGGTTCCTTATTCGGATGGGTCATGAAAAGCCTGTGACGCAAGCCGCCGCTGGGTGGCGCAGTCCTCCGCCATGAAATCCAGAAGCGCCCTGACCGCCGGCACCAGCCCACGGCGGGAGGGAAAGACGGCATGGACCACGCCCGCCTGTGGCTTCCATCCCGGCAGCACCTGGACCAGGCGTCCCGCCTCGATATCGTGCCAGACCATCATGGTGGGCAACTGCGCGATACCCACCCCTGCCAGCGCGGCCTCCCGCAGGACGGCGAAGTTGTCGGTAATCAGGCGCGGTTCATGAAATACCGTCGCCGTCTGGCCTTTCGTATCCGTCAGCAGCCATGAATGGGCGCCGGGACGCGTATTGAAATCGAGGCTTGGCAATCCGTTCAGGTCGGCCGGGGACATAAGCACGCGGGGCACAAGGCCCGGTGCCGCGATCAGGCACTGCGTGCTGGTATCCAGCACCCGCATGACAAGGTCCGATGGCTCCAGCGGGGGGAAACGGACGCGGATGGCGAGGTCGAAGCCTTCCTTGAGGATATCGACGCGGCGGTTCGTGCTTTCGAGCTGTAGTGTCACGGCAGGGTAGCGGACCATGAAACGCGCAAGGATCGCGCCGAACTGGAAGTTGAGCAGCGTGATGGGGCAGCTCATGCGCAGGACGCCGCACGGTTCCGCCTGAAGCTGTGCCACGGACTGTTCCGCGGCCTCGGCCTCGGCAAGCATGGCGACACAGTGTTCGTAAAACCGCTGGCCCGGTTCGGTGACGCAGAAATGTCGCGAGGAACGCTGTATGAGGCGCGCGTTCAGGCGTTCCTCCAGAATCCGGATCCTGCGGCTGAGGCGCGATTTCTGGATGCCGCAGGCCCGCGCCGCGGCGGAAAAGCCGCCGTGCCTTACGACCTGCACGAAATAAAGGAAATCGTTGAGATCCTGCATCGTCCTTTTAATAGAACGCAACGTCTGATCTGGCAATCTTTCTGGAACGATGTGGACAGGCCATGTTGAACATCGAAGGCGGCGGGATCAGGCGGTTCCGTCGATAAAAGGAGAAGCGCCATGCAGAAGAAGATTCTTGGCCGTTATGGAAATGACCGTGGCCACTGGGTGGGGGATGGCTTTCCGGTCCGCTCCCTTTTTTCCTACACCGGATTCGGGGAACATCTCAGCCCCTTCCTGCTGCTTGACTATGCCGGTCCGCACCGTTTCCAGCCGACCGGGGGGCGCCGGGGGGTGGGCGAACACCCGCATCGCGGTTTCGAGACGGTGACAATCGTTTATGACGGGGAGGTCGAGCACCGGGATTCGTCAGGCGGCGGCGGGATTATCGGCCCGGGCGACGTGCAGTGGATGACGGCCGGCAGTGGCATCCAGCACGAGGAATTCCATTCCCCGACATATGCAAAAACCGGCGGCGATTTCCGGATGGTCCAGCTGTGGGTCAACCTTCCCGCCAGGGACAAGGACACGCCCCCGGCTTACCAGACCATCACGGCTGCGGACATTCCATCGGTCGCGTTGCCCAATGATGCCGGAACCCTGCGGGTGATCGCGGGGGACATGGGCGACGTGCACGGGCCCGCCCGGACATTTTCGCCCCTGAACGTCTGGGACGGGCAGCTGCGGGCGGGTGCGCATGCATCCCTGACCCTGCCACGGGGGCATAATGCCGCCATCGTGTGCCTGGAAGGGCGCCTGATCGTGGACGGGCAGCAGGAACTCGACAGCGCGCAGTTCGTGCTTTTCGACAGGGAAGGGGAGGATGTGACCCTTCAGGCCGTGGCGGCGACCAGCTTTCTGGTCCTGACCGGCGAGCCGCTGAACGAGCCGGTGGTCGGTTACGGCCCCTTTGTCATGAACACGCAGGAACAGATCCGCCAGGCCATCGAGGATCTGCGCGGTGGACGTTTCGGAAAGATCCGGGGACAGGAGGCTGTCTGAAACCGAAAAAACAATAAAAATTCCGGTGCGCCGCTTTTTCAAAAAGCGGCGTTGCCCAGAGGATTTTTGAAAAACTTTACCGGGACCATCTTGTGGCTGCCGCCCTTTCCAGGGCCATGTCCCGGTCTTCCCGAAAGCCATGTTGGTTAAAAATAATTATCAGGCAAGGATATAATTGAAATGACAAATCAGTCTTCCCTGCATTTCGTCACCCTTCTGGGAAGCCTGCGCAAGGCTTCCTTCAATGCTGCGGTTGCCCGCGCGCTGCCGGAACTCGCGCCGGAGGGGGTGTCGATTTCCCCGCTCGGCTCCATTGCCGATTTTCCCCATTACAGTCAGGACACGCAGGATGCGGGATTTCCGCCGCCGGTCCTGGCGATGGCCGAGGCCATCAGGAACGCTGATGGCGTCATCATCGTTACGCCGGAATATAACTATTCCGTGCCCGGCGTGCTGAAAAATGCCATCGACTGGCTGTCGCGCGTCACGCCGCAGCCTCTGGCAGCCAAGCCCGTGGCGATCCAGACGGCCTCGCCCGGCATGATCGGGGGGGCGCGCGCGCAATATCACCTGCGCCAGAGCCTGGTTTTCCTGAATGCCTTTGTCCTGAATCGGCCGGAAGCGATGATCGGGCAGGTCGCGGGCAAGGTGGATGCGGATACGCTGGAGCTGACCGATGGCGTGACGCGTGAATTCCTTGCCACCCAGCTGGCCGCGTTCAGCCAGTTTGCCCGGAAACTGCGGCCCTGATCGCCTGACGCTGCCTGTCATGACTGGCGGCTCTCCTGCCTGATGGGGAACCGCCTTCATGCGTCCGGGGACAGTGCTGCCGTTTTCATCGCGACGCGACGCCGCCGCATGCCGTGATCGTGGGGAAGGGCAGTAAAGCCGGTCCACTTGCCAGCTTATATGGCAATGCTTTCCCGCATGGGCGATGCGGAAGGGACACGGCCGCGCATGGGTATGGAAATCGCGATGACGGGCTGGACATGCCCCGTGCGGTGGCCCCACAAAGTTATGAAAGGCAGGCCGGGGCCGAGTATTCTAGGATGCCTCCGAAACCTGACAGGAACCGGAGTGCGTCCCCCTATGCTGCTCAATACGATAGAACTTGGCCCCGAAAATGGCGACCGGTCGCAGCCCCCCGTCGTCTTCCTTCATGGCCTGTTCGGGCGCGCGCGCAATTTCGGGTTTTTCCAGCGACGGATCGCCGCGACACGCCGCACCCTTGCCCTTGATTTGCGCAATCATGGAAACAGTCCCCATGGCATGATGGATTATCCCACCCTTGCCGGTGACGTGCGCGAAACGCTGGCGGCGCATGACGCCCTGCCCGCCACCATCATCGGCCATTCGATGGGCGGGAAGGTGGCGATGATGCTTGCCCTGACATTCGTGGCGGATGTCCACTCCCTCCTGATCGCGGATATCGCGCCGGGAAAGGGCGGGTTTTCACAATCGCAGAGCCTTGCGGGGAAGATGGCGGATCTCCGGTTTCCCGACTTTCTGGATCGGGCGGCCACCGATGCCCTGCTGGGGAAGGTCATTTCCGAAAAACCTGTCCGTGACCTGATGATGATGAATATCGACATGGGGGAACATCCACACTGGAATATCGGAATTCAGGAAATCGCCGCCTCCATGCCCGCGATTGTCGGATGGCCGGAGATGGGGAACGGCATCCATTATGATGGCCCCACCCTGTTTGTCGCGGGCGGGCGTTCGCATTACATAACACCTGACAACTACCCCGCCATGCGGCGGCTTTTCCCGAATTACCGGCTGGAAATCATTCCCGATGCCGGTCACTGGGTTCATGCACAGGCCCCGGCAGCCTTCCTGGAACTGCTGGTGAACTTCCTGTCCGAAGGGTAGGGGAGTGCGCGGCTGACAGGCCGGCCCCGACACACGGCGGGATATGCAGATCATCCCGTGGCTGAGACGATACACACAGTCGGAATACGCGCCCCGATCGGCCCTGGACCGGACGGGACAGAGGGAGAGAGCGCCCTTCGTGGGGGAAAGGCCGCCCCGATCATTACGATCGGCGTTCTGATTCGCGCCGGGACGATGGAAACGTAACGGACCCGAGGTTACGGGCGTGTAACAATTCCATGACAAAGCATGCATGAAGATGTATTTCAAATGAATGTTTTGTCGTCTGATATGTTTTGATAAATTAACGAAAATGGTTCCTTCCCGCAGAGGGTTTCATACCTCGGCGGTCCTGATATTTCGTTAACGAAATCAATAATATAAATCGATATCATGTTGCAGGACCGTCCTGTGGCGACAAGTAACAATAAGACACGATGTCAAAACATTTCTTCAAATAAGCCGAAGCTATACTATTATTTCCGGAAGTTTTGAACTGTATTATTCAAAATGGTCCATACTTTTTTGGAACATAAAGTAACAACGCAGGATGCATGACTCGATTTTCTTGGGCGTCATGATACACAGTTCGGCGTGCCTGAAATACGCCACGCCGAACGTGTCGCCCGACCGGGAGAAAGTCATTCATGAATGTTGATAATCCGCCCTCCCACTGTTCAGGAAATTTTCTTCGTCCGGCTTCCGGCCCGTCCCTGTCCCAGGCCCTTTTTAATTCCGCGACCCGGACGATGGGGTTTCCCATTGCGTCGGATTTTCATGAATGGGCGGCCGACTGCGGCCTGCATATCCCCCACGGGCGCAAGCGCCGGGCCCGCATGGCCATGATCGCGCAGCGGGGGCTGCTTTTCATCCATGTGCCCAAGAACGCGGGCACCTCCATCGCCATGGCCCTTTACGGGCGGACGATGCTTCATGAAACGATGAATTTCTTCATGAAAACCGCGCCGGAAAATGTCAGGAACCTGCCCAGCATCGCCATTCTCCGCGATCCCGTGTCACGCTTCATCTCCTCCTATGGTTATGCGCGCGCCGGTGGGACAGCCCACAGGCAGGTTGTCGATACGTTCCGTGATCGCTACATGGCGTTCCGTTCCGTGGACGATGCGCTGGATCATGTCGAAAATGCCCGCTCCATCTACAGGGTGGACCATATCTTCCGGCCGCAGTCATGGTACGTCTGCGGGCGTCAGGGCGACGTTCTGGTCGAAAACCTTATCCCCATGCAGGCTGTCTCCCAGCTGCCGCACCTGTTTTCCCAGTTTCGTGATCTGCGTATCAAGCGGCTTAATGAAAGTCGCTGCGGCGATGTTACGCTGACGGCGCGCCAGAAAAAGCGCATAGAAACCCTGTATGAGCAGGATTTCGTCCTGTACGACAAAAGCCTTGCGAAGTACCTTCCGGAATCGAAATGACAGGCGGGAAGCCGTCCCGGGATTTTTCTGATATGTCGGAAAAATCATGAAAAAACCCAGGCATTCCTCAGGCGCGTTCGGCTCTTGTGGCAATGTCCCCCATCGCGGGGCGATCGCATTCGGTCCTTGTCAGGAATAATATCGACAGGTGCTCTACCTTTCACGAGTAGGTGACTGATCCGGAAGTCATCTTGTGAAATGTCCTGTGCCAATGAAGGCTTTTCCAGGAATCTATTTAAAAAACGTTGGGGAATTCGGCATTTCTAAAACAGGAAGTGCCCGGAAACTTCCTGTTTTCAAAAATTTTCCGGTAATTTCCGGCAGGATATCCCAATGACGCACGATGGCGTGGCCTATGCCTGTCCGTGCTTCGTCCCCATGCGGTCGTATGGCCATGCGGCTGATGTTTCCTCCATAATTGTTCCGCCGTAACCTGGCATTCCTGACAGCGGTTTCAATATCGGGGTTCTGTTTCAGGCATGTGTGTCAGCTTCGCGGTCCGTCCTGTCTGATCTGCCGGGAAATCACCTCCGCCGTTTCGTGCGTGATGGACCCGGATGGCATCCGTAATCGTGTCCGTGCCGTGCTGTCTGGCAATACGCATTCCCCACGGAAGACCCCGTTTTTTCAATACCTGTCTCAGGAATGAGACAGGTGGCCTTTCATGAAACAAACCTGTGTGAAGCCACCATGATGCAGCATGGCGTTTTGCCGTGTCTCCATGCTGAACAGGGCTCACTGGCCGTCGGGAAAGGGAAACATCATCCCCGCCATTCCGCGCGGCCCATGAAAACTACAGAAAGAAACATGGCATGCGGGAAACAAATGGAAGGTTGTTATCAGTAATAACCTCGGTCTTGCTGGCTCTGGTCGGGCTTTTCCTGTTCTTTGGGGGTGCCCAGCTGCTTTTCCTTGGCGGTTCGTGGTTCTATGTCCTCGCGGGTGGCGTCATGCTGGCGGCGGCGGTCAGCGGCCTGCGCAAGCCGAAACTGGCGGTCGGCCTTTATGCCGCCCTTCTGCTGGTGGCGACGGTGTGGTCCCTGGTCGAGGTGGGCTTCGACATCTGGGGGCTGGAGGTGCGGCTGCTCACGCTGCTGGGCATTGGCGCATGGCTGCTGCTGCCACCGGTCTGGCGCGGCACCGGCAGCTGGCTGTCTGACAAGCTGCCGGTGCTTGGCAGCGTTGGCGCGGCCGCCCTCGTGCTGCTGATCAGCTGCTTCATGTCCTATTCCATCGACGGGACGGTTCCGGCGGATCGCATGATGGCGCAGGGACAGCCCGACCCGGCCGCCGATGGCATCCCCGATGGCGACTGGCAGGCCTATGGCCGCACGGTGGGCGGGGATCGGTATTCGCCGCTGGCGCAGATCACGCCGGCCAATGTCACGAAGCTCAGGCGCGCATGGACAACCCGCACCGGCGATGTGGAACAGGAAGGCGAAGGTACGGTCGCGGGACCAGATCAGGGTCATGAATTCAACCTTGAGGTCACGCCGATCAAGGTGGACAACACGCTTTACATGTGCACCCCCCACAGCTGGGTCATCGCGCTGGACGCCGCGACGGGGAAGGTGAAGTGGAAGTTCGATCCCCATCCGGCCGCGGCCGATCTTGCGAAAAATGTCTATCTCGCCTGTCGTGGCGTGTCCTATTACCGTATTCCCGATGAAATCCAGACAAGCTGCCGCACGCGCATCTATTCCCCGGTGGCGGACGTGCGCATGGTCGCGCTGGATGCCGAAACAGGCAAACCGTGCGAGGATTTCGGCGATCACGGCTTCATTTCCCTGCGGGAATATCTGGGCCATGTGCCGCATGGTTTCCATTTCATCACCTCGCCGCCACTGGTGGCCAAGAACCGGCTTATTACGGGGGGATGGATATTCGACAACCAGGCCAATTTCGAACCGTCGGGCGCCATTCGTGGCTTTGACGCGACGACCGGCGAACTCGCCTGGGCATGGGATGCCGGACACCAGCCGGAAACGTGGAAGCCCGGCCCGGATGACGTGCTGACGCGCGATACCCCGAATGCGTGGGGTGTCTATACCGCCGACCTCAACCTCGGGCTGGTCTATATCCCGACCGGGAACGCGCCGCCCGACAACTGGGGCGGGTCGCGCCGTCCGTTCGATGACGCCACGTCGTCCGCGACGATTGCGCTGGATATCGTGACGGGCGAACGTCGCTGGACCTATCAGACGGTACACCATGACCTGTGGGACATGGATATCCCGTCCGGCCCGTCCATGGTGGACCTGCCCGGCGCGAACGGGGAGACGATACCGGCGCTGGTCCAGAGCACGAAGCGCGGCGAATTCTTCGTCCTTGACCGTCGCACGGGCGAAACGGTGCCGGGCTATCCCGTGGCCGAACGCCGTGTCCCGACAGCGGGTGCCGCGCCGGATGACCATGTCTCCCCCACGCAGCCCTTCCCGGTGGCGATGCCCAGCCTGACGCCGCCCGACCTGAAGGAAAACGACATGTGGGGCGCGACGCTGCTGGATCAGATGATCTGCCGTATCCAGTATCGCCAGTCTGCCTATGAAGGGCAGTTCACGCCCCCGCACGTGGGCCAGTCCACCATTGTCTATCCCGCGTTCTATGGCGTTGTTGACTGGCAGGGCATCACGATCGACCCGCAGCGCAAGATCATGCTTGCCAATGCGAGCTACCTGCCGTTCCGCATCCGCCTGGATCGTCGTCAGAAGCTGGAAGGCGCCGGGATCCTTCCGAAATGGAACGGGCAGGGGGACGAACCCGCGGCCAAGGGGGATGCCCTTGCGGTTTCGCCTGATTATGGCACGCCGTATATCGCGTTTACCTCCCCATGGCTGAACCCGCTGCAGATCCCCTGCAAGGGGCCGGTGTGGGGCACGCTGACCGCGATCGACCTCGTCACGAAAAAGATCGTCTGGCAGCATCCCGTCGGCACCACGCGCGACACGGGGCCCTTCCGCACACACAACAACCTGCCGCTGCCAACCGGCATGTATAATATCGGCGGAAATATCGTGACCAGGGGCGGCGTCGTGTTCATGGGCGCTACGGCGGACGACTACCTCCGTGCCTTTGACCTCGCCACCGGAAAGGTCCTGTGGGACGACCGGCTGCCCGCGGGCGGCCAGGCCACGCCCATGTCCTATGAAATCGGTGGCAGGCAGTATGTCGTGATCGCCGCCGGTGGCCATGGCGGACTGGGCACCAGAAGCGGCGATTACATCATCGCCTATACGCTCGACGGCCAGCAGGGCACCACCACGCCCCAATAAGCAAGAGCAACCCGCGCGGGTATCCGGTCGTGGCCGGATACCCGTGTCTTTCTTCACGGAAACATCCCCCATGCATCCGATACAAAGGTCCGCGTGGCCGCGCGCCATGCTTCATCTCGCGGTCATGTCCGTCATGACGGCATGCGCGATACAGGCCCGCGCGGCGGACGTGACGCTGGGGATCATCGGACCGCATGAATATGACCTGCCGGTTGATTTCAAGCCGTTCAACGTCCTTGTGCAGTACGGCGATGGAAACGCGGCCGGCAGTTCCTACAACAGCCTGGGCCAGCGTCATGCCAGTGGCGGCAGCCATACATGGTCGGGCATGACGAAATACGTGCATTTCCGCAGCTTTGACGCCATCCCGCATGTGGGATTTGCCTTCGAACTGATCCAGACCGAAAGCTACTCCCTCGCCAACGGCACGGATTTTGGTGGCCTTGGTCCCACCATCGTTGGTCCCGCGGCATGGTTCAAGCCAAACAGGCACAGCACGTTCGGCATCCAGACCTTCATGCAGACCCCCCTTGGCACGCGCGATGCGACCAGCCCGAATTACTGGTCAAACATTTCCAGCTTCATTTTCGACTATGAATGGAAGCATTTCAGTTTCGACGGCGATGCCGGAACCGTGGCGGGAGGGGACAAACACCAGAAGGGGCAGCACCGTTATTCCCCCGGTGTCGTCTTCTATACCAACCTGCGCTTCAGCTGGAAGGCTTCACGCCTTGTCGAGCCGTTCTTCGCCCTCGACTGGCAGAATGTAAAAGGCACCTATGACCGTACGGCAGGTCAGTATCTGGATGATTCGACGCGGAAATCTCACAGAAGGGTTGTACATCGGGTTAGATTATGAAAAAGTCTGTTTTGCACAAAAGAAATTTTCGTAAGCTATAAGAAAACCCGATGC
>NZ_NOXG01000016.1:0-60607 GCF_003207955.1 Novacetimonas pomaceti
CGCATACAACTGCAAAAGAATGGCACGGCTTCAGGCAGCATAAGCCGGGTCAGCCTCGGCGTTATCAGCCGCAAAATGCCCAACCCGACAGGCTGCTAGGGTTTTCCGTAATAATGACGCAACTTGTCAATGCGTGGCGCGTTACGGCGACAGCCCTTATCCCCGGACTTCCGCCTGTCGGGGAAGTTTTTCGGGCGCGCGATTCCACGCGCCACTGATGGCCACTGACGATGGGTCGTGTCCAGATGCCCTCTGGCACCCATGCCCATCCAGCATGATGGAGGATCGAGAAATGTTGCGTCATTACCGGACCGGACCACACGCCCTGCGCATAATGGCATGCGCGGCCGTCGCGATGGTCGGGGGAATGACGCAGGCCCCCCTGGCCCATGCCGCCGGGCGGGAGGACCAGACCTCGGCCTGCAAGAAGGATGTCTTCCGGCTGTGTTTCATGGATATTCCCAATGAACAGCTGATGGAGGAATGCCTTGAAAGCAAGCTCGACAAGCTGTCCCCGAAATGCCGTGCCATGTTCGAGGAACCCGACAACGCCGCCGACCGGACGCCCGCGCCGCAGGAAACGCGCAATGCCACGTCCGATCCCGCGCCCAGCCCGCCGGCGCGGTAACTGCTGGCAGTTTGAAAATAATAAGAGTTTTTGGTGAAGCTTTTTGCAAAAAGCTTCATGAAGACGTCACCTTTTTAAAAAAGGGCGACACCCAAAAACTTTTATCATCATTTATAAATAACTTATTTTCATGCCGTCTTTACATACGATCGGGTGAGTGCGCTCACAGGTTGATGCCCATGCGCGCCGCGCACCATGTCATGAGCAGGTAAAGTGCCGCCGTCAGCACGCATCCCGCCAGCAGGGCCGGGTAAAAGCCGACGCCGTGGCGCATCAGGTACGGGATCAGCAGGAACATCGGCAGGGAAGGGATCACGTACCAGAACGTGGCTTCCACATGGGTTTCCATGCGTACCGGATCCTTCGTTTCCGCCCACAGCCACAGCATCCCGAACACCGAAATCAGCGGGAGCGAGGCCACAAGCGCCCCGAACGCCGGATATCGCCGGGCGATGGTCGAGACGAGGGCGATGATCAGTCCGGACAGGACGGTCTTGATGATAAAGAACATTCAGGTGCGACGTTCATTCAGTGGGGGAAGGTTTCGCTTGCAACGGTTCATGGCGGTATAGCACATCAGGGGGCCCCGCCATCAGTCTGGAACAGATATGCCCCCATCGTCTTCGTCCCCCGCTTCGGCTTCTGCCTCCGCGTCCGGCGCCGCGCCGGTCATCGTCTGGTTTCGCGATGACCTGCGGCTGGCCGACCATCCGGCCCTGTCGCATGCCGTGGCGTCGGGGGCGCCGGTCCTGTGCCTGTTCGTGCATGACCCGCGCACGGCCCCGTCCGGCGCGGCGCAATGGTGGCTTCATGGCGGGTTGTGCGCCCTGCGTGACGACCTGTCGCGCATGGGGGCGACGCTGCATGTCGCGCACGGGGATGCGACGGTCCTTGTCCCGCGCCTTGCGCAACAGGCGCATGCGGCGCAGGTGGTGTGGAACCGGCGTTACGATCCGCAGGGGCGTGAAACCGACACCACGATCAAGGCGGCCCTGAAACAGGATGGCGTTGCGGCGCACAGCTTTGCCGCCAGCGTCATGCATGAACCCTGGACGGTCCGCACGCGCGCGGGCGATGCGTTCCGGGTCTATACCGCATGGTGGCGCGCCGCACGTGCGATGGGGGACCCGCCGCCGCCCCTGCCCGCGCCTCGGCGGATCGGGGACGCCGGGATGCCTGACGGCTGGCGGGCGGAATGCGTGGGGATCGATGCGCTCGGCCTTCTGCCGGTTGCGCCGGACTGGGCTGGGGGTCTGCGCGCGACGTGGCATCCGGGCGAGGCCGCGGCGCGCGCGCGCCTGCGCGAGTTCGTGCAGGACGACATGGCGGGATACGCTACCGCGCGCGACAGGCCGGACCTGCCGGCGACATCGATGCTGTCGCCCGCCCTGCGTTTTGGCCACATCTCGCCTCGGCAGGCATGGCATGCGGTGGCGTGTGATGGCGCGGCGGGGGCGGAGGATCGCGCGAAATTCCTTGCCGAGCTGGGATGGCGGGATTTCGCGGTGTCGCTGCTTTATGAGCAGCCGGAACTGGTGCGCAGCAATTTCCGGACGGAATTCGACGCCATGCCGTGGCGCGACGATGCGCGCGACCTGCATGCGTGGCAGCAGGGGCGCACGGGGTATCCCATCGTGGATGCGGGCATGCGGCAGCTGTGGCAGACGGGGTGGATGCATAACCGGGTCCGCATGATCGTGGCGTCCTTCCTGACGAAGCATCTGCTGATGGACTGGCGCGTGGGGGAGGGCTGGTTTCGCGATACGCTGGTGGATGCCGACATCGCCAGCAACGTCGTCAACTGGCAATGGGTCGCGGGATGCGGTGTGGATGCCGCGCCCTATTTCCGCGTGTTCAATCCTGTCCTGCAGGGGAAGAAATTCGATCCCGATGGCACGTATGTGCGGCGATGGGTGCCGGAACTGGCGCATCTGCCCGCATCGCGCATCCATTGTCCATGGACCTGCGCCCCGGCGGAGGTCCCGCGCGGGTATCCGGCCCCGATTGTCGGGCTGGACGAAGGCCGGGCGCGTGCCCTTTCGGCATGGCGGGGCCTGTCGGGTGCGACGTAAGGGCCGGGTGGCTCAGGGCTGTTTTTCCATCTGGTCGAACCGGGTGTAATCGACCGTGATGCTGCCGTCGGGATTTGTGTTGATGATATCGACGAAATGGTGGTCGTACAGCATGCGGTCGAACCCGTAGGCCGTGCGGGCAAAGACCGTCTGCCCCGATGCCTCGTCCGTGCCGGTGATCGTGACGATGATTTCCGCCTCCTCCGATTTCAGCATGTCCAGCGTGACGCCATGCAGGGGACTGTTTTCATCGATGACATGCACCGGCAGGCACGCGAAACGCAGCACCGGCATGTGCGACTGACGCAGCGGGAGGGAATCGAACTGCCGCGTGACATGCCCGTCGGGCTGCGGGATCAGGCGGGCGAGGGAAAATTCGATATCCGCGCTCAGGATCGGGCTGCGCCGGCAGTTGGCGATGCGGACGTCCAGGTGGGGCTGCGCCTGATTCTTTACGATGACGGCGCGCTTGCTGAACATGATGCGGGCGCGGGGACGCGAAAACCGCGCAAAGACCAGGCCCGTCGCGACGGCGTTGATCATCATGCCGCCCAGAACCTCTGTCGTCGCCAGCAGGTTCGCCACCCGCCCCACGGGGGCCATGACGCCGTATCCCACGGTGGACAGGGTCTGCACGCTGAAGAAGAAGTAATCGAGGAAATCGCCCGGCCGCGCGCCTGACACCTGCGTCCCCACCACCATGTAGGCCAGCGCGAAGACAACGTTGATGACGATGTAGAACGCGATCGACCAGTAGAAGAAGACGCCCCATGGCGCGATCAGGGCATGGTGATAGAAATCGGACCAGATGCGGTCCGCCTGTCCCACGCGCACGACGGCATCGTGTCCCTTGTCCTCCAGCACATGGGGATGGCGCAGGATCGGGGGGGCGGGTGCCTCGGCAGGGAGGGGGCGGGATGGCTGGGGCATGGGATGGGTTACCGTGACAGGAATATTACGTAATGTGTCATGCCTGTCAGCATCATGCCAGCCAGCGTCGATGCCGGGGTCCCATGCAAATATTGCGGTACGGATCCGTCCTGCCGTAGTCCCCGGGGGGAAGACAATCAGGAGTTTTTTGGAAAAAGCATCGCCAGGAACGTCTTCGACGGGATGTCTCGGGGCAGCCTGCCGCATATCCTGCCCGATGCCCGTGATGTCCAATCGTTCCCGCATGGCGGGGATCATGTAGCGGAGGCTGCCTTTTTCCTGATCTGCTGGCACAGTTCGCGCCGTTGCGGGATGTCGAGGTCCGTCAGGCGCGGGCTGTTCCGGCTTTCGGGATGAAGGAGGCCCACCGTGCCATAAACGTAATCCATGTTGCCCGTATGATCCTTCGACACCGCATTTGTCTGCGCGATGAGATGGTCGAGCACGGGGGTCGCGTCCTCATGTGGCAGCAGGTGATTGCCAATGCAGAAATTCAGATACCCGGCAAGGCGCGCGCCCGGCGCACCCTCGATGGCGGCCGCCGTCGTCGATGTCGCCGGCATTGCGGGCGGCGGCGGGGCGGCGCGTGTCTGCGCCATGGCCGCCAGCAGGAAACCGGCCGATACTGTCAGAACCATTGGCGGGACCAGCCGTAGCGAAGGTGAGCGCATTGTTCTTCATCCTTCCGGGGGATATCAGCTTTGTCATGCCGGATTTTCGTGGCCATCCGGGGGATGTTTTTCCCGCTTTCCCAAGTGCATGCGCGAGGGGAAGTTGCATGGATGCGGACGTGAAATTTCAGTGGTGGTGCCGCTGCCGGCGCGACGGGTGGTACAGGCCCCGCCCATGAAGCATCCCGCATGCTGCAAGGATGTTTCCGGGAAGGCTTTCGCTGCCATGGGGTCAGGGGGATTTGAAAAGATAGGCCCGACAATGTCCTGAAATTTTAGAAGTTTTTGGGTGTCGCCTTTTTTCAAAAAGGCGGCGTTCTTCGAAGCTTTTTGGAAAAAGCTTCACCAAAAACTTTTATTGTTTTTTATCAATGGGTTGTTTTCAAACAATCTCCCACGTGGTCCGGTCCTGATCGTGTTCGCCAATATGGCTTGCGGGCAATATGTTTCGGTTTCAATATGATTGCGCCATCACCATGGAGATCAGGCAGTGAAGACGGGTTTCTCGACGAAAGAACTCCTGGCGATCGGGATCGTCGCTGTCACCCTTATCGGGGTGGCCGCCTATGCCCTTCCGCAATATCAGGTCTATTCCGCCAGGATGCATGGCGAAGCCGAACTGGCGCGCGCCACGCAGAACCGGCAGGTGCTTGTGCAGACCGCGCAGGCCGAACGCGATGCGGAAATCCTGCGCGCCGAAGGCACGGCCAAGGCCAACAAGATCATCGGTGAAAGCCTGAAGGAAAACTCGGAATACCTGCGTTGGCTCTGGATTAGCAAGCTGGATAACCAGACCAACAAGACGGTGGTTTACGTGCCAACCGACGGCATGGTTCCCCAACTTGAAACAGGACGCATCGGGGAGGAGAAATGACCGGACCTGTTTCTGGTATCCGTGCCCTTTGGGGGCATGGTCAGGTAAATACGTTGCATGACGAGTGGCGGAGGTTGGTTACACCCCCTGCCAGATTGCAGCCATTATGGACATGGACCACTGTCGGAACAGGCCCGGTACACACGGACACGGGCGGCACATCTGGTTTTTTTCTAATCGGGCAGGAAGGTGAATTGCGCTATAAACGGCTCTAACTTTCTTAGTATTGGCGAAAGGGTATGATTCGCTGTTTATAACAGGAGAAGATCATGGCGACTTATCAACAGGTGCAGGACTGGATCAGGGCAAGAGATGGCTTTGCCGCCAAAAGCTGCTGGATCGCTCATATCCTATCAGATCACGGCAAAACACGACGGCAGGCGAATAATCGAATTGATCCCAACCAGAGAAAGCACCCGTGTCCACCAGAAAAGCGGCCAGTTATCGAAGCCGCCTTGCGTCACTTCAAAATGATCTGAGGATTAATGCCTTGACCTTGTGGAGTCTGTCAGAAAGGTCTGGATAACGGGATGCCAGTAAGACGCGTTCTGGTGGAACTTTGTCCACGCACTTGGATGATACAGAGCAATGCAACTGACAGCGAACGACAGTTCATCGGAAGCGTAGAAATAGGTTTCTGCCAGCTTGCCATCTGGGCATGGGACTGACTTTTCTGGTTCATGGCGAGTGATGGCAGGAAGGTTGTGCGTATACCTCCATGCGCGCTTGGAAAACAGCAGCAATTTTCTTGGTTTCAGCAGAGACAGAATGGTAGGCAAAGCCTGTTCACCTGCCTGCAACATCTGAGTTGATGCATCGGATAAGGGCATCCCTTCTTCGCGAATAACCGCTCCTTGGCAGAAATTGGCGAAAGCGAACCTGTTCCAGAATTCTTCAGAGGATGTCCCCTCGGATGCATCGCCAAGTATGGCATCCTTGATGTCGTCAAAGAATGATGACTGAAGCATGCCTTTTTGGGCGTCCCGGACCGTACGAAGCGTCAGGTCGTAGGAGAATTCGTCAGCAGGATCACAATGGTGGCTTTCACCCATGATGAGAATGCGGGTTTCATCGTATCGCGGTCCGACCCACGGCAGTCGGATGGGGTGATCATTCATGACATATCCTGCATCTGGCCTCTGTTACCGATTAAGATGCCTGATGCACATAATTGAGCAAGGTAGGTAAAAGCATACGGGCCGTGTCCCGTTGTGCATGAGCGTTCCCTGATGCTGGAGCGCTAGCATGAAGGGATCGTCAAGGCCAAAGAGAGATGGCAAATACAAGGGCGTATCGGCCGACAGCGATGGAAAAATCTGCCCAAGTGCAAGCACGCAAGGCTGAACCCAGACATGACGCCAAAAAAGACAGATTTTATTGATAATTTTAGGGGAATGGCGGACTCGAAAGGATTCGAACCTTCGACCTTCGCCTTCGGAGGGCGACGCTCTATCCAGCTGAGCTACGAGTCCACAGCCGCCTGCATACCCTGTCACGGGCGCAAACGCTACCCCTGAAATGATGCAATCTTACTTGCGCACCAGGCTGTCCATCTGCGCGGGCAGGAAGAAGGGCACCTTCATCTCCCCCGCCGGCGCGTCGTTCCATGTGGCCGCGGCGATATCCCCGCCGGAGGGGAGGAAGGCATCGGGCTGTTCAATCCACGAGATGATGTCGCGCGTGACCTTCTCCGCCTCCCGCCCGCGCAGCAGCAGATGGTATCCGGCGGGGATGAAATCGCGTCGCGCGCCCTGCGGCAGGTGGCGCCATGCCCGCGTCATGGCGCGCGCGGGCACCAGCTGGTCCCGGCCGCCATAGACCGCCAGCACCGGACCATGCATGCGCCCGACCTCGTGCGCCGCGCGGTGCATCAGTTCCGCCAGTCCCGCCAGCGCCGGCATGCGCGTGGCACGCAGCGTCAGCGGGTCGTAATACAGTCGCGCCAGCGCCAGCAGGTCGTCGGACGCCGTGACATGCACCGGCAGTTCGCGGCCCGTCACCCGCCACTGGGGCGCGATGGCGGCCATGGCGTTAAGGGTCGCATCCGTGCCCGCGCCCAGGTCCCATACGGCGGGCGCCAGCAGGATATAGCCCGCGACATCGGGCATGCCGCCTTCGGCCGACATGCAGACCGCCAGCGCGCCGCCCATGCTTTCGCCCATGACGTATAACGGGACGCCGGGATTTTCATCGTGGATCATCGTGGCCTCCGCCCGCGCGGCGGCGACCATGGCGTCCGTCCCGCGCCAGCCGCCCCTGTCGGGCATCGCGCCGAATCCCGGCTGGTCCGGGGCGTAAACGGTAATGCCATGCGCCGCCAGCACGGGGCCGGGGCGTTCCCACGCGTCGCGGCTGTCGTTGAAGCCATGCAGCGCAAGCACGACTGCCTTCTGCCCGCCCGCCGGCGCTCGCCACACGCGCATGGGCACCGGGCCGGTGCCGGGCACGTCCATCACCCGGTCGGGCGGGACAACGCGGCCGAGTCCGGCATGGCGTGGCGGCGGGACGGGGGTGGGGGCGTCATGTGTCGCGCATCCGGCCAGAAGCATGAGGAACGCCGGATAAAGCAGGCGTGACAGGCGAAGGTTTGAAAGCACGGCAATCCTGCGTATCATCATCATTCGACGCCACGGGTCCGCCGGGGCATCGCAATCCATGCCGGACAACAAGCCCGAGGTTTACCGAAATGCAAGCCCTGACCAAGAACCCGACAAATCCGACGCCCCATCCCGTCCTTGGCCTGGTCGAGACGATCGTCGTCGATTCGCGTGTCCTGTCATGCGACGGCGGGCTGGGCGCGCTGGGCCATCCGCGCGTTTTCCTGCGCATCCGTGATCACCAGACATTCTGCCCCTACTGCTCGCGGCTGTTCGTGCTCAACCCCGAGGCCTCATCCCACGGTGACGCGCACTGAAACCCTAAATCCCGATGCACACCGACGCGCAGGTCCGCCTGATCCTCGTGGATGGGTCCGGTTTCATTTTCCGTGCCTTCCACGCCCTGCCCCCCATGACCAGCCCGGACGGAACGCCCGTCAATGCGGTATTCGGATTTACCAACATGCTTGCGCGGCTGCTGCGCGAACATGCGGGAACCCATCTGGCGGTCATCTTCGACGCGGGACGCCACACGTTCCGCAACGATCTGTATGACCAGTACAAGGCCCACCGCCCCGAACCGCCGGAGGACCTGCGCCCGCAGTTCGCGCTGGTGCGCGACGCGACCGCAGCCTTCAGCGTGCCCGCGATCGAGGAAGCCGGGTGGGAGGCCGATGACCTGATCGCCGCCTATGCCCGGCAGGCGACGGACGCGGGGGGGACATGCACCATCATCTCTTCCGACAAGGACCTGATGCAGCTGGTCCGTCCGGGGGTGCAGATGATGGACCCGATCAAGCAGAAGCCCATTGGCGAGGCGGAGGTCATGGCCAAGTTCGGCGTCGCCCCCGTCCACGTGGCCGAGGTGCAGGCCCTGATCGGCGATCCGGTGGACAACGTGCCCGGCGTGCCGGGAATCGGGCCGAAGACGGCGGCGGCCCTGATGGCGGAATACGGCTCGCTTGACGCGATCCTTGACGCGGCACAGGGAATGAAGCCGTCAAAGCGGCGTGACAACCTGATCGCCCATGCCGACATGGCCCGCCTGTCGCACACGCTTGTCACCCTGCGGGAGGACGCGCCGTGTCCCGTGCCGCTGGCGGAACTGGCCTGCTGCGACGTGGATGAGGCGCGACTCGGCCTCTGGCTGGAGGAGATGGGCTTCCGTTCCCTGCTGCAGCGCATCGGCATGAAGGCCGCCGCGACCCCGCGCCGCCCGACGCCGCCCCTGCCCGGCGCGGGCACGGCCGCAGCGCCGACGGAACAGGCCCCGGCCATGGCCGTCCCCGACGCCGCCTATGGCCCCTATGAAACCGTCAGCGACGTCGATGCGCTGCGCGCCTGGGTGGCGGAGGCCCGGGCCGCGGGCGTGTGCGCGGTGGACACGGAAACCGATGGCCTTGACCCGCTGCGCGCGGGGCTGGTGGGGATGTCGCTTGCGACCGGGCCGGGCCGCGCCTGCTACATCCCGCTGGCGCATGAGGGCGACCTGATGGACAGCGCGTCGGTGGCGCAGATGGATGTCGGCGTGGCGCTGGAATGCCTGTCGGACCTGCTGGTGGACCCGTCGGTGCTCAAGGTGTTCCAGAACGCCAAGTTCGACCTGGAGGTACTGGTGCGCGCGGGCGCGCCACAGCCCACGCCCATCGACGACACGATGCTGATTTCCTATGCCCAGTTCGCGGGCAAGCATACGCAGGGCATGGATGAACTGTCGCGCCTGTATCTGGACCATACCCCCATCCCCTATGACGAGGTGACGGGCACCGGGCGCAACCGCGTGCCCTTCGCGCGGGTCGATATCGCGCGCGCCACCGCCTATGCGGCCGAGGACGCGGATGTGACCCTGCGGCTGTGGCAGGTGCTGCGCCCGCAGCTGCGCCCCAACCATGCGCTGGCGCTGTATGAGGAGCTGGAGCGTCCGCTGGTGGGCATACTGGCGGACATGGAACGCGAGGGCATCGCCGTCGACGCGGACGACCTGCGGGCGATATCGGTGGAATTCGCCGGGCGCATGTCCACGATCGAGGCACGCATCCACGCCCTTGCGGGGCGGGAGTTCAATGTCGGCTCCCCCAAGCAGCTGGGCGAGATCCTGTTCGACGAAATGGGCATCGCCGGGGGCAAGCGCATGAAATCCGGCGCATGGGGGACGGATTCGTCCGTGCTGCAGGACCTTGCGGACAAGGGGCACGACCTTCCGGCCGAAGTGCTGGCGTGGCGGCAGCTCGCCAAGCTCAAGAGCACCTATGCCGACGCCCTGGTCAACCAGGTCGATCCCGCGACGGGACGGGTGCATACCTCGTTCCAGATGGCGGTGACGACCACGGGCCGCCTGTCGTCCAACGACCCCAACCTGCAGAACATCCCCGTCCGGACGGAAGAGGGCGGGCGGATCCGCCGCGCGTTCATCGCGCCGCCGGGGCGGCTGCTGCTGTCGGCGGATTATTCCCAGATCGAGCTGCGGCTGCTGGCGCACGTGGCGGACATCCCCGCGCTGAAGGAAGCATTCGCGCTGGGGCAGGACATCCACGCCCGCACGGCGTCCGAAGTGTTCGGCATCCCGATCGAGGGCATGGACCCCCTGACGCGCCGCCGGGCCAAGGCGATCAATTTCGGCATCATCTATGGCATCAGCGCCTTCGGGCTGGGACGCCAGCTTGGCATCCCGCCGGGGGAGGCGCGGGGCTATATCGATGCCTATTTCGCGCGGTATCCCGGCATCCGCGATTACATGGAGCGCATGCGCGAACAGGCCCGCGCGCACGGATACGTCGTCACGCCGTTCGGGCGGCGGTGCTGGGTGCCCGAAATCGGCGGGCGCAACGCCGCGCGGCGCAATTACGCGGAACGCCAGGCCATCAACGCCCCCCTGCAGGGGGGGGCGGCCGACATCATCAAGCGCGCGATGGTGCGGATTCCTCACGAAATGCGTGAGGCAGGGCTTGACGGACGCATGCTGCTTCAGGTCCATGACGAACTTCTGTTCGAGGTGCGGCATGAAGAGGCGGATCGTCTCGCCGCCCTTGTAAAGCAGGTCATGGAATCCGCAGCGACCCTTTCCGTGCCGCTGGTCGTGGAGACCGGGACCGGAACGAATTGGGCGGACGCACACTGATGCTGAGTAAACGCGACAGGTTCATCCTTATCGTCACGCTGGTGATCGTGGTGATTTCATCGTTGGTGGGATATGTGGGGTACCGGATTTTTGACCGGATGGCCCCGCCGCTGACCACCTATGGCAACGAGGTCGGCGGGTCCTTCCGGCTGGTCAACGGCGCGGACGG
Source organism: Novacetimonas pomaceti (assembly GCF_003207955.1). Lineage (NCBI taxonomy): Bacteria > Pseudomonadati > Pseudomonadota > Alphaproteobacteria > Acetobacterales > Acetobacteraceae > Novacetimonas > Novacetimonas pomaceti. Next base: position 11,060 of record NZ_NOXG01000016.1, read on the forward strand.
GTCGGTGCTCGACAGCGACTTCCGGGGCCGGTGGATGCTGGTCTATTTCGGGTCGACCCATTGCCCCGACACGCTGTGCGGCGCGACGATGGAATCGATGGCCAAGGCGATGGACATCCTCGGCCGGGCCAAGGCGCGCTATGTCGCGCCCATCTTCATCTCGGTCGATCCGATGCGCGATACGTCCGATGTCCTGCGCACCTATACCCTGCGTTTCGGACCGCGACTGTTCAGCATGACGGGTTCGCCCAAGATGGTGGAGGCCGTGGCGCATGAATATCATGCCCCTTATGTCCGCAAACCGCTGGAGAACGGGGATTACATGATGGAGCCCGCGTCGCAGATCGTCATCATGTCGCCGACCGAACGCTATGTCGGCACCATCCCGGCCTCCGCCTCGGCGCAGGAAATCGCCGATCGCATCGAACAGCTGATGGCGGAACAAAAATGATGCCACGCGCGTCGTGGCCTGTGCTTGTCGCGGTGGGGATGACATGCCTGCCCGGCCTGCGGCACGATGCGCGCGCGGCGGACCCGATTGCGGATCCGGTGGCGGACCATGCGGTGGACCACCGTGGGGGGACATTGCGGCTGACGGCCCATGTCTCCGCAGGGACGCTCGATCCGCAGATCGACTATACCACCATGTACATGCAGCTTTTCAGCGTGGTCTATGACGGGCTGCTGAATTTTCGCAAGGCCGAGGGGGCGGCGGGCAACGAACTGGTGTCCGACCTTGCCGAATCCCTGCCGCAGACGCCCGACGGGGGGCGGACATGGATATTCACCCTGCGGCGCGGCGTCCGGTTTTCCAATGGCGCGGAGGTGGGGCTGGATGACGTCGTGGCGTCGCTGCGGCGGATTTTCATCGTCGGCAGTCCCACCGCCGGGTCGTTCTATGGTGGGATCCTGGGCGCGGATGAATGCCTGCGCGATGCGGCGCACTGCACGTTGTCCGACGGGGTGCAGGTCGATCCCGCGACGCGGCGCATCACCATCCGGCTGAAGGAACCGGACGCCGAATTCCCGCAGAAGATCGCCTTTCCCCATGCCTCCATCCTGCCGGCGGATACGCCCGCGCATGACGTGGGCAACACCCCCATTGCCGCGACCGGCCCCTATCGCATCGTGTCGTACGATCCGCAGCGCCATATGCGGCTGGAACGCAATCCCTATTTCCATGTCTGGAATGCCGAGGCACAGCCCGACGGCTATGTCGATGCCATTTCCTATGATTTCGGCCTGTCGGACGAGGACGCGGTGACGGCGGTCGAAAACGGGCAGTACGACTGGGCGTTCGGGAACAAGCCACTGGACCGGCTGGGGGAACTGGGCGCGCGCTATACCGCGCAGGTGCATGTGCAGCCGCTGTACGGGCTGTATTTCCTGCCGATGAACGTCAATATCGCCCCGTTCAGCAACCTGCAGGCGCGACAGGCGGTCAATTACGCGCTCGACCGCCGCGCCATGACGATCCTTGCGGGCGGCAGCGCGCTGGCGTCGCCATTATGCACCATGGTGCCGCCCGGCCTTCTGCCCGATGACGGGCGGTGCGCCTATACCCGCGATGCGACGCCGGACCACCCCGCGCCCGCGTGGCGTGGCGCGGATCTGGATCGCGCGCGCCAGCTTGTGCGCGACAGCGGCACGGCGGGGCAGGACGTGACGCTGGTGGTCGCGGCCAATGCCGTGGATATCAGCATGGGCACCTATGTGCGCGGCATATTGCAGTCCATCGGGTACCAGGCGCACCTGCGCACCGTGTCGCAGACCATCCATCCCGGATATATCGAAAATACCGACAACCATGTGCAGATCAGCATGCGTGAATGGTATGCCGATTACCCGTCGCCCTCGAACTTCCTCGACACCCTGTTCGGGTGCGAGAATTTTCATCCGCATTCCGACAGTTCGATCAATATCTCGGGCTTCTGCGACGCCAGCATCCAGCAGGTGATGGACCGCGCGCGCCAGGATGTCGACCCGCAGTCCGCCCGCATGCTGTGGGCGCAGGCCAGCGACATGATCACCCGCCAGTCCCCCGCCGTGCCGATGATCCATATGAGCTATGTCGACGTGGTGTCCAAACGGCTGGGACATTATTTCTATACCAGCCTGTATCACATGATTTTCTCACAGGTCTGGGTGCGGTAGCAGGCCCTGATCCTTTGAGATATCCTTTAAATCGTGAAGAAGTTTTTGGTGAAGCTTTTTGCAAAAAGCTTCAGGGAACGTCGCCTTTTTGAAAAAAGGCGACACCCAAAAACTTTTATTCCTTTTTATCAGCGGGCCGTTTGCAGGCAATCTCCCACGCATGAAGACCGCATGGTCGTGCTGCGTTACTGTCTAACGGCAGTATTTTCAGCCATATTCCCCATTCCCGGGAAATCCGCGCCTGCTGGCGTGCCGCCTTTTGCCATGAAAAAACCCCGGCCAGGGCCGGGGTCTGGTCCTGCGTCCGCCGCGATATCAGGCCACGGAAGCAGGTCATGCACGGGCGGACCCATGCACGGGAATGGACGCGATCAGAGCATCGACTTGGCGCGTGCCTCGACCTTCGCGCAGGCGGCGCGGCGGATGTCGGTGGACGCATCTTCCAGCGAGATCGGCGCCTTGCCACCCACCTTCAGCAGGCCGGTCGAGCCATCGGCATAGGACATGTTGCCCTTGCTGTTGGACGGGACGTCGTTGGTCTTCTTGTTCAGGGCCGCAAGCACGGGCCATGCCTCGGACGCGGTCAGGTAGTTGGACTGGATGCAGTAATTGAGGATGCCACCCAGATCAGCGGGCTTGGCCGAGGCCACGGCCGACATCACCGTCTTTTCCGACAGCGATCCCATCTTGATCTGTTCGACCTGATTCGCAACGCCTGCGCCCGTCGGGGGGGAGGTTTCGGCATGCGCCAGCACGGGTGCGGCGGCCAGCAGGGTGGTAACGGCACCGGCGGAAAGGATACGACCGAGACACGAGATCATTTTGTTCACCTTTATTCAATTATTGCGCGACCAGACGCAACGGCGTGCCTGGCTTGCGTATTTCAGTTTGTGTCATGCTATCATGGCTTGTCCGCCCCGGCTCATTGCAGGGCATATGCCAGACATTCGTCTTTTGGATATATGGCAGTAATGCCGCAGGCGCAGGTCACGCGGCCCGGCCCCGGGGCGCGGGAAAGTTCCTGTCGGGGTCAGGACTTTTCCCATGGCAGGTGCCGCAAGGCCCCCGCCGCGCCGCCGTGGGGCCGGGAATGGGGTAGCAAGTTCAACATTATGTGACGAGCGCGGGCCGTCGACGGTCCACGGACCCGGCGGTAGTCCCCGAAAGTATATTTTCAGTAAATACAGGCGACCGGGCGGTCCGGACGGCCATTTCCGCACGCAGGGGCGATGGCCCGGCCCGGGACCGGGCGGGGCGTTGTCAGGATCGCGCGCGGATCCATTTTTCCAGCTCGTCCGCGGGCAGGGGCCTTGCGAACAGGTAGCCCTGCATCACGTCGCACTTCAGGTCCTCCAGCAGCTGGCGCTGCTGCTCGGTCTCCACCCCTTCGGTCACGACCGTCATGCCCAGCCGGTTGCCGATGCCGATGACCGCCGTCGTCACCGCCTGCGCGTTGGTGTCATGTTCGAAATCGTTGATGAAGCTGCGGTCGATCTTGATTTCCGTCAGCGGCAGGCGCGTCAGGCGCGACAGCGAGGAATAGCCCGTGCCGAAATCATCCATCGACAGGCCGACGCCAAGGTCGCGGATGGCCTGCAGCACGTCATGCGTGGTCTGGCCGCTTTCCATCATGACGTTTTCGGTGATTTCCACCGTCAGGCGATCGGGCGTCAGGTCGTATGTGCGCAACAGCCCCGCGATGTATTCGGGCACGCTGTGGTCGCCGAAATGCGCGGCCGACAGGTTGACCGCCACGGTGGGAACGTGGATGCCGTCGCGGTCCCACTGTCCCATCTGGCGGCATGCCTCGCGCAGGGACCACCGGCCGATGGCCGCGATCTGCCCGGTTTCCTCCGCCACCGCGATGAAGCGCGAGGGGAAGATGTTGCCCAGGTGCGGATGGTGCCACCGCGCCAGTGCCTCCACCCCGTACAGCGCGCCCGTCATCGTGTCGATCTGGGGCTGGTAATTCAGATGCAGCTGTCCCTTGGACACGGTTTCATGCAGCGCGCTGCCCAGCAGCAGGCGGTCCTGCGCCAGGCGGTTCTTGTTCGAATCCGCGAATTTGTAGGTGCCGCGCCCTTCGCTCTTGGCCTGCTGGAGGGCGAGATCGGCATGGCCAAGCAGGGATTCCCCGTCCGGCCCGTCATCGGGATAGCACGCGATCCCGATCGACACCGACAGCGTGATGGTGCTGTCGTTGACTTCGATGGGGTCGGCAACGGCGCGGATGATCCGCGTGGCCTGGTTCATCGCCAGCGCGCGCGGGCAGTCGGGGATAAGGACGATGAACTCGTCGCCGCTGCTGCGGCTGATGATGAAATGTCCCGCCGACAGTGCCTCCAGGCGTTTCGCCACCACGCGCAGGAAATTGTCGGCGTGGATGTGGCCCAGCGCGTTGTTGATGTCGCGGAAGCTGTCGATATTGAGGACCATGACCGTGAACGCGGCGTCCTGGCGGTCCGATGCCATTTCCACGATATAGCGGTTGAGCGAGGAGCGGTTCAGCAGCCCCGTCAGGGTGTCGCGTTCCGACAGTTCGGAAATGCGCTGCCGCGCCGCGTCGCGGCCCAGCGCCAGCGTGCAGAACGGAAGGGCCGCCTTCACCACCGCGCGGGCCCATTCCATCTGGCCTGCGTCACGCAGGTAGATCGCAAGGATGCCCGCCGGGGTGCCGTCATGGGTGGCGACGGGTACCGCCTCGCACCCGATGAAGCCGAACGCGCGCGCCAGCGCGGTATGGCGCGTCCATGCAAGGTCCAGCGCCATGGCCGGGTTGTCCTTCATGGCGGCGATTTCGGCGGGGCCGGGCACGCAGGCCGCCAGCGCATTGCGCATGCGCCGCGGCAGCGTGGCGGTGGCGGTGATGTCCACCCGCCCGTCATGCCCGCCCGGATGCAGCAGCACCGCGCAGCAGTCGGTAATGGTGTTTTCGATCCTGCGGCACAGGAACTCCCCGCTCTGGTCAAGGGGCAGCTTTTCGGACACCAGGCTGCGCAGCAGGTCATTGCGGAGCTGCAGGATGCTTTCGGCAAGGTAATCCTGCGTCACGTCGGCCATGATGCCCATGTAGAAGGTGCCCGCCTGCCCCGGGCGCACCACCTGCGACAGCGACAGCCGCCCGCGCCGTGTCTCCCCGCCCGCAGTGACGAACTCCACGTCGCGGGTGGTGCCGACGGTGTGGTCCTTGCCGGACTGCCGGTGGCGGGCGATGAAATCGTCGTGGTCGGCGCGATAGGGCGGCGGCACGAGGCAGCGGACATTCTTTCCCATGACCTCCGCCCGTGGGATGCCCCAGAGCGTCTGGGCCGCGTCATTATAGAAAACGATGTCGTTGCGATCGTTGATCAGGACCACCGCCTCGGGGACATGCTGGAGGACGAGGTCGGAATGCTGCAGGACCGGAGAATGCGTATAGGCTGTCATATCATCGTTTTTCTTCTGCAATCCGCTACCGGCGCGAAAACGTCCGGGCCAGAAACAGCAATGACCACCCTGTCCCGCAATGGCGCCCGCAGCAGGCGTCATGGGCATCTGCGTCACACAGGGTCATTCAGCCGGTTCCCTATTCCCCGTTTATCCCCTTGGCGGTATTCATACAAGAATGCAACAACCCTTGCGTGTCATGGCGACGGGCGGCATCCTGCATGATCGATGGCGCGGGGCGGTCTGTCGCGGTTTTCGCGCCCGTTTTCACGCCCGCGTGAACCGCCTGTCACGGCGTGCTTTTTCCCGTCGGGCGATCCGGATTTCCACAGGCCGTGTTTCCCCGGACCATGCTTCCCGGACCATATTTCCCGGGTCATGTCGCCATCGGCGATGCGGGGATGCCCGTTCTTCGCCGGATGGCGCGCGGGGGAGGGCATCTGCTGGCGCCGCCCTGCGCGCAAGGCGCCTTTCCTATGGTGGGGGCGCCTGTCGCGACGCCATCATCGCCGGGACCATCAGGTCCACGTCATGGCGGATCATCGACAGGTAATCGGGTGCCGGCCCCCCGGGGGGGGAGAGGGATTCCACGTACATCGTGCCGCCCGGACGCGTGTCCGTCGCGCGGGCGACCTGCTGCACCAGCCGTGGGTCCGCCGTGTTTTCCACGAAATAGGTGCTGACGCCCAGTGCGCGGATCTGGCGGATCAGGGCGGCGATGTCGGCGGCGGCGGGTTCGGTTTCGGTCGACAGGCCCTGCGGCGCGATGAACGTCACGCCGTATTCACGCCCGAAATAGCCAAAGCCGGTATGCCCCGTCAGCACCCGGCGGCGGTCGGGCGGGACGGTGGCGATCCGTTCGCGCACGTAACGGTCCAGCGCCTGCAGGCGCCCCAGATAGGCATCGGCGCTGGCGCGGAAGGCATCGGCATCGTCCGGGTCCGCGCGGACCAGCGCATCGCGGATGTTGCGCGTCCAGATTTCCACGTTGGGCACGCTGTTCCACACATGCGGGTCGGTCACGTCGCGCCCGTTCTCGCGCATGTCGCGCGTCACGATCCCGTCGGACACGGTGACGGGCGCGCCATGGTATCCCGCCGCGCGGGCCAGCCGGACGAACCATGTCTCCAGCCCGTCGCCGCTGAGGAAGATGAGGTCCGCGTCCTGCAGCCTGCGCGCGTCGGCGGGGGCGGGTTCGAATTCGTGCGGGTCGCCATCGGGCGGCACCAGGGATGTCACATCCACGTGCGCGCCGCCCACCTGCCGCACCACGTCGGCCAGCACGGTGAAACTGGCGACGGCGCGCAGCGTGCGGGCCGCGGCGGGGAAGGTGCAGCCCATGACGGCAAGGCACGCGCAGCACGCGACAAGGGGCAGCAGGCGGGATTTCACCGCGTGGCGGCGGGACCTGTGCCGGGGAAAAGGCATCCCGGGAAAAGGCGTCATGGCCGTGACGCCAGCAGACGCCGCGCCACCCCGGCCGGGCCCAGCAGCAGCGACAGGATGTAGAACAGGCTGCATGTCAGGATGATCGTCGGCCCCGACGCCATGCGGTAATGGAACGACACCAGCAGCCCGCCCAGCCCCGACAGCGTCGCCACGGCCGAGGCCATGCCCATCATCGTCCACAGCCGCCGCGTCCACAGGCGCGCCGTGGCGGCGGGCAGCATCATCATCCCCACCGCCATCAGCGTGCCCAGCGCCTCGAACCCGGAGACGAGGTTGATGACCACCAGGAACAGGAACAGCATGTGGCACGCCGCGCCATGTCCCCCCACCAGCCGCATGTAGCCCGGATCGACGCATTCCATCACCAGCGGCCGCCACACGACCGCAAGCACGCACAGCGTCAGCGTCGTCACCCCGCCCATCAGGCACAGGGTCGGCGTGTCGATCGCAAGGATGGTGCCGAACAATACATGCAGAAGGTCGATGTTCGACCCGTGGGAAGAGACGATCAGCACCCCCAGCGCGAGGGAGGTGAGGTAGAAGCTGGCGAAGCTGGCATCTTCCGACAGGCGGGTATGGCGGCTGACCAGGCCCGACAGCAGCGCCACGCCAAGGCCCGCGACAATGCCGCCCAGCCCCATCGCCATCATCGACAGGCCACCGGCCAGCAGGAAGCCGATGGCCGCCCCCGGCAGGATCGCGTGGCTCATCGCGTCGCCCACAAGGCTCATCCGGCGCAGCTGCAGCAGCACGCCGACCGGCCCCGCCCCCAGCCCCAGCGCGGCGGACGCCACAAGCGCGCGGCGCATGAACCCGAAATCCGCGAACGGGGCGATGAACAGGTCGTACGGGTTCATGCCCACGCGTCCGCCGCGGCACCGTCGGGGCGCGTCCCGTCGTCCGGGCCCATGGGACAGGCAAACATCGCATTCGCGCCATAGGCCTGTTCCAGCAGGGCCGGCGTCAGGATGTCACGCGTCGGCCCCCAGTGCGCGGCCCCCCGCGCCAGCAGGACGACGCTGGGGAAATGCTGCGTGATCTGGCGCAGGTCATGCAGCACCGCGATGACGGTCCGTCCCTCGTCACGCCAGTGATCGACAAGGTGCAGCAGGTCGCGCGTCGTGGGCGCGTCCAGCGCGGTAAAGGGTTCGTCCAGAATGATGACCCGCGCGTCCTGCATCAGCAGCCGCGCGAACAGCAGGCGCTGGAACTGCCCGGCCGACAGGTCGCCGATGGCGCGTTCCTCCATCCCCGACAGGCGCACATGCTTCAGGCACCGCGCCGCGCGTTCGCGCAGGGCGACGTCCACCGCCCCGAACGCCCCGGTCACGCGCCACGCGCCCGACAGGACAAGGTCCGCCACGCACATGGGAAACCCGCGATCGATGTCGCGCGCCTGCGGCAGATAGCCAAAGTCGCGGGGCCGCTGTCCGCCGTAATCGATATGCCCTGCGCGCAGCGGCACCTCGCCCAGCAGGGCGCGCACCAGCGTGGACTTGCCCGCCCCGTTCGCCCCGGCTATCGCCGTCAGGCTGCCGGGGGCGAAGCTGCCGCTGACATGCTGCCACACCGCCGCGCGGCCATAGCCCGCGGCGATGTCATGCAGCCGGATCGGCCCGGCGCGGCCCGCCGCGCATGCGGCGTCGGGTGTGGCGTCGGTGCCGGTCATGGCAGGCGCGCCGCCCAGAGGATCGCCAGCCACAGCAGGCCGACGGGCACCCCCATCCATGCCAGGCGCCATGCCCATGACCGGGCCATCCAGGTCTGCAACGCGGGCGCTGGTGGGGACGGGGGCCGCGCCCCGGACTGTCGTGTCATGGCCTGTTTCATGCCGCGCGGGGGCGCGCGATCCATAATGTTGTTATATTATAACGTTTCCTCATTATACCCCCTGCCTTCCCCCGGTCAAGGCGCCCGCGCCCCTGCGAAGTCCTGTGGCATGCGCGACGCGCCCGCGCTAGGATCATGTTTCCCACAGTCACAGGAGGCGTGAAAATGCGCCTTGTCCTTGCGTTGCTGCTGCCATGGCTGCAGTTCTTTACCATCGGGCGTCCCTTTGCGGGGATCGCGTGCCTCGTGCTCCAGCTGACGGTGATCGGCTGGCTTCCCGCCGCGATATGGTCGGTCTATGCGCTGGGACAGTACAAGACGGACCGCAAGATCGCGCGCATGGCCGGCCGATGAAATGACGCAGGCCGCGCGGTCAGGAACTGCGTTCCATGATAACGCATTGATGGAAATAACAGAAGTTTCCGGATGCCCCCTGCCCCGAAAAGGGGCGTTTTTAGGAACATCCCCATGATGCGCGGGATGCGCCATGGGCAAGGTCAGCAACAGGCTTCAGAAAGGCAAGGATGCGACTCTACAGCTACGACCACTGTCCCTTCTGCGTGAAGGCGCGGATGATTTTCGGACTGAAGGACATTCCGGTGGAGGTTGTCACGCTGCTCAATGACGACGTGGCGACGCCCACGCGCATGATCGGCGCCAAGATGGTGCCCATTCTGGAACAGGACGGGCGGTTCATGGGCGAAAGCATGGATATCGTCGACCATGTGGACGCCATGGATGGCCATCGCATCCTGACCGGCGCGGCCAGACCGGAGGTCGGCGCATGGATCGGCAATGCCGGCGCGGTGGCCTTCCGGCTGATCCTGCCGCGCGTCGCGGCCGCCCCGCTGGAGGAATTCGCCACGACCGGGGCGCGGGCCTATTTCATCCGCAACAAGGAAAAGATGGTCGGCCCCTTTGGCGCGCTTCTCGACGACAGCGCCGGGATGATCGCGCGGATCGATGCGCTGCTGCGTGAACTCGCGCCGCTGGTCCGCAGCCCGCGCGCCGTCAATGGCGAACTCTCCAGCGACGATATCCACCTGTTCGCCCTGCTGCGCAGCCTGAGCATCGTGGCCGGCATCGACTGGCCCGCCCCGGTCGATGCCTACTGCCGGACGATGGCGCGGGCATCGGGGGTGCCGCTGCTTGATGGCGTCAGCGCATAGGCGCCCTGCGTGGCAAAGTGACCCATGTCATTGAACCGTCATGCGTGGCGGGGGTTTGTGGGTATGTCACGACCCCCGCCGCAGCATGGCCGCATCGGTCGGGGGCAGTCACCGAACAGGCAGGAGGCCGCGATGTCGCGTTTCACGAATGATGACGACCGTCCCGATGACGCGGGGGCGGGCAGGCATGCCACCGCCCGCAGCCTGGCGGAGGCGGGAATCCGCGCTGAACAGGCCGGCGATCAGGCGCGTGCCGACGCGCTGTTCGATCAGGCCGAACGCACCGACCCCGAGGCGCTGGAAAACGTGCTGATGGAAAATCCCGCCCCGCGCAGGCGCGTGTCCGGCCGGGGTTTTGGCGATGACGCCGCCGTCGCCCGCGCCACGCGGGAGGTGGAACCCGGATCCGACGCCCCGTCGCGCGCGGGCATTACCGACAACGGCAGCGGGGCCGATTCCGAACGCCGCTGACCCCATGGCTGACCCCATGACGGGCGGCGGGGACTGGCGGGGCGGGGGTTACAGCGATGGCCCCCACATGCCCAGCAGGAACAGGATCGCGCCCAGCGCCATCATGACGATGTGGAACATCACGTCGCCGGGCATCGCCGTCAGCGGGTTCATGTGCAGCGACCGCACGAACTGCGCCACCACCAGGATCGCGCCACCGACGCACAGGGCGATTCGAAGGGGGCTGATATTCCCCGGCAGCAGCGATGGTTTGCGGTTCATGTCGTATCCATTTGGGAAATGTCAGTCCCATCATGCCATAGAAAATCCCGTCTTTGAACCGGTTGCAACGACATGGCCGCATGCGCGCGCGTGACGGGGCGGATTTCATGCGACCTGTTATTGAGAATATGAAATAAAGTCCGCTCGTCGATTCTGAAGGAATGATGGAACAGCATGGGCAGGGGATTTCCGCATGGGCGCGCGTGGCGCGGCGGTACACGCGGCATCGTGGGCGCGTGTGTTCTGATGGGGGGTATCGCGGCGGGCGCGTCGCCGGGATGGGCGCACCGCGCGGCGCCACCACCACCAGGTCCCGCCCTGCCGGACGGCCGCATTTTCCTGCCGCCCCCGCCGCCCGCCGAAACCGCCGGCAGCGCTGCCGACGCCAGCATCTTTGCCGATACGCGCGTGCTGGAAAACAGCGAACGGTGGAAACTGGCGCAGCGTGACGCCCGCCATGGGGTGGGCCACATGCTGGCGGCCTTTTCCTGCGCCGCCGGATTTACGCTGACGCCCGCCCACCTGCCCCATCTGGAGGCATTGCTGAGCCGCATGGAGGCACGGGTCGAGCCCGTGATCGAACAGGAAAAGGCGCAGTGGAACCGCCCGCGCCCCTATTCCGCGATCGAACTGCCCCTGTGCGTGGCCGAACGGGGGGAGGTGGCGCGAACGCCGTCCTACCCTTCCGCCTATGCCACGCTGGGCTGGATCACGGGATCGGTGCTGTCGGACATCCTGCCCGAGCGCACGGCGCAGATCATGCAGCGCGCCCGTGTCTATGGTGAAAGCCGGGTGATCTGTGGCGTCCACTGGCGCAGCGATGTCACGGCGGGATGGATGAACGGGGCGGTGCTGTACACCGCCATGCGGCAGGAGGCGGATTTCGCCCGCGAACTCGACGCCGCGCGGACGGAGGTCACGAACCTGCGCGATCACCCGCCCGCCCATGTCACGCCGCCCGATCGGGGCGAATGCGCGCAGGAAGAGGACGCCGCCGCCCACACGCCCCAGTAACGATAGCCTTTGACCGACAAAAGTTTTTGGTGAAGCTTTTTTCAAAAAGCTTCGAAGAACACCGCCTTTTTGAAAAAAGGCGGCACCCAAAAACTTTTCATTATTATTGCGGCTTTCCCTGCGAACGACTTCTGGACCCGGCCGCCCGGGACGGGGGCTTACATGGAAAAGCCGATGGTCTGGCTGCCCTCGCGCCCCTGGCATTCCGCCGCCAGCAGGTCGAGCATCGCCTGCGGGGTGGCGGGCGTGTCCAGCAGCGCGCGCCTGCGCACCACAAGGGCAAAGTCCGAAGGCGTCAGCGTGCGCAGCCGGTTCAGCCCCTCGGGCGCGGGCAGGTCGAAAAACCGTTCGAACGCGTGCCGTGCCTGCGGGGCCGTCAGGTAATCGAACCGCGCGCGCAGCAGGAAGCGCCGCATGCTGGCGGGGTCAAGGCGCGCGGCCAGGTTGGTGGTGCACACGAACGGCAGCGGGTGGCTTTCCATCCATGTCAGCATCTCGTTCACCTGGCTGACCTCCCAGTTGCGTTCGGCCGCGCGGCGATCGCCCAGCAGGCTGTCCACCTCGTCGAAAATCAGGAAGGAGCCGGTATCGCGTGCCTCGGCAAAGGCGGCGGCGATCTGCTGTTCGCTCTGCCCGACATATTTGTCCAGCAGGTCGGAGGCGCGTTTCTGCAGCACCGGCAGTTCCATCATGTCCGCAAGATAACGGGCATAGGCGCTTTTGCCCGTGCCCGGCGGCCCCGACAGCAGCAGCGATACGGCCTGTGGCGCGCCCGGACGCGACAGGCGCGTCGCCAGCGCCGCAAGGTCGCAGTCGGCATTGACCAGCCCCGCGTCATAACGCGCATCGCCACCGGCGGGCGGCACGACGACCCGGCCGGCCGACGCGGCCTGCGTGATGCCGGTCGCGATGGTGCAGACCATCGACGAATCGCCCCCCGCCAGCCGCGCCGAACGCAGCGCGTTGCGCAGGATCGCGGGCGGCGCCGGGATGGCGCGCGCCAGCGTCGCCGCCGCGTCGGGGGTCAGGGGCACCTTTTCCTCGCGCGCCATGTCCTGCCACAGGCGCGTGCGCACCGCGACGCCGGGCTGGCGCATCTCGATGCACAGGGCCATGCGGCGTGCGATGGCCGGGCCAAGCATGTCGAGGTCGTTGGCCGTCCAGATCACCGGCGTTCCCCCCTGTTCAAGCAGGCGGTGGAAGAAGACGCGGCTGTAGGATTGCGGGGCCTCGAACAGGCCGGTGGTGAACAGGTCCTCCGCCTCGTCAAACAGCAGGACGGAAGAGGTGTTGCGCAGGAGGCGCGTGCTGCACCGCAGGTCCGCCAGCCGTTCATGGCGCGATGGCTCGTCGCCGCTGCTGTCGGCCTCCCCCACGGGATAGAGCGTCGCGCCGACATGTGCTGCAAGGGTCGCGGCGAATTCGGTCTTGCCCGTGCCCGGCGGCCCGTACAGCAGGATGTTGATGCCGCTGGCATGGTCGCGCACGGCGGCGGTCAGGATCTTCGCCGCGATTTCCGCCTGTTCGCCCATATGGGCAAAGGCGTCCCACGGCAGGGTCGCCGCGCGCGGCTGCCCCAGCAGGAGGGAGCGGATGTCCCCCACCACGCGCGCGCGCCGGTTCATCAGCGCCATCAGGCGCGGCAGCAGCGTGATGTCGCCATCCTCGTCCACGCTCATCAGCCCGCTCATGCGCAGCTGCCCTTCGGGGGCGAGGGCGGCCGCGATCTCCACCTCCGGCCGGCCCAGAAGCATGTGCAGCAGCGAGATATCCTCGCACAGGAATGGCCCGCGGGACCTGTTTTCGCACAGGTCGTCCCACAGCTGCTCGAAATGGCCATTGAGGCGATAGCACATCGCAAGGCCAAGGATGTCGGTCGCCGCGTCATCCAGCCCCGTCGCGCGGCGCAGTTCCGACAGCCACGCGTCGAGATAGCCGCCACCCTGTCCCGCCTGCGTGTCGCGCGCCTCCTCCAGCGCGTGGCCGAGGCGTTTCCATTCGGTGGCGGTGGGCGGGGTGTCGCCGTCGCGGCGGCTGAGCGCCGGCAGCGCCTTGTCCGGCAGGCCAAGGTCGGGCTGCGCCTGCACCGCGCAGCGCACCAGCGATCCCGCGTCGCGCGCGCCACGGTGGATGGATCCATGCAGCGCGCACAGCATGTCCAGCAGCCGGCGCATGTCCCCCTTGACCCGTGACGGGCGCGGGGCGGGCACGCGGTGATGGGCCGGACGTCTGCTTCGGGCAAGCGGCATCGGGTCGGGTCTCCTGCTGTTGGGGGAAGAATATACGGACCGTGGCGGCAAATGTCGTGGGAAAAGGTGGCGGCTTTATCCCCGATGGCGCGGCCCGTCGTGGCGGGGCGGGGGATGGCCGATGGAAAATCGCGTGGGTCGACAGGGGCTTGGCCGGCCGTTTCCTTCGCCTGTGCATGATCCCGCGCAAGATACGTTGATCCGGTCGGCCCATTTCCCCGCGTCGCCGCATGGCCGGGGGAGGGGCCGGGACGAAAGGGGATCCATGCCGGTGGGGCCGCCATGTCGCCGCCACGTCCATATCCGATATGGGGGTGGCATGGGATCAGGAAAAGGGCCGCCAGCCATGAAACCGGCGGCCCCGTCCGCAGGCGGGCTGGATGTTGCGTGGCCGCCCTGCCTGTCGCGGACATGTCCCTGCGGTCGATCCGCAAGGGATGTCGCGGGCCACATCGTCATGCATGACCCGGCCATGACCCGGCCGATATCGTGAAAAGACATCCGGGCGGGAAGGATGCTGTCGTGGTAGCCGGAGCATGCTGACGCGCGCGGCATCCGCACCCGCGACAGCGCAGGCAGGGCCCTGTCATGGACGAATTGCCCAACAAATTGCCCGGCGCGCGCGTGAACTGATCGGTATTGCCATCCTGTCGCGGGCGGCGGAGATGACCGGCCACGGCCGCCCGTGTGGCGAACCTTCCGCCATGCGTGGCGTTTTTGACGCAGGAGGAGGAAAAAACCACGCCCGACACTGTTTGTCTCGATTGTCGCGCCCGGGCGATACGATACTGGCGCAGGCCCTTCCCCCGACTGGGAAAGGCGGCATGTACCAATCTGGATATTATTTGGACGGAAAAGATTCGATATGAAAATCAAGACCCCGGCGGCCCTGCGTTTCGTGCCGTCCGTCTTTGTTCCCGGCCTTGCGGCATTATCGCTTGGCGCGATGACGATGGCGATGACGGTGGGCGCGCCGCACGCCGCCCGCGCCGACACGTCGGTCATCATGGGCAACCAGGTTTCCTCGGCCACGGTCGAAACCGTCGATCATGAGGCCGGCACGGTCCTGCTGCGCGATCATACCGGTGACCTCGTGACCGTGCGGATCCCGCCAGAAGCCCGCAACGTGCCCCGCCTGCAGGCGGGCGACAAAATCAACATCCGTTTTTTCAAGACGATGGACGCAACGATCGTACCCCCCGGTACGCAGCCGCCCGTCTCGACCGTAACGTCAGCCAAGGGATATGCCGGGCTGCATCCGCACGGCATGCTGGTATCGAACCGCCGCGAACGCGTGCATGTGCTGGCGGTCGATCCGGCGCACAATATCATTACCTTTGACGACCCGGACGAAATCACGCGCACGGAGGTCATTCATGACAAGGCGATGCAGCCCCTGCTGGGCACCGTAAAGGTGGGGGATTACGTGGATGTCACCGTAACCGACGCCGTGTCGTTCGAGGTGACGAACCGCGTCATCGCCCCGTCCGCCACCGTGCAGCAGGCCCCCGGCCAGAAAGGCGATGTCCAGAAAGGGGACGCCCCGCCAGCCAGCGCCCCGTCCGCCCCGTAAGGCAGCGCCATGGCGGAATGGCCGCGCCGGGCGGGATTCGCCATCCCGCCCGGGATATTCCCCCGGGATCATTCCCCCGGGATTATTCCTCCGGGGTCATTCCGCCATGCTGGCGGCGTCGCGCATGTCGCGCCGGCACAGCAGCAGCACGGTGAACAGCCACACGCATCCCGCCCCAAGCCACAATGTGCCCGAAACGCCGAGCATCAGCGCCAGCGGGCCGGATATCGCATAGCCAAGCGGCAGCAGGCAGAACGAGCCGAACGCGTCATAGGCCGAAACGCGCGACAGGCGGTCCGGCGGGATCGCGCGCTGCAGCGCTCCCTCCCATATGACATTGACATTCGCCATCTGCATCCCGCCCAGCAGGAAACACGCCCCCTGCATCCAGTAGGGCAGGGACACGGCAATGCTGACCGGCCCCAGCGGATAAACCAGGAACCATAACAGCACGGCGCGGATCGGCCGGGCCGGGCGCACCCGCAGGGCGATGCCCCCGCCAATCAGCGCCCCCAGCCCCATCAGCGCCAGCAGCCCGCCCCAGTGTGGCGCGCCACCCGGCCGGTGGGCGAAGACAAGCGCGCCCAGCACTTCCGTCGGGCCCCATGACAGCATGTGTATCAGCCCGAACAGGCAGACCATGAGCCACACCCACGGCCTGCGCACGAACTCGCCCCAACCCTCGCGCAGTGCGCGCGGCAGGGGGAGGTCGGCATCCGTCCGCGTCTGTGCCTCCTGCCGCGTGACAGGCCGCAGGCACAACAGCAGCATGGCGCTGATGAGATAGCTCAGCGCGTCAAGCGCGATGGCCCAGCCCGCGCCCATGCCCGCCACCAGCACGCCGCCCACGGCCGGGCCCAGCAGCACCGCAAGCGAGGTCGCGATCATCACGACGCTGTTGGCCGCCGCCAGCCGGTCGGGCGCGACGATCTGGGTCAGCAGCCGGTTGCGTCCGGGCGTGTCGAACGCCGTTCCCGTCCCGACCAGCGCCGCCAGGACAAGGAGTGCGATGAAAGAGGGGTTGCCTGCAATCAGCAGCGTGGCCAGCACGCCCTGCGCCCCCGCGCGCAGCAGGTCGGCCGCCATCATGATGCGCCGTGGCGCAAGGCGATCCGCCACGACCCCGCCCACCAGCATGAAAAGCGCCATCGGCAGGGCCTCCGCCGTCAGTACCGCGCTGACCCGTCCCGCCCCGGCACCCCTGGCGAACAGGGCGAAGGAGAGTGCTACCGGCACCATCATGCTTCCGAGGACGGAGATGAAAGTCCTTGCCGCATACAGGGCAAGGTCCCGTTGCATGCGCGGGCCGGTCCCGGCCTGCGCGGTGCGTCGCGTGCGTTCCGTCATGCCGCCATTTGGACGGGACGCCCCATCACCGTCAAGGCACGGCCCGACACGCCTGTTTCCGCAAGGGGAAGGATTTTTTCAACAATGTGACGTTCCCTGAAGCTTTTGAAAAAGTCTTCGCCACAAACCTTTTCATGATGGGAATGCGATGCAGGCGTGCCATAAGCACGTCCGGTCCCCGGCTTCCGTCGCGAAGGCGTCATCAGGGCCGGGATCCCAATTCCTTGAACTGGAAAACGCGACCGGCTGCGATATGAAAGGCGCGGCCCCGCCGGGGAAAAGGTTGGCAGGCGCGCGTCATGACAGTATTGGATATTTCATTTTCCCCTGACATGCGCGGCATAATACGAAAGACATCGACCATTGGACCACACGGAAATCGTCAAGGCGCTGGGCACGTTTCTCGCCATCATGAACCCTTTCCTCAGCCTGCCTGTCTTTCTGGCGATGACATCGGGATTCTCGGTGGCCCAGCAGCGCGTGCTGGCCATCAAGGTGACGGTGTTTTCGGCCATCATGTGCCTGGTCATCCTGCTTGCGGGGCAGAAGATCATCGGTTTCTTCGGCATTACCATTGACCAGTTCCGCGTGGCGGGCGGTATCGTCCTGGCCCGGATTTCGTGGTCGATGCTCAATGGCAGCAGCATCCCCTCCCACCAGGGCAGCCATCAGGAACAGGCGCAGCTGCAGAACCTTTCCGGACTGGCGTTCTATCCCCTTACCTTTCCCATGCTGATCGGCCCGGGCACGATCGCGACCATCATCATCTATACCGGCCATGGCAGTTCGCTGGCTGACCTGGTGGAAATAGGCGGCATCATCGCGGGGATACTCCTTGTCCTGTTCGCCACCCTGTTCTTTGCCTCCGAGATCGGCAGGGTCATGAGCGAGACCATGCGCACCATCACCACGCGGCTGATGGGCATGATCCTGCTGGCCATTTCCGTCGGCATGGTGATTGCGGGGATCAAGGCGGTGCTGCCTGGCCTGTCCCATTAACACGCTGGAATCATGAAAAGTTTTTGGTGAAGCTTTTTTCAAAAAGCTTCGAAAGATGTCGCCTTTTCCGATAAAAGGCGATACCCGAAAACCTTTGTCATTCTATCAGCAGGTTATTTCCAGACAGCCTCCAGGGCTGTTTTCCCCGTCCCGAGGTTGCCATGCCCGTTCCGTCGATCGATCCCTTCCACGCGCTGTCCATCAGTGCGCTGGCGCATGAACTGGCGGCACAGGGACGCAGCATCATCCATATGGAATTTGGCCAACCTTCCACCGGCGCGCCGCGCGCCGCGCTCGAACGCGCCCGGCACGTGCTGGCCACCGACCCCATGGGGTATTGGGAAAGCCAGCCGCTGAAGGAACGGATCGCCCTTCATTACCATGAAACCTATGGCGTTTCGGTCCAGCCCGCGCAGGTCATCCTGACATGTGGCGCATCGCCGGCCCTGGTGCTGGCGCTCATGACCAGCTTCGTGCCCGGGGCGCGTGTGGCCATGGCGCGACCGGGTTATGTGGCCTATCGCAATGTGGTGCGCGCGCTCCATATGACGCCGGTTGAAATCCCGTGCGGGGAGGAAGAGCGTTTCCAGCTGGGCGCCCGCGCCATCGCCGCGCTGGACCCCGCGCCGGAAGGCCTGATCCTCGCCAGTCCCGCCAACCCGACCGGGACCATCGTGCCGGCTGATGAAATGCAGGCCATTGCCGACCTCTGCCGCGCGCGCGGAATTTGCGTCATATCGGATGAAATCTATCATGGCCTGAGTTTTGGCGCACGCGCGCGCAGCATTCTGGAATACGATCCCGACGCGCTGGTGGTGAACAGTTTTTCCAAATACTTCAGCATGGCGCCGTGGCGGCTTGGGTGGCTGGTCGTGCCGCCAGCGAAGATAGAGGCCGCCCGGGCGCGGATGGGCAACCTGTTCCTGCCGCCCGCCGCCCTCAGCCAGCATGCGGCCCTTGCCGCCTTCGACTGCCGCGATGAACTTGACGGGCATATGAAGACCTACCGGCGCAATCGCGACCTGCTGCTGCGTGCCCTGCCGGAAATGGGCCTGCGCCATATCGCCCCGCCGGACGGCGCGTTCTACATCTATGCCGATATCCGCCACCTGACGGATGACAGCATGGCGTTCTGCAGGCGCCTGCTGCTGGATACGGGCGTTACGACGGCGCCCGGCGTCGATTTCGACCCCGTGGACGGGAAGCATTTCATACGTTTCAGTTTCGCCGTGGCGACGGACCTGATTGAAGAGGCCATCCGCCGCATGGTCCCGTGGTTTCGCCAGCAGGCGGACCTTACGTCCGGTGGCGTCCCGGTTTAGATGCGTTGCGCCTGCGAAAAAGGATCAGGCACGGCCCGGTCGGTCTCTGTCCACGCGCGCGGCATCCGGGAATAACATGTTGATGAAAAATTCCGGAAGCTTCCCTTCCCGTCAGGAGGCTTCCGCACCCATATCGCCCGATGCGACATCGGCAGGGAGCACATCGGCGGGCGGCAGCCACAGCATGCAGCGCGTGCCCTGTCCTTCGGTGCTTTCGATCAGCAGGCGGCCCCCGTGGCGGTCCACGATATGCTTGACGATCGCAAGGCCCAGCCCCGTGCCCTGCTGCGCCTGTCCCGGCACGCGATAGAACTGTTCCGTCACGCGCGGCAGGTAACGCGCGGGAATGCCGGGGCCGTTGTCCGATACCGTTACCACCACGCCGCCCCCGGCGGGCCACGGCGCATGCGGGCCGCCATCGCGGCCGGGCGCGTTGGCCACGCCGATATCGACATGGGCCTTGCGTCCCGGCACGCCGGGGGCGTACCGGATGGCGTTGCCCACGAGGTTGAGCATCACCTGCACGATCTGGTCGCCATCGGCCATGACGGGCACGACCCCCGGCGCGACATTGAGGGCACAGGTGATGTCCGCCCCCTCCAGCAGGGGACGCGCCTCGTCCATCGCGCGGGCGATGACGGCGGCGATATCGACGCGCGTGCGCGGGCGCTGGTGTTCGACCATCTGCACCCGCGACAGGTAGGACAGGCGTTCGATCAGCCGCAGCATCCGTTCCGCCTGTCCCGCCATGATGCCCAGGAAGCGCGCGCGCGCGGGCGCGTCGTTGGCGGCAGGCCCCCGCAGGGTTTCGATGAACCCCGACAGGGCCGCCAGCGGCGTGCGCAGTTCGTGGCTGGCATGGGCGACGAAATCGCCCCGCATGCGATCCAGCGCGTCCTGTCCCGTCCGGTCCTCCAGCAGGGCGACCACGACGCCGCGCGGGTGGGCGTTGCGGCCGGACGGCGTGGCAATCCGGCGCATCAGCACGCGCACCACCCGACGCACCGGCACATCGAGCGCGACGGTCGTTTCCGCCGTGGTGGACAGATGTTCCAGAAGCTGCTGGGTCGCGGGATGCCGCACGATCGCGCCCAGCGTATCGCCGAACATGTCCCGCGCGGAGGAGGAGGCATAGGCAAGATCCCCGCGCGGGCCAAAGATGATGCACGCGCCGGGCAGCAGGTCGAGCATGTGCGGCAGCGCCGCGACCGGGTCGGCCATGGTGGCCGCGTCCCTGCCCGCGCCGGGCTGGCCGCCATCCCCCCGGCTTCCACTGCCACGGGCCACGTCGTCCCGCGTCGCCTCGCCCCGCGCCGGGGCCACGCGCGCCTGTTCGCGGGCGGCGTCATCGTCGCGATGGCGCGGGCGACGGATACGCGTCACCACGGCATGGAGCAGCGCATACCCCCCGCCACCGGCCACGAGACCCGCCAGCAGGTCATGCATGCAGGCGCGCCGCCCCACGCGGCATCGTCACGATGCCCCCACGGAACAATGAACCCGCGCTCCCGGCCCCATGGCCGCCATCAGGGCGTCACGTGGCCGGATACGTCGTCAAGGGCGTACCCGCTGGCGCGGACGGTGCGGATCAGGTCCGGCAGCCCCCCTTCGTTCAGGACGCGGCGCAGGCGGCGGATATGCACGTCCACCGTGCGCGATTCCACATGTACCCCGCGTTCCCAGACCGAACGCAGCAGATCCTCGCGCGAGAAGACGCGGTTGGGGTTGCGCATGAAGAATTCCAGCAGGCGGTATTCCGTCGGGCCAAGCGAAAGCACGCGCCCCGCGCGCGTCACGCGATGGCTGACGGGATCGAGCACGATATCGACGAAACGCAGGACCGCCGTCGCATCGTCCTGCACGATGGGGGGGGCCGTCCCGCCCGTGGACGCCACGCTGCGCCGCAGCAGCGCGCGGACGCGGGCATTGAGGGTTTCCATCCCGCACGGCTTGGTCAGGTAATCATCCGCGCCGGTATCAAGGGCGTGGATGCTGTCATTTTCCGCCGTGCGCGCCGTCAGCATCAGCACCGGCACGTCGGACATGTTACCGCCGCGCGCGCGCAGCCTGCGGCACAGGTCCACCCCCGACAGTCCCGGCAGCATCCAGTCCAGCACCAGCAGGTTGGGCTGCCACGATCCCACCTGTTCCAGCGCGTCCAGCCCATCGGCCACGGCCCGCACCTCGTATCCCGCGGCCTCCAGGTTATAGGTGACAAGGACCGAAAGCGCCTCGTCATCCTCGGCGACGAGGATGCGGGCGCGGCGATCGGGCAGCGCGCGCTCCGGCGGGCCATCGGCGGCGGCGGGGGAAACGGACGGCGGCGTCACGGATGGGGACGTCACTGCGCGTCATCCCCCGGCGGGGGCGCCGCTGCGGCGGAAAAACCGCCACGCGGCCGCACGACCGGCAGGATGTCGCCCGTTACGGTGTAATAGACGCGCTCGGCAATGTTGGTGGCGTGGTCGCCGATGCGCTCCAGGTTCTTGGCGATGAACAGCAGATGGGTGCAGGGCCCGATATTGCGCGGGTCCTCCATCATGTAGGTCACGAGTTCGCGGAACATCGCGGTATAGAGTTCATCGACCGCCGTGTCGGACTGCCATACCTCGTACGCCTTTTCGGGGTCGCGCTGGGTCATGGCGTCGATCGCGCGGCGCAGGTTGTCCTGTACCAGCCGTCCCATGCCCCGCAGCCCGCTGAGCGAGACGCGCGTGCCCAGCAGTTCCGTGCGCAGCGAACGCCGCGCGATGGAGGCCGCGCAGTCGCCGATGCGTTCCATGTCGCCCGTGATCTTGAGGGCGGAGACCACCTCGCGCAGGTCGCCCGCCACGGGGGAACGCAGGGCGAGGATGCGGATCACCATCGCCTCCACATCGCGTTCGAGGACATCGACCTGCGGGTCGAGTTCCGGGGCGGCGGCGGCGGCGTTCTCGTCATGGTCGACAACGGCGGCGACCGCCTGCGACGTCTGGCGTTCCACCAGCCCGCCCATGCGAACCATCATAGCGCGCAGCCGTTCAAGTTCCTGCTCGAAACTGCTGACGATATGCGTGGATTCCTGTCCCATCTGCCCCCGTTCCATTCCCGTGTCCGCCCCGCGCCCGGCCGTGGGGCGCGCATTTCACCTTGTTTTCAGGGCTTATCGACGTGCCTTTGGGTATATTATATCGGCCGGATGTTTCTTCAAGACACAAAGCCCCTGTCCGCGACATTGTCATCTTTCTGAAACATAACTGTTTTTTCAGACCTTTTCCGTAAGGATTTCCCGAACCGATGCCCCTTCGCGTCCCTCCATCGCGCCGCCTGGCGGATACCCGCGCGGCATCGCGTCCCGTACTGGTCGCCGTGATGGTGGCCATCGGGGGGACGAACGGCGTGGCATGGGCGGCCGCCAGCGCCCCGTCGGACGCCGCCACGCACGCGGGGCCGGCAACGGGACCAGGAACGCGCGCGCGCGCAGGGCAGGCGCACGGATCGCAGGCGCATGGATCGCAGGCGCACGGGCAACAGACACACGGGCAACAGGCGAATCCCCCCGCGCCCGCCACGACGCACGAACATATTTCCGTCACCGGCATGCACCCCCACGGCCACCAGCCCGGCGGCGGCCTGCTGCGTGAGGAAAAGGCGGCAAAGTCCCTCAGCACCATCGGCACCGATTTCATGGACAAGCAGGCCCCCTCGGCCACGGCGTTCGACATGGTCGCGATGCTGCCCGGCGCGAATGTCGCGACCTCCGACCCGCTGGGCTTTTCGCCGGAAACCAACATCAACGTGCGCGGCATGGGCGGGGATTCGATCGGATACCTGCTGGAGGGGATGCCGCTTAATGACATCGCCTATTACAATGGCTATCCGGGGCAGTTCGCGGATACGGAAAATTACGAGACCGTATCGCTGGCGCAGGGATCGGCGGATCTGGACGCGCCGGTACTCAACGCGGCCGGCGGCCTGATGGAAATGACGTTCCGCGACCCGTCCGAACATGCCGGCGGTTTTGCCGACGTGTCGTACGGGTCTTACAACACCAATCGCGAATTCCTGCGGCTGGAGACCGGGAACATCGGGCATACCGGCATCCGGGGCTTCGTCTCCTACTCCCACGGCTATACCGACAACTGGCGCGGGCCGGGGCATGACGAACGCCAGCATATCGATTTCAAGTTCCTGCGCGAATGGGGCGACGACAACCGCATTTCCGTCATCGGCACGTGGAACAGCATGGTCGCCAGCTATTACCCGCTGGTGGACAAGGCGGACTGGGGCCGCGCGGGGCCGTTCGGGGCGGCGGACAACCTTGCGCGCACCTATGACACCAATGACGCGGCGGGCGGCGCGGATTACTGGAAGCTCTATCGCCAGCCCGAACGCATCTTCTATGTCGCGGCCCCCGCGCGCTTCAACCTGACGCACGGGCTGCGGCTGAAGATGACGCCCTATGCGCAGTGGAGCTATGGCAACGACCCGTCGGGCACCACGCTGGCGGACGCGGGCATGTATGCCGAAGGGCAGGCAACGCCGCGCGGCGTGCCGGGCGTGGACGACATCGTGCGCGCCAACTGGACGCAGAACAGCTATCGCGCCGGGGTGAACGCCACGCTGGACTGGCATATCGCGAACCACGACCTCGTCCTCGGCGCGTGGTACGACTATTCCGATGATA
Organism: Novacetimonas pomaceti; assembly: GCF_003207955.1. Taxonomy (NCBI): domain Bacteria; kingdom Pseudomonadati; phylum Pseudomonadota; class Alphaproteobacteria; order Acetobacterales; family Acetobacteraceae; genus Novacetimonas; species Novacetimonas pomaceti. The sequence goes on from NZ_NOXG01000016.1 coordinate 34,990, forward strand.
ATGAAAAGCAGCCCTTTACCGCCGTCAACGCGCAGGGGGATGCCGCCGACATCTGGGTCGACCGCATCAGCCGCACCATCCTGACCCCCGACGGGCGGCAGCTGCAGGCGGGGGGATTCCATTCCATCGCGCAGACCAATGCCCTGTACGTGGGCGACCGGATGACGTTCCTGCACAAGCGCCTGCATCTGGAGGTGGGGTTCAAGGACGTGATGCTCGACCGGCACGGCAGTACCACGGATGCGGCGTGGGACCAGACCAACGTGGGCACCAACACCTCCATCCCGCTGCCGCGCATGGCCATCAGTTACCAGATCACCCCGCGCCACCAGGTGTTCTTCAACACCACCACCAGTTTCCGCACCCCCGATGAATCGGCGCTGTTCACCACCTACAGCCCCATTACCGGGTCGCTGGACCCCAACCGGGTGAAAAACCAGTATTCCGTGTCGGAGGAACTGGGTTACCGCTATTCCGGGACGTGGCTGATGGGCGGGGTCACGCTGTTCAACTATGACTTCACCAACCGTGAAATCCAGACCACCATAGACGTGAACAACGCGACCGTGGCCTCCACCCTCAATGGCGGGGGGCAGACATCGCGCGGGGTGGACGTGGAAATCGGCACCCGCCCCTGGCATCACTGGAGCCCCTATCTTTCGGGCGAATACCTGCACGCCACCATCGACGACGACATTTCCGTGGGCGGCGACCTGCTGGCGACGCGGGGGCGGACCGCGGTCAACAGCCCGACGCTGCAGGCCTCTGCCGGGATCAGCTATGACGACGGGCATTTCTTTGGCATGGCGAGCGTCAAGTATGTCGGCCACCAGTACGCGACCTTCACCAATGACGAACGGCTGTCGGACCACGCCACGGGCAACCTTGCGTTCGGATACCGCATGGACAGCCACTATTTCCTGTCGCGGCCGGAATTTCGCATGAACTTCATCAACATCACCAACCAGCATTACCTGTCCGGCGTGGCCGCCCCCACCTTCAACGCCCATGACACGACCGGCGTGCATGGCACCACCATCGCGGGACAGGCCCCGACCTATTACGTGGGCGGCGGGCTTGCGGTGCTGTTCACGGCATCCACCGGGTTCTGAGGCGCAGGGGTCTGACACGCAGGCGGCGCGGCCCCGGATGTGGCCCCGGATGCTGGCCCGGACGCGACCACGGGCGCGCGACACAGCAGCAGCACCATCGCCCCGGCCCCAAGGAAGGCACAGGCCGGGATGGCAAGGAACCCGGCGCCGATGCCCGCGCGCGCGGCCGCCGCCTGCGCATGGTCGCCCGCCACCAGTCCCGATCCCGCCAGCAGCCACGCCAGCATGCTGCCCCCGCCGTCAAAGGCGAGCTTCGACGCGGTGGAATTGAGCGCCCACGCCAGCCCCGCCGTGCGCACGCCGCTGCGCCGCGCGCCATCTTCGACATAATCCGCCAGCAGGGCGAAGCAGGCCGGGTTGCACACCCCCATGCACGCGCCGAACAGGCACGTCGCGGCGATCGTCACCCCCCAGCCCGGCGGGGCCAGCCACGCCAGCGCCAGCCACGTCCCGCACAGGCATGTCCCCACCCCCATGACGCCGCGGTTGCCCCACCGCCGCGCCAGCGCGCCGCTCGACAGGCTGCCGCACAGGCCCAGCACGTTCATCGCGCCCAGCATCCATCCCGCGTCATGGTCGCTGCCGCGCAGCACGAAACGGACGTAATAGACCAGCGCGCCGAACATGAAGGTCGAGCCGAGCATGACAAGGATCATCGCCCCCGTCAGGCGCAGCCACCCGCCATTGCGCAGCAGGGCGCGCGCCAGCACGCGCACCGGCTGGCGGCCGGGATGCGCGCCGACGCGTTCATGGCACAGCCGCGCGACAAGCCCCAGCAGGGCGGCGACCACCACGGCCACGCCCATCATGAACAGCATGAAGCCACGCCGCCTGTCGCCATGGCCCAGCCAGTCCACGCAGGGCATCGTCATGACCGCGATCAGCAGGGCGCCAAGTCCCGCGCCCACCATGCGCGCGCTGGCAAGGCGCAGGCGGATTTCGGGCCGCGCGGAAATCAGGCTGGTCAGCGCGCCATAGGCGGTGTTGGTCACGCTGTAGGCCACGCACAGGCCCATATACGTCACGCAGGCCCAGACATACCGCCCGGCCCCGGTGGCCGCGTCGCCGCCGACGGGCACGAAGGCCAGCACGATCATGACGGCGAACGGCACAATCCCCATCCGCAGCAGCGGCAGCGCCTGCCGCCCCGCCGGGCGCCGGTCGATCACCATGCCGACCAGCGGGTCGGTCACGATGCTGAGCGCGCGCGCACACAACAGGATCAGCGCGACGCAGGCGGGCGGAAACAGGCAGATATCGGTATAGAAATATTCCAGGTAGCTGAGCATCAGCCCCCAGATGATGTTGAACGCAAGGTCCCCCGCCCCGAACGCCAGCAGTTCGCGCCGCCCGAAGGGGGGCGGCGGCGCGTCGGCCATTACAGGGGAAAGGGGAAGGATCCGCACCACGCCATCACTGCCGTATCAGGAAGGGATCAGCATGCCATGATTTTCCCGCCCGCGTCCCGTTTCATTCCCTAGCGGCCGGTTCCGAAACACTGCGCGTCGGTGGGGAAGCGGCGGTGGCGCACGTCATCGGCGTAACGCGCGACGGCATCGTCGATCATCGCCCCCACCTCGGCATAACGACGGACAAAGCGGGGCGTGAAATCGCCGAAGGCGCCGATCAGGTCATCGACCACCAGCACCTGCCCGTCGCAGGCGACGGACGCGCCGATCCCGATGGTCGGCACGGACAGCGATGTCGTAATCTCACGCGCCACGGGTTCGACCGTGCCCTCGATCACGACGGCAAAGGCGCCCGCCTCGGCAATGGCGTGGGCGTCGGCGCGGACCTTCGCCGCCTGCTGCGCGTCGCGGCCCTGCGTGCGGAAACCGCCGGTCGTGTTGACCGCCTGCGGCATCAGGCCGACATGCCCGCACACCGGCACGCCACGCTGCGTCAGGAAACGCACCGTTTCGGCCATTTCCGTCCCGCCCTCCAGCTTGACCGCGCCGCAGCCGGTTTCCGCCATGATGCGCGCGGCATTGCGAAAGGCCTGCGCCGGGGATTCCTGGTAGGAGCCGAACGGCATGTCCACCACCACCAGCGCGCGGTGCGAGGCACGGACAACCGCCGCGCCATGGGCGATCATCATGTCCATCGTGACGCCCACCGTGCTGGGCAGGCCATAGACCACCATGCCCAGCGAATCCCCCACCAGCATGACATCCACATGCGGGTCGAGCCGCTGCGCCACGGGGGCGGTATAGGCCGTCAGCCATACGCCCGGCACGTCGCCCTTGGCCACGTCACGGATGGTGCGGCGACGCGTCTGTGTGGTGGTGCTCAATCAATCCTCCCGGCATGCGGGCGCGAAAAATCCACTCAGGACGTCGCGCCATTCTCCCTTTTCCGATATCGCAGCACGCATGTCCTTGTAAATGCACACCCGCGCTACGGGCGTGTCGCGCCGTGCCGGCCCTCCATGATCCGGCCCTGCGACGCATCACGTGCAATGCGCCGCATGCAATCCGGGCGGACATGCCATAGGATGGGCCCCGTCCCCCACCACCGCAGGACAATGACGATGCAGCATCCCTCCACGCTGGACGCTTCCACGCTGGCCCGCCTGCGCCAGCTTGCGGCGCGTTTCGCCACGCGTGCCCCCGCCCATGACCGCAGCGGCGACATCGCGACCGAAAACCTGGCGGAACTGCACCAGGCCGGGCTGCTGGGGCTGAGCGTTCCCGTCGGCCATGGCGGGCGTGGGGCGCCGTTGCGCGATCTTGTCACCGTCGTGGCGACGCTGGCGGGTGGCGACCCGTCGACGGCCCTGATCGTGGCGATGCAGTACCTGCAGCACGCCGCCATCGCCGCTGCCGCCACATGGCCGGAGGACCTGCGCCGCAGGGTCGGGGAAAGTGCTGTGCGCGAGGGCGCGCTGCTCAACGCCCTGCGGGTGGAGCCCGACCTTGGCACGCCATCGCGCGGCGGGCGGCCCGCGACGCGCCTGCGGCGGGAGGCGGGGCGGTGGCGGCTGGACGGGACCAAGATCTATTCCACCGGCTCGACCGCCCTGCGCTGGGGGCTGGCATGGGTCAGCACGGACGAAGATCCCTTCCGCACCGGGCAGGTGCTGGTGGACATGCGCGCGCCGGGCATCCGGATCGAGCCGACATGGCACCAGATGGGCATGCGCGCGACCGGCAGCAACACGGTCATCTTCGACAACGTCACCGTGCCCGACGACGCGATCGTGGACCTGCGGCCGCCGGATGCGTGGAAGGACGGCGACAGCTTCACCGCGCGATGGCACGCCATCCTTGTCGCAGCGCTGTATGACGCGGTGGCGCGGTCGGGACGCGACTGGCTGGTGTCGTTCCTGCATGAACGCGTGCCCTCCGCCCTGGGCCGCCCGCTGGCGACGCTGCCGCGTTTCGAGATGCTGCTGGGTGAAATCGACTCGCTGCTGATGTCGAACGCGGCCGTCCTGTCGCATGCCCTGTCGCGGGAGGAGGGCGGGACGCTCGACCTTGCCGACGCGAACCTGGCCAAATACGTCATGACCGAAAACGCGATCCGTGCCACCGAACGTGCCATCGCGGCCATCGGCAACCCGGGGCTGAGCCAGGATAATCCGCTGGAACGGCATTACCGCGATGTGCTGTGCGGACGCATTCACACGCCGCAGTCCGATACGGCGCTGATGCTGTCGGGACGCAAGGCGTTAAATGAACGTCTGAAAACAGGTGCCTGACGTAAAGACAGCAAAAAGTTTCGGGGTGCTGCATTTTTCACAAAGGCAGCGTTCTTCTGAAGCTTTTTGAAAAAAGCTTCACCAAAAACTTCCATCTGATTCAGGGGATGTTTCAAAATGGTCCCGGCCATGGTCCCGCGCGCCATCCGTGATAGAATCCCGCATCACCAGCAGGCCATCGCGGCGCGGACAGACGAAAGAGGAGACAGCCATGGGACTTGGACGGACGGATATCTGGCGCACCGGCATTGTCCACGCCCCGATGGCGCAGATCCTGCGCGATGGCGGCGTGGCGGGGCATGAGGTCACGTGGCTGGACAATCCGGGGCGGTTCCGTTTCATCGCCGATCCGTTTGGCGTGTGGCGCGACGGGCGCCTGTACCTCTTTGCCGAGGCCTATGATTACCGCGTCAAGGTCGGGCGCATCGACGTGTTCGTGTTCGACCGCGACCTGACGCTGCTTGAACACTGCCCGGTCCTGAACGAACCATGGCATCTGTCCTATCCGGTGATGGTGCATGATACGGACGGCACGCTTTACATGATGCCGGAATCGGGAAAATCGGGGCAGCAGCATCTGTACCGCGCCATCGACTTTCCCTATCGCTGGGAACGCGTGGCCGATTTTTGCTTCCCCGGCGCCATTGTCGATGCGTCGCCCATATTCCATGACGGGCGATGGTGGCTGTTTTACGCCCCGTGGGGGCAGTGTGCGACCGACCGCATCAGCCTGCTGCATGTCGCGTGGGCCGAACGCCTGACGGGACCGTGGCACCCGCATCCGGGCAACCCGGTGCGCCGCGACATCCGCAGCACGCGCCCCGGCGGCACGCCCATCGTGACCGAAACCGGGCTGGTGCTGCCGACGCAGGACTGCGCCCGGACCTATGGCGGGGCGATCACGCCGCTGCATGTCACGCTGCTGACCCCTGATCGCTTCGGGGCGGAGGCAGGGCCGCCCCTGACGCCACCACCCGCGTTCGCCCCATATGACGACGGGATGCACACGCTGTCGGCGGCGGGGGATGTCACGCTGATTGACGTCAAGCATACCGATCCGTCCGTGGCGGGACGCGCCATCGTGGAACTTGACCGTCTGGTCCTGCGCCGGGCGCGACGGGCGGTGGGGCTGTGACAGGCCCCGCCCAAGTAATATTGTGTAAGTTTCCGTGACATTCAGGGAATGGTGACGAATTCCCCTGTATAATGGTATATATTTTTTCACAAATGCGCATGACGAGACGCAACATCCCCAAAAATATTTATGAATTTGCGGATTTATATATGGTTTCGGCATAAGCGGCAGGCAGGCCACCCTGCCCGCGAGGGGCGGAATCGCGCATATCCATCATGAAATTTCCTGTTCCCCGCCCCGATGTCGGACAGGCATGCCCCGATGCGCCGCCATTTTTGGGCATGTAGAAAAAACGGACCTGTCCGATTTTTAACTTGCTGTTGAGAACTGTTATCAATAAACGATAAGGGACATCATTGCCCGGACATCCCCCATCGCGGTAGCCCCGGCGGCACGGCGAAGGGCGAAGAACCAGATGCCCGGGACGATGATGCGACCGCGACGCCACGTGGCGCGCGCCCACGCCTGTCCCTTTCCTGCCACCGGGAAGGACGCATCAGCCACGCCATACCCGCCCCGCATGTCCGGGGGCCACATCAACCGTTATGTCCCGTACTTCCGCCTGCTGACCCTCCCTGCCCGACGGACCTGCCGCCAGGGGCCAAGAAGGATCTTACGATGCGCGAAACCCACAGCACCCGCGACACCTGGCACCTGACGCATTCCCGCCCGGACGTTCTGGTTGACTATTTCAATCCGTGGACGCCGATGACCCGCCAGATCAGCCAGCTGACGCACCGCTTCGGCATGGTCTCGGCCCTGTGCGAACAGGTCAGCGTGGATGAAAAACTGCTGGAACTGCGCAACGCGCTGGCGTTTCACCTGCTGCGGGCAGCCACGTGGTGGCGGATGGATTTCGCCGCCCCGCGCGTCGCGGGCATGCCGACGACGCGCTTCATGGCCCATATCCACGCCCATATCGACCGCGTCGCCACGGATGAAACCCTGTTCGACGTGCTGACATGGCAGCACCACATGCGCCGCGACGATCCGTCGCACGTCATGGTGCTGGGCACGGACCCGCTGTGCCGGGGGGGCACGCCGATCCTGTACGGCCTCGACGGGCAGCGGCGCTTCCGCTTTGCCCTGCACGCCGCCGATACGCCACACATGGCGGAATGGGACGATGCCGGGCACCCTGATTTCGTGTCCGCATGCCTGGCCGCGCGGGCGCGTCACGGCATGGTCGAAACCGGGCGCGAGCCGCTGGGCGAATGGCACGACGCGCGCCTTGAACATGCGCGCGCGGCGAAATACCACACGCTGTATTTCCGTCAGGACACCACGCGGCCGGTCATCGACCGATATATCGAGGTACTGGGCGAAATGACGCGCTGCCGCTCGCGCTTCGGGCAGTTCGAATTCGGCAACATCCTGAACCACGTTGCCTTTCAGCTGGTGCGCACGGCCCATGAACGCCAGGTATCCATCGCAGATGTCCTGCGCGAAGGCACGACGCAGCCCATCAACCTGCGCGTGGCCAACAGCATCAAGAAACGCGCCCGCGCCCATGTCGCCCATGGGGTCGATCCCCTGCTGCGGGAGGGACTGGACGCCATGCTCGACAATGTCGTGGCGGGTTATTCCCTGTCCGATCAGTTTTAGGGGCGAAATACCCTGTTGCTGAAAAGTCCAAAAGTTTCCGGGTGTCGTCTTTTTTCAAAAAGGCGACGTCTTTCAAAGCTTTTTGAAAAAAGCTTTACCAAAAACTTTTGGACTTGATGACCTGTCAGGGGCGGGGTTCCATTCCCTTGGCGAGGCGCGTCAGGTACGCCGTGAACATGTCGGCCATGGCGTCGGCATAAGCCGTGATCTGCGCATCGGTACGGGGCGTTTGGGAAAACTCCCGCCCCACCGCGCCGAATGTCGTCGCGATCAGTTCCCCCGCCAGGTCGCGCGTGGCATCCGGCACGTCGGGAAGGGCCTCGCGCATGAAACGCGCGATGATGCAATCCGCCGCCTGTCGCACCCCGGCCGCCTCCGGCGCATCACGATAGAGCGGGGCGGCGTCGCTGAGCGCCATGCGGACCGATGCCTCCGCGCATTCCGAACGGATGAAGGCATGGACCAGCCTGCGCAGGCGCTGCAGGGGCGGATGGCGACCATCTTCGAGGATATCGCGCAGCATCCCGGTCGTCTCCCGCCATTCATCGGTCTGGAGGCGGAACAGGATCGCGGCCTTGTTCGGAAAATACTGATAGAGCGAGCCGATGCTGACGCCAGCCCTTTCGGCCACGCGCGCCGTCGTGAAACGCGCGGCGCCTTCTTTTGCCAGAACGTGAACCGCCGCGTCGAGAATCGCGGCGACCAGCCCGGCGGAACGCGCCTGACTGGGCTGTTTGCGAACGGAAATCCGCGGGGCGGGGCGACCGGTCATGGCGTTTCCGGGAATGCGAATAGGAAACGCGATGGATTAATCGTATTTTCAGGGACACGCAAGACCGGCGGACATTCCCCGCATCCGACATTGAGCAAGGATCACGTCATGACCCCTGACACGCCCCCGACCGATACCGCCCCGACCCTGCTTGCCGCACCCGTCGCGCCATTGCTGGCGCGCCTGTTCGTCGAGGCGGATGAGGCATCAAGCCCTGTCCTGTCCGAACTGCCGCGCGAGGAACTGCGGCGCCTGGTCGGCAGCAGGGCCGATTACCTGAAATTCTATGGTCTGGCGAAGGATCTCTGGCTTCCCGTCTCGCGCGGGACGGGGACGCTGCTTTACATGCTGGCGCGCGCCATGCAGGCGCGAAACATTGTCGAATTCGGAACATCCTTCGGCATTTCGGCCATCCATCTTGCCGCCGCCCTGCGCGACAATGGCGGCGGCAGGCTGATTACCACCGAATTCGAACCTTCCAAGATCGCACGCGCCCGCCAGCACCTTGCCGAGGCGGGGCTGGCCGACCTTGTGGAAGTCCGCGCGGGGGATGCGCTGGACACGCTTGCCACCGACCTGCCGGACAGCATCGACCTCGTGCTGCTTGACGGGGCAAAGCCGCTCTATCCCGATATCCTCGCCCTGCTGGAAGGCAGGCTGCGCCCCGGCGCCATGGTCGTCGCGGATAATGCCGATTACAGCCCCGAATACCTGGCGCGCGTGCGATGCGCGTCCGCGGGCTATCTTTCGTTGCCTTTTGACGGAGATGTCGAATTGTCCCTGAAACTTTCCTGAATCCCGATGATTTTTCCGGGGCATCCACGACACATCCGCCATCATGAAAAAAGTTTGGGGCTGGCATGGGTAAGCATTGTCCGGGACGGTTCACGTGGGCAGTTTAGCCCATTGAGTGTGGATTTTCAGGAGTTCTGCAGGTGAGTGGATGGTGTTTTCCTGAAACGTCTTTTCAGACGTGGAAGATGTCGTCCGCGCGCAGGTGGGTGCAGACCTCCCATATCCGTGCCAGCACGGCGGAGGGATTGGGCTGGCGCAGGCGCACGACGCCCACCTGTGGCGCGGGGCAGGGCACGATGGGACAGGTCCGCAGCCCCGCGCCGCCCACCGTTTCGGGCAGGGCGGCGACTGGCAGGATGCTGCACAGCCGTCCGGCGCGCAGTTCGGAATGCAGCAGGCTGATGGAATCCGTTTCCACCATGATGGTGGGCGTTACGCCCGCGTCGCGGAAACCGGCGTCAATGATCTGCCGGCAGCGCAGGTTGCGCGTGAAAAGGCACAGCGGGATGGACGCGACCTCCGCCCAGCCACAATGCTTGCCGGTCGGGACGGGGGCGGACGTCGCGCCGGCCAGCACGTACTGTTCGGCGTAAAGGGGGCGTACCTCGAACGCATCGCCCGGGGGGATCTGGTCCAGATAGGTGACGCCCAGATGCACCTGATGTTCACGCAGCATCCGCGCGATGTCACCCGCCGCGGCCGAGCGCACTTCCTGATGCAGGCTGGGGATGGCGGCGCGGAAGCTTTCCATTAGCAGCGGGATGCCAAGCAGCGCGGGCGGCATCACCCCGATCGACAGTGACCCGCCCGACACGTCCTGCGCGAACGCGGCCTCCTGCTTCAGGCCGTCAAGGGCGGCGAGCGTCTGCTTGGCCCATGCCAGAACGCGCTGTCCCTCTGCCGTCAGGCCGAGGAAACGGCGGTTGCGCTGGATGACCGATACGCCGAGTTCGTTTTCAAGCTGCCGGATCCCCGCCGACAGCGCGGGCTGCGAGACGCCGCAATGTTCCGCCGCCCGCGAAAAATGGCGGAAGCGGTCAAGGGCGATCAGGTAGGTCAGCTGGCGCAGGAACACGGCATGTCAGTCAGGTCAGGAAAAGGCGGGAAACATTCCACACCATAAAGGGTTAAAGAAGTTTTTGGTGAAGCTTTTTGCAAAAAGCTTCAGGAAACGCTGCCCTTTTGAAAAAAGGCGATGCCAGAAAACTTTTTATCAAATGTCTATCCAACATATTGCGCAAGAAACGGGGCCGTGGCGCTGCCGGGGGCATGCGCCACGTCACGCGGCGTCCCGGCGGCGACGATCCTGCCGCCGTCTTCCCCCGCGCCGGGTCCCATGTCGATCACCCAGTCGCCGCCCGCGACCATGCGCATGTCATGTTCGGCCACGATCACCGTATTCCCCTGGTCCACCAGTTCATGCAGGTGGGCCGCCAGACGGTCCACGTCCGCCGGGTGCAGCCCGGTCGTCGGTTCGTCCAGCACGTACAGCGTATGGCCCCTGCGCTGCCTGTGCAGTTCGGTGGCAAGCTTGATCCGCTGTGCCTCGCCCCCCGACAGTTCGGTCGCGGGCTGGCCCAGCCGCAGGTGGCCCAGCCCGCTGCGCTGCAGGGTGGACAGGGCGGCCGTGGCGGCGGGCACGTCGGCAAGGAATTCCAGCGCCTGATCGACATTCATCGCCAGCAGGTCGGCGATGGAGCGGTCGTGGTACGTGACTTCCAGCACCTCCGGCCGGTAACGCGCGCCGTGGCAGGTGGGGCACGGGGCATGGACGCTGGGCAGGAACAGCAGTTCGACCATCACCGACCCCGCCCCCTGGCAGCGCGGACAGCGTCCCTTGGCAAGGTTGAAGGAAAACCACCCGGCATCGTACCTGCGCGCGCGGGCAAGGTCGGTGCGGGCATAAAGCCTGCGCACGGTGTCGAACAGGCCGGTATAGGTCGCAAGGTTGGAACGCGGGGTGCGGCCGATGGGCTTCTGGTCGATCACCACCAGCCGGCCGATCCCCTCCAGCCCGGACACCACGCGTCCCTCGGGCTGGCGGATTTCGGCCTGCGGGGCAGGCGGCGCGTCCGCGTCCTCCTCCTCGTCCGCCACGGGCAGGGCCTGGCCCAGCGCGCGCGCCACGATGAGCGTCAGCGCGTGGCTGACCAGCGACGACTTGCCCGATCCCGATATCCCGGTGACGGAGGTGAACGCCCCCAGCGGAAAGGCCACGTCCAGCCCGTCGAGGTTGTTCCACCGCACATCATCCAGCCGCAGCCACCCCTGTGGCGCACGCGGCGTGCGGGTAATGGCCCGCGACGTGGCGAACAGGTATCCGCGCGTGCGCGACGCCGCGACATCGCGCAGTCCCGCCGGCGGTCCGCAATACACGATTTCCCCGCCACGTTCCCCCGCGTCCGGCCCGACATCGACGATCCATGCGGCATGGCGGATGACGTCGAGGTTGTGTTCGACAAGGAACAGCGAATTGCCCGCCGCGCACAGCTTCTCCAGCGCGGCAAGCAGCGCCTGCGTATCCGCCGGGTGCAGCCCCGATGACGGTTCGTCCAGAACATAGACCACGCCGAACAGGCTGGAATGGATCTGCGTGCCAAGGCGCAGTCGCTGGTATTCGCCGGGCGAGAGGGTCTGCACCCCGCGATCCATCTGCAGGTATCCCAGCCCCAGCCGCGCCAGCACGTCGATGCGCGCGATCATGTCGGCGGCGATGCGCCGCGCGGCGATCGCGATGGCGTCGTCGTCGGGGGTGCCGGGTGCGTCCGCCACCGCCGACAGCACCCCGGCGATCCGGCCCAGCGGCAGCGCGCCCATGGTCGCGATGTTCATTCCCGCGAAGGTGACGCGCAGGGCGTCGGGGTTCAGGCGCTGTCCATGGCAGACGGGACAGTCGGTGGAAATCATGAACGACGCCGCCCGGTTGCGCATGTTGGTACTCTGCGAATTGGCGAATGTCTGGGTGACGTAACGCCGCGCGCCGGTGAACGTCCCCTGATAGGCGGGTTCCACCCCGCTGGCGATCGCGGCCTGCACCTGCGCATGCGTCAGGCCGGGATAGACCGGGACGGTGGGGGTTTCGTCGGTGAACAGGATCCAGTCGCGTGTCTTGCGCGGCAGGTCGCGCCATGGGCAGTCCACGTCGATGCCCATGGTGATCAGGATGTCGCGCAGGTTCTGTCCCTGCCACGCGGTGGGCCATGCGGCGACGGCGCGTTCGCGGATCGACAGGCTGTCGTCGGGAACCATCGTGGCCTCGGTCGCCTCGTGCACGCGGCCCAGCCCGTGGCATCGCGGGCATGCCCCCATGGGCGTGTTGGGGGAGAAGGATTCCGCCTCCAGCCGCGCAAGGCCGGGGGGATAGGTCCCGGCCCGCGAATACAGCATCCGCAGCAGGTTCGACAGCGTGGTGATGCTGCCGACCGACGAACGCCCCGAACTGCCGCCGCGCTGCTGTTGCAGGGCGATGGCGGGGGGCAGGCCATCGACCGTATCGACATCGGGCACCGGCATCTGCTGGAACAGCCGCCGGGCATAGGGGGAGACGGATTCAAGGTAGCGGCGCTGCGCCTCCGCATACAGCGTGCCGAACGCCAGCGAGGACTTGCCCGATCCCGACACGCCGGTGAACACGACCATGGTGTTGCGCGGCACGTCGATGCTGACATCGCGCAGGTTGTGTTCCCGCGCCCCGCGCACCCGCACGAAATCGGCCTGCGTGAAATCTGACCGCGTGAATGTTGGCGGGACGGGGGGCTTTGGCATCAGGCGAACTCCGGCAGGGACGCGCGCATGATCCCATTGTCGTTACCCGCAGACAACCCCGCCGGTCCGGGCGTCCCGCCCGCGTGACAGGCATGCATGGGCAGCGCGCGACGTCATCATGGCGTCCCCGTGCCTTCCAGCCCGCGCAGGTAATCCGCCAGGACGACCGCCTCGTTATGGCGGGTGTCGCGCGCGCCATACAGCAGGGTGATCGGCCCCCGCCCGGGCAGGGAGAGGATCTGGCGCACGGCGTCGGGACTGGCGCGCAGTTCCGCGACATAGCGGGCGCGGAATTCCTCCCACCGGGCCGGGTCGTGGCCAAACCATTTGCGCAGTTCCGTGCTGGGCGCGATGTCCTTCAGCCACAGCGTCAGGTCCGCGCGTTCATGGCTGATGCCACGCGGCCACAGGCGATCGACCAGCACGCGCCGGCCGTCGTCGGGACCGGGCGGGTCGTAAACCCGCCTGGTCCGTATCACGGGCGCATCCGTCATCCCGCCAGCGCCGCGTCGGCGGCGGGGCCGAAGAATTCGTACCGGATCCGTGCCTCGGGCACGCCGGCTTCCTTCAGCGTGGCGATCATGTCGCGCATGAAGCCGTCGGGGCCGCATATGTAACAGGTCGCGCGCGGATCGATCTGGCCCTTCAGCCATTGCGGCGTGATGCGCCCGTCATGCCACGTCACGCCCGCCGGGGCCGATCCCGCCTGCGGGGCCTCGCGGCTGTAGAAGATGTCCGCGCGGATCCGCCCGCGCGCGGCAAGGTCGCGGATATAATCGCCAAATGTCTCCGCCTTCGGGCCGCGCGTGCCGTGGATGTAGCGCACTGGCGTCGCCGCCCCCGTCGTTCCCGCCGCGTCCAGCGCGCCAAGCATGGAAATGAACGGCGTCAGGCCCACGCCCGCGCTGAGGAAGACGATCGGATCCTGTGGCGGGCTGTCCAGCGTGAAATCGCCCGCCGGGGCGGAAACCTGCACGACGGTTCCCACTGCCACGCTGTCATGCAGCCAGTCGGAGACGACGCCCTTGTCGATGCGGCGCACGCTGATGCGGTAATGCCGGTCATCGGGCGCGGAAGAGATGCTGTAATTGCGGCATTCCTCCCCCGTTCCCGGCACGTCGAGGCGAAAGCCGAGATACTGCCCCGGCACGTGGCGCATCACCGGGCCGCCATCCTGCGGCACCAGTTCGAAGGAGGTCACGTCCGCGCTTTCGGCCCGGCGGGCGCTGACGCGGAACGCGCGCCAGCCGACCCATCCGCCGGGGGCCGCCGCGTGGGCGACGTAAATCTGTTCCTCCCGCCCGATCAGGATTTCGGCCAGGAACCAGTAAGCCTTGCCCCATGCCTCCATGATCTCGGGCGTTGCGGCGTCGCCCAGCACGTGCGCGATCGCGCCCAGCAGGGCCTCGGCCACATAGGGGTAATGCTGCGGCAGGATGTTCAGGCCGGCATGCTTTTGCGCGATCCGTTCCACCATGGCCGACAGCGCGCCGGGATTGTCGATGTTGCGCGCATAGGCCAGCACCGCCAGCGCCAGCGCGCGTGGCTGTTCCCCGTCGCGCTGGTGCGACATGTTGAACAGGCCGCGAATGTCCGCATTGGACAGCAGGCGGCGATACATTTCCGTCGTGATGGCAAGGCCATGGGCCTGCAGCGCAGGGACGCAGGCGCTGATGATCGCGCGGGTCCTGTCATCAAGTGGGCTTGCCATGCGGAACTCCGTTTTAAGATGTGTAATCCGCACATCTTTTATATCGCTGGCAAAGGATGTCAATCTTGGGATACCTACCGCGGATGCGTCTGACCCTGCATACCGACTATGCCCTTAGAACAATGATTTATCTGGGGCTCCATACGGACCGCCTGACCTCCATCCACGAGATCGCGCAGGCCTATGGCATTTCGGAAAACCATCTGGTGAAGATCATCCACCGGCTGGGGCGCGGCGGCTTTATCGAGACCAGTCGCGGGCGCAAGGGGGGATTGCGCCTTGGCCGCCCGGCGGCGGAAATCCGGCTGGGCGACATCGTGCGCTATACCGAGGAAGATATCGGCCTTGTCGCCTGCATGCAGCCCCCGCCGGCGGACGGGTCAAAACCATGCCTGCTGGTCGGTGGCTGTTTCCTGCGCGGGGTGCTGGACGAGGCACTGGGCAATTTCATGGCGGTGCTGGATCATTACACGCTGGCCGATGCCCTGACGGAGCATGAGCGCAGGCTTCTGGGCGGGCAGCTGTTCCCGGCCCCCTGAGCGGAAGAGGCCCTGCCGGGGATCCTTTGCGCGCATGGCGCGAAAACAGGGCAGGCATGGGATGCGGACAGGATGCGCGTGCATGCGACCGGGCGAATGCGATGCCTTGGCGCGACCGCTGTCCATGCGGCCCGGGCCGCTGCCATTTCCCGCCGCAATTTTTCCCCCTGTCATGCCTTTTCGCCGCGCGCTGGCGTCATCGTGGCCCGCGCGGCGACGCGGCGGGGGATGGTCTCAGTCCTGCGCGTTTTTCCTGCGGCGGCCACGTGATTTCGACTTCGGTTCCTCGCTTTTCTCCACGGGGCTTTTCTCCACGGGGCTTTTTTCCATGGGCGCGGTCCTGGCGGTAATGTTGCGCCCCAGACCGCTCTGCTGCGCAAGGGCGGAACGTTTCGCGGCGTAATTGGGGGCCGTCATCGGATAATGGGGCGGCAGTCCCCACTTTTCACGATACTGGTCCGGGGTCATGCCATAGGCGCGGTCCAGATGCCGCTTGAGCATCTTGAGCTTCTTTCCGTCCTCAAGGCAGATGATGTAGTCAGGAAAGACGGATTTCTTGATCGGCACGGCGGGCTGCGGGGGTTCGGCCTTTTCCCCGGCGGTGGTGCCGGTGCGGCCCAGCGCGTCAAAGACATTGCGGATCAGTTCCGGCACGCGTTCGGGCGGCAGGCTGTTATTGGCCATGTACGCTGAAACGATATCGGTTGTCATCGACATGATTTCAGAGTTCTGAATGATTTTTTTGTCCAATTTTTCACCATTCACATAAAAGATATAGAAAAACTTCAACCGTTACGGTGATAATAATGCCAGGTGCCGCAATACGCAATTACTGAATGCACGGCCGGGATTTCGTGATGTCTTTGGTTTCCTGTCATGACTGTACATCAATACAGGGCTGTTACATACCATTACACTATGGACACTATCTGGGCGTATATGCCACATTTTTGGAAACATCCCGGCCTGACACATCTTATGTATTCATCGCGGTGGATACCTGAAAAGTTTCCCCGTTATTATTTTATCCACATGCATGTGAACCTCGCCATGCCTGTAATGGGAACATGACGTTTTACCTGTTCATCCCGCGTCATCAGGGTAATCGCAAAAGCCCACGCGCCGGGACATGGCGCCGGGCCGCGAAACGTCATTTCGAAAGATCGTGCCCCCGTCATACGATTTCCCGGAACGCGATGCGGGAATGGTCAGAATTTGACCTGGAACAGCGACATGACGCCATGGAAATGTTCCGGGTCCCGCCCGCCCGCGATGCGCCCGTATTCGTATTGCAGCGTCATGCGGATGATGTCGGTGGGCCACCAGTTGACCCCCAGCGACACGGTTTTCTGGTCGCCGCCATAAACGGGCGCGGATTGCAGGTCCGCCTGCGAATACCGTGCCGCGACCTCCAGCACGCCGTACCCGTGGCACAGCACATGCTGCGTCGTGTCGCATGAAGGCGAGGAGAACGCCGCCGAACGTCCCTTCCACGCGCGCGGACGCCCGTTGATGGTATAGGCAAGATCGCCGTACCAGCCATGGAAGTCCAGCTGCCGCCCGTAACCCGCGCCGTTCGCGCGGCTGTTGACGTGGATGTCGTATCCTTCCCCCTGGAACAGCAGCCTTTTCCACGCCACGGCGGCCTCCGCCCCGAAGGCCCCGGCGCTGTCGGCGCGGACCTGCCCGGTATGGAGGTACTGCGACACGGTGCCGGGATTGATTTCGGGACTGTCGCCAAAGGACAGTGCCGGGCTTTCGCCGGGGACGGAGGCCGGGCGGAACACCCATTCCCCCGAAATGCCCAGATGCACCAGCAGGGAACGCGTCCTGACCGGCAGGCCCACCAGGCGGAACGCCATGCCGCGCTGGTTGCCGTTATCGCCGGGACCTGCCGTGCCCGCCGTGGCCGAAATGGCGAAATGGTAACGCCTGCCATAGGTTTCGGCCTGCACGGCCTGACGTTCGATGCCCGTCGCCAGATTACGCGTTATCGTGGAAATGCTGGAACGTTCGACAAAGATCGTGTCGCCCTGCGCCTGCATGGATTCAAGGCCGAAGCTGGGTTTGAAAATCCCCGCCGTAAAGACGAAATGTTTAAGCCCCACATACGATACCTGTCCCTCGAACAGGCGCATCTGCCCGTTGGGGGCGGGGCCGAAATCCCATATCGCGCCGATTTCCACCTGATTGTGGATCGTGACCCGCACGCCGTTGCGCAGGCGCGCGCCACGCGCCCCCGTGCCCATAGGCGTGGGGGCCGACCCGGCAAATCCGCCCACGTCCAGCTGGTCCGTGGCATAGGGCCGGATTACCACGCCGGACAGGTTCACGCTGGGGACGCTCTGCGCGGAAAGGGGGGAACAGGCCAGGACAGGGAGCGCGAACACCGCGAACGTAACCCGCAACCAACAGGACAAAGGACTTTACTTTCCACGTGCCATCACTGCCGCCATCCGTAACATCGCGCGCCGGACGCGGATCATCACATCTTCGCATCGCGCCAGTCCGCAAGCGTGCCCGAAAACAACTTATTGATGGTAATAAAAGTTTTTGGGTGCAGCCTTTTTTCAAAAAGGATGCATCTTCCGAAGCTTCCTGCAAGAACCTCCACCAGAAACTTCCCCGGAATTTTCAGGACATCCCGGAAAAAGCA
Source organism: Novacetimonas pomaceti (assembly GCF_003207955.1). Lineage (NCBI taxonomy): Bacteria > Pseudomonadati > Pseudomonadota > Alphaproteobacteria > Acetobacterales > Acetobacteraceae > Novacetimonas > Novacetimonas pomaceti. Next base: position 52,780 of record NZ_NOXG01000016.1, read on the forward strand.
CCCTGACCGGGGTGCCCCCATCCCATCCCGTCATAAACGGCCTTTATCACGTCATCAGAACAAACGATTGGACCCGCGCGGGGGTGCTTCGCATGGTCGGGGCCGTGATGACAGCGCACGCCCGCCCACATGACGCCACGCCCCCCGCCATGCCGCATGTGCTGCGGCGGCTTTCGTGGCTGTACGCGCCGACGCTGGCGGATTTCGCCTTTGCGGTGCGCACCGCGCTGGCGGCGATCCTTTCGCTGCTGATCGCCATGTGGATGGAACTCGACTCCCCCCAGTGGGCGCCGCTGACGGTGTGGGTGGTGGCGCAGTCCTCGCGCGGGGAAAGCCTGGCGAAGGCGCGCTGGCGCGTGGCGGGCACGCTGCTGGGATCGGTCGCGGCCATGACGCTGATCGCGGCGTTCCCGCAGGCGTCGGGCCTGTTTTTCTGCGCGCTGGCGATCTGGATCGGGCTGTGCTGCGCCGGGGCGACGCTGCTGGACAATTACCGTGCCTATGGCCTTGTGCTGACGGGGTTTACCTCGGCCATCATCGCGACGGGCGCGATCCTTGAACCCGACCATGTGTTCGACATCAGCGTCGCGCGCACCAGCTACATCATCCTTGGCGTGGTGTGCGAGGCGACGCTGGCGGTGATGTTCATGCCCTCCGTCGCGCCGCATGCGCGCCAGCTTCTGCATGCGCGGCTGATGCGGGCGTTTCGTGACACGGCCGCGCGGGTGGCCGACCTGCTGGAGGGCGAGGTGCCGTCCGCCGTGATGGGCCGCACGCTGGGCGAACTGGTGGCGTTCAACAGCCAGGTCGAATTCAGCGAGCTGGAGCTTGAACCCGGCAGCAGGACCGGCGACCATGCCCGCGCCGCCCTTGCGGCGATGCTGGTCATGCTGGCGCGGGCGCGGGGGCTGTCGATATTGCTGGGCGCGCGTGCCCATGCGCCGGGGATGCGTCCGTATGTGCGCGAACTTGGCGCGTTGCTGCGTGATGGGGCGGCGGAGCCCGCGATGCTGCGCGCGCGGGTGGATGGCCTGCGGCGGGCATGGCGCGACCGGCAGGCGGTGGCGGCCGATCCGGCCATGGCCGCCCTGTTCGCCGAACTGCTGGAGGAGGTGGGAAACGCCCTGTCGCGGATCCTTGCCAGCGACAATCCGGTACGCCACGACCATTTCCGCTTTCGCGTCATCTCACGCCGCCACGCGCTGGAGGCGGTGGAGAACGGGGCGCGGGCGTGCTGCGCGATCATTGGCGCGTGGCTGGTGTGGGAGGTAACGGCCTGGCCGCAGGGACCGGCCTTCATTTCCTTCCTCGCGCTGGTGTACGGCCTTCTGGCCACGCGCGAAAACCCGGTCATCGCGGGCATGCCCTTTTTCAAGGGGGCGTTGTGGTGTGCCATGATCGCGACCGCGATGGCGTTCTGGGTCATTCCCGCCATCACCGCGCCGGAAATGCTGGTGATGGCGCTGCTGGTGCCCATGACCATCGGTGGCCTTGCGGCGCGCAACGCGACGACGGCGGGATATGCATTTTCGTTCAACATGTTCCTGCCGGTGCTGATCGGGCCGATGAACCAGGGACGCATTGACGAGGTGGCGTTCCTGAACGGGACGATGGCCTTCTTGTGCAGCATCCTGTTCGCGATCCTGACCTATCGCGCCATCGTGCCTTTCCGCGTTGATTCCCACATGCGGCGCACGGCGGCATGGACGGCGCGGCGGCTGCGTGACCTGGGCGGCGCGCGGGCGCGCACGTCGCCGCACCAGTGGCTGGCGGCCTGCGCGGGCAGCCTTGTGCGCATATTGCGCAATTCCGCCGGCATCCCGCCCGACAGGGTGGAGGCATACATGCGCGCGCAGCTGCGCGCGATGACGCTGGGGCTGAGTGTCATCGTCCTGCGCGATATCGCCCGCCGCGACCGGATACCACCCGCCGCCCGGCAGGCGCTGGCGGTGTTCCTGCATCGGTGGGGCCGTGGCGACGTGCGCGCGCATGACACGCTGGCGCTTGTCGAACGCCGGATGGCGCACGCGCGGGCGATGGACCCCGCCCCGCAGGCGGCATCCGACATGCAGGCCGCGATGTCGTGCCTGTATCTCGTGCGTGCGCTGCTTGACGCGCCGGGCTGAGGCATCATTCATTTACTGAAAAAGTTTTTGGTGAAGCTTTTTTCAAAAAGCTTTGAAAGAACGCATACTTTTTGGAAAAAGTCTGCACCCAAAAACTTTTATTACTTTTCCGACAGCGGGTTATTTCAGGCCGGGATGGCATGTCCGTCATGTCGCGGGTGGTGGGAAATAAATGAAGTTTTTATGACAGTAAAAATGCGTCCTGTCATAAAAACTTCACACATGCATTTCCGGATTATTATTGATCCTGTGGCCTGATGTTGTCTAACCCTGACCCTGCGTTACGCATATCAGGAAAAGACATGGCGCAATACATGCCCCCACTGACAGCTTCGGATACTCCCGCGCGCGACAGGGTCGTGCCCGGTGGCCGGGGCGATGTCGTGTTCCGCCTGCTGGCGCGCATGGCGGGATGGTCCATCCTTCTGGTGATGGCGGGGATCGTGATCGTCCTTGTCGCGGGGGGATGGCGCGCGCTCGCCAGTTTCGGGCCGGGCTTCCTCACCAGCACGGCATGGAACCCCGTTTCGCAGCATTTCGGCGCCGCGACCTCCATCTTCGGCACGCTGGTGACCACGCTGGTCGCCCTTGTCTTTGCCGTGCCGTTCGCGTTTGGCGTGGCCTTCTGGCTGGTGGAAATGGCGCCCCCGGCGCTGGCGCGGGTGATCGAAACCGCCGTGCAGCTTCTTGCCGCCGTGCCGTCAATCATCTTTGGCATGTGGGGCTTTTTCATCGTCGTGCCGTTCATGGCGCACCATGTCGAACCCGCGACAAAGCACCTGCTGGGCCATGTGCCGGGGATCGGGCTGCTGTTCAGTGGCGCGCCCTATGGCACCGGGCTGCTGACGGGGGGCGTGGTGCTGGCGCTGATGGTGACGCCGTTCATCTGTTCGGTGATGACGGATGTCTTCGTCTCCATCCCCGCCGTGCTGAAGGAAAGCGCCTTCGGACTGGGCGCGACCCGGTGGGAGGTCATGCGCAAGGTGGTGATGCCATGGTCGCGACAGGCGGTCATGGGCGGCATCATGCTGGGCACCGGCCGCGCGCTGGGCGAGACGATGGCCGTCACCTTCGTCATCGGCAACGCCAACCACATGGGATGGTCGCTGTTCGCGCCGGGCAACACGATCGCGTCGCTGATCGCGCTGGAATTCCCCGAAAGCCCCGCCGGAAGCCTCAAGCTGTCGGCGCTGCTGGCGCTGGGCGCGATCCTGATGATCATCTCGTTCATCACGCTGGCCTGCTCGCGCATTTTCCTGCGGCGCGGCGCGGCGGAATAAGGAAAGGGCACGGCCAATGCCGGCTGAAACATCCCTCCCCGGAGTGGCTGCGGCGGGTCCGGCCGCCATGCCCGCCAACGGCTGGCAGCGTGGCGGCGCGCAGGCGATCCGTCGCCGCGTGGTCGACCGCGCCGTCGGCATCGCGTGCGGCGGGGCGACCATCGTGGTCCTGTACCTGCTGTTTTCCATCCTGTGGACGCTGGTCGCGCGCGGCGTGGGGGGGCTGTCGCTGCCCACCTTCCTGCACAGTACGGCAGCCCCCGGCACCGGCGGCGGCCTTGCGAACGCCATTGTCGGCAGTCTGGAACAGACCGGGCTGGCCGCGCTGATCGGCACGCCGGTCGGCATGATGGCCGGCGTCTACCTGGCGGAGTTTTCGCGCGACGGGCGCATCGTCCCGCTGGTCCGGTTCGTGTCGGACATGATGCTTTCGGTGCCCTCCATCCTTGTCGGCCTGTTCGTCTACCTGATCTTTGTCGAACCTGCCGGGCATTTTTCGGGATGGGCGGGCGTGTTCGCCCTTGCCATCCTGTTCATCCCCGTCGTCGTGCGCACGACCGAGGACATGCTGCGCCTTGTCCCGCGCGCGATGCGCGAGGCGGCCTATGCGCTGGGCGCGCCGGGATGGCGGGTGATCGCCAGCATCTGCCTGCGCGCGGCGCGGGGCGGCATCATGACCGGCATCCTGCTGGCGCTGGCGCGCATTTCCGGGGAAACCGCGCCCCTGCTGTTTACCTCCCTCGGCAACCTGAACTGGTCCACCAGCCTGAACGCCCCGATGGCAAGCCTTCCCGTCACGATCTACCAGTACGCGGGATCGGCCTATGACGACTGGGTGCAGATGGCGTGGACCGGCGCGCTGCTGATTACCGCTGCTGTTCTTGCGACCAGCATCCTCGCCCGCTGGTGGCTTCTGCGTAATGGATCTGCACGATAATGAACATGACTGTCATCGCGGACGTTGCCCCAAAGGTCACGGCCGACCCCGCCCTGTCCATACGCGACCTCGATTTCTGGTATGGCGCGAATCATGCGCTCAAGGGGATCTCGCTGGATTTTCCCGTCCGCCAGGTCACGGGCATGATCGGCCCGTCGGGCTGCGGCAAATCGACGCTGCTGCGGGTGCTCAACCGCATGTATGACCTCTATCCGGGGCAGCGCGCCACGGGGGAGGTCATTTTCGACGGGCGCAACATCATCGCGCCGGGCGTGGACGTGAATGTCCTGCGTTCGCGCGTCGGCATGGTGTTCCAGAAACCGACGCCGTTTCCGATGTCCATATACGACAACATCGCCTTTGGCGTGCGGCTGCATGAACGCATCTCCCGCGCGGAAATGGACCAGCGGGTGGAGGACGTGCTGCGCCGCGTCGCCCTGTGGCCGGAGGTCAAGGACCGCCTTGGCGCGTCGGCCGGCGCCCTGTCGGGCGGGCAGCAGCAGCGCCTGTGCATCGCGCGCACCATCGCCACCCGGCCGGAGGTCATCCTGCTCGATGAACCGACCAGCGCGCTTGACCCCGTCTCCACCGCCCGGATCGAGGAGCTTCTGGACGAGCTCAAGCGTGAGTTTTCCATCGCCATCGTGACGCACAACCTCCAGCAGGCGGCGCGCTGCGCCGATCGCGTGGCCTTTTTCTACATGGGCCGGCTTGTGGAGGTCGACAGCGCCGACCAGATGTTCACCGCGCCACGGGAAAAGCAGACGCAGGACTACATCACCGGCCGCTTCGGCTGAGACAGGAACCCTTGATGATGCCGCACGAATCAGCACATACGGTCCAGAGTTACGAGCAGGAGCTGGAACATCTGCGCTCCCTCATCAGCCAGATGGGCGGCCTTGTGGAACGCCAGACGGCGCAGGCGATTGCCGCCGTCGCCGACCATGACGAGGTCGCGGCGCTGGAGGTTCCCGAACTGGACCCCAAGGTTGACGACCTTGAACGCCAGACGGAGGCACTGGTGATCCGGCTGCTTGCGCTGCGCGCGCCCATGGCGGGCGACCTGCGCGAGGTGGTGGCGGCGCTGAAGATTTCGGGCGACCTTGAACGCATCGGCGACTGCGCCACGTCGATCGCGCGCCGTGCCCTGCGCAGCGAGCTTCTGTCCTATCCCGTTTCCATGACGGGGCTGTTCAGCATGGGACGGATGGTACAGGAAAACCTGCGTCGCACCATCGACGCCATGGACCGGCGCGATTCCGAACTGGCGCGCAGCGTGTGGCAGTCGGACATGGCGGTCGATGAACTCTATGTCTCCATGTTCCGCGAACTTGTGACCTACATGATGGAAGACCCGCGCAACATCGGGCCCTGCACCCATCTGCTGTTTGTCGCCAAGAACCTGGAGCGCATTGGCGATCACGCCACCAATATCTGCGAACGCGTCTATTACGCCGCCACGGGCCGCATCCTGCCGGTCATGCGCCCGCGCGGCGGTATCGCGGACCAGGGGCTGTAAGGCCTGTTTGAAACCGGGTCATTGAGAAAAAAGTATTAAAAGCTTTTGGGTGCCGCCTTTTTATCTGAAAAGGCGGCGTCCTTTCGAAGCTTTTTAGATAAAAGCTTCACCAGAAACTTTCTTATGGATACAGGATGTTTTGGCCCGGTCCCTGGGGCCATGCCGCCCGGGACTGTCATAATAGTGTCATGAAACTGTCACGCAGATATAATCCTGTTCCTTCATTTCACCATTATATTCACCTGCGTTCGCTGGATATTCACTCGGTATCCGGTTGTTGTATTGGGGAACACAAGTATTATGTCTTTTCCTGTCCGATTCCTGACATGCGCGCTGCTGGCGACCGCCGTCCCTGTCATGGCGCATGCCGCCGACATCACGGGGGCCGGTTCCAGCTTTGCCGCGCCCATCTATGGCGCGTGGGGCGCGGAAAGTCGTGGCGCGATCGGTATCAGCCTGAATTACCAGACCGTCGGATCCAGCGCGGGGCAGAACCAGATCCTTGCCAGGACGGTGGATTTCGGCGCCTCCGACGTGCCGATGGACACGCAGAAGCTGGAGGCCGCGCACCTGTTCCAGTTCCCCACGGTGATGGGCGGCATCGTGCCGGTCGTCAACGTGCCGGGCATCGCACCGGGCAAGCTGCAGCTGGATGGCCCGACGCTGGCGGCCATCTATCGCGGTGAAATCACGCAGTGGAACGACCCGAAGATCGTGGCCTGCAATCCGGGGCTGAGCCTGCCTGACACCGCCATCGCCACTGTGCATCGCGCGGACGGGTCGGGCACGACGGCGGTCTTTACCGCCTATCTCGCGCGGGTTTCGCCGGAATGGAAAACGGGACAGGGGGCTGGTGCCTCCATCGCGTGGCCCGGCGGGATCGGCGCGCGTGGCAATGACGGCGTGGCGGCATCGGTGCGCAATACCGAAGGCGCGATCGGGTACGTGGAATACGCCTTCGCCGCCAACACCCACATGGCGACGGTAAAGCTGAAGAACCACAGCGGCGCGTATGTCGCCCCCGGACTGGACAGTTTCAGCCGCGCGGCCGAAGCCGCCGACTGGAAGGACGCGTCGCATTTCGCGGTTGACCTGATCGATACGTCGGGCGAGGGCGCGTGGCCCATCGTCTCGCCCACCTATGTGCTGGTCTATGTGCCGGTCAGCGGCACGGAACATGGCGCGGCGGTGCGCAAATTCTTTGGCCATGCGCTGCAGGCGGGGGACAAGACGGCATATCGTCTGGATTACGTCCCGGTTCCCGCGAATGTAAAGACCGATATCCTGCAACAGTGGGACAATGCGAAATAAAATACCGCCGATGTAATGTCGCCGGGAAATAATCGCGATAAACCTGCCCGTTTCCGGGCAGGTTTTTTCATGCCCGTTGATGTCATAAAACGGTAACGAAACTGTCTTGGAAACATAACACACAAAAAAGTAAACGCGCACTACATCACAATCATCTTTCATTTACGGAATGATCCAGATGATTCGCCGGTCCGTGGTTTCGCTGTTTCTGACTTCTTCTGCGTTATGGAGTGTCGTGCCGGTCCAGCACGCCCACGCGGCATCCGCCGAGGATGCCCAGATCCAGGCCCTGCAGCGTGAAATGCTGGAAATGCGGCGCGAAATGTCGGGACAGATCAGCGCCCTGCGCCAGCGCCTTGCCAAGGCGGAGGGACATTCGGCCACCGCCACGCGCGGACAGGCGGTGCGCCATGCGATGGTGCCGCCGCAGGGTCCGCCGATGTCCCCGGGCATGGCGAATGACATCGCCATCGGTGGTGGCGGGGGCGCCCTGAACGGATCGATCAGCGGCATGATGCGTTCGGCCGACCTTGGCACGCCGCCGTCGGATCGCGGGATCGACGCGGATTTCTCACACTTGAGGCAATTTCGGGTCATTTTGTAGAATTCAGTCATCCCACAGGAGCCCGATCTGGAATATTGACGATATTCTGCT
>NZ_NOXG01000017.1:0-58424 GCF_003207955.1 Novacetimonas pomaceti
AGATACGGCTGGGATCGGTCAAACGGGATGAAGCGGCTCATCGCGACACTCTACAGCCTTACCCCTTCACAGGGTACCCCAACCCGACAGGCTGCTAGGGCCTGTTAGGTCTTGGCATAATCTGCTGTAGCAACGATGGGGATGACGGAGGGGAAAGATGCGACTGTCTTCTCGTATCGGGTTGCGACGGCCCGCCATTCCTTAAGCCTCGACCAGCGAATGAACAGTTGTGTGGCACTCCACCAAGGACCAAACTCAGGTGACAGGGCGCGTCATTTCGCACCGTTCTGATGGCGCCAGAAAAAATCGCGGAGGTCGTCCGTCGAAGGTTCTTCGGTGGAGCCTTCCCCTTTTTGAACGGATTTCCTCGATCAAAGGCTCGCAGGCAGACTATGCGGCATCGGAAAAGACAGACTTCATCATGCTCATCATAAACAGCTATGTAGTTCGTTCTGTTATCCAAGCCCTAACAGAGCCCTAATACTATCTGGAAAGGACCAGCATCCGGTCAATGTGCCTTGGGTCTTCCATTACGGCCTCGGGGGTGACGGGCACCCTGCCTTTAGCCTTGATCTGCGACAGGGCAAACCCGGACTGCAGAAAGTTGTTCAGGAAAGTCATTGGGTCATCATAACGGCCGGGATTGAATTCCAGAATGATCGAAAGGGGTTTGCCACGACCAAGGATGCCCTGCATTCCCGTCCATACGGCCTGTTCGCTTCCTTCGACATCGATCTTGATGAAATCGACAGGCCGATCCCCGACAACCTCGTCAAGTGTTTTGGTCCGCACATGAACCGAGGTGCTATTGTCATCCCCGTCCCAGTGTATTGTGCCGTTCTGAGGGAAATTTTTGGGAATTTCCAGGGTCAGTTCTTTTCCTGACTCCGCAGTTATTGCATCAGAAACCAGTTCCACACGGTTTTCATATCCATTTATTCGTATGGACTGGTCAAGCAGGGACATCAGGTTCGGGTTGGGTTCTGCTATGAAGACCTTGCCATCCGGACCGACCAGATCTGCCAGAAGTATGGAGAAATAACCAAGGTTTGCCCCTACATCAATGGCAGTCATGCCATCCTTGACTAGATCAATCATGACTTCTGTTACATGAATTTCCCAGTATCCATCAAGTATGAGATGTGGTGACAACCCACGATCTTCTGGATCGACGAACATTTTGTACTTGCCGAGGACACGGCATAGAATAGTGTCATTCATAGGTATGCCATAAGTTCTTGCCCGGATACTGCGTTCGAGTATGGCACGGGGAAACCTGCGCAGGTGTCGTGGATGTAAAAGTCCCCCACGAAGAGGGAGCGTATATTTTTTTATATTTTGCAGTATTTTAGATTTTTTGGAAATTATTTCTCTGAAATTCGGATTAAACGCCTCAAAAAACACCATTACCTAAAATCCATAATATTTATTTACGATAATTTTCTATAAATTATTATTAAATACTTGTCAAGATTAATTACTTTGTACATAAAAGTAATCAGTAGACGAAAAATACCATCCTTTGGGTGGGACTTCTTCATTGTCGATATGCTCGATCCTTGTGTCCCGATTAGGGCTTGGATAACAGAACGAACTACATAGCTGTTTATGATGAGCATGATGAAGTCTGTCTTTTCCGATGCCGCATAGTCTGCCTGCGAGCCTTTGATCGAGGAAATCCGTTCAAAAAGGGGAAGGCTCCACCGAAGAACCTTCGACGGACGACCTCCGCGATTTTTTCTGGCGCCATCAGAACGGTGCGAAATGACGCGCCCTGCACCTGCAGTTTGGTCTTTGGTGGAGTGCCACACAACTGTTCATTCGCTGATCGAAGCTCGGGACCTCTTTGAAAAAGTCAGAGGCACAGACCCGGCCTTAGGCATGGTCTTTCTTGATGGCACGACGATCCGTGTCCATTACAAGACGGCCGCGAAGCCGTCAAAAAAGAGGATACAGGGGGCGCCACAGCTATCGTGAGGTCGCCTGTTCCAAATGGGCCTATAGACATCGGCATCTAGTCGAAAACCTGTGGTCGAGGCTTAAGGAATGGCGGGCCGTCGCAACCCGATACGAGAAGACAGTCGCATCCTTTCCCTGCGTCATCCCCATCGCTGCTACAGCAGATTATACCAAGACCTAACAGGCCCTAATTCTGGTCAGGAAAGATCCTGTGTTCCGCACGCAGGTCCCATCGGATCTGGAATGGCGTGGTCCCACGATATGCCCCGACATGCACATGCGGCGCGCGGGCAAACCCGTTATTCCCGTCGAGGGCCACGACCTGCCCCGCACTCACCCTGTCGCCCATCCTGACCCTGATGTCCGTCACATGGGCATATGCCACGATCAGGTCGTCGGCACGCCGGAACACGATGAAGCTGGGCAGCGACGGCTTCATGGATCCGGGCGTATTCGTAACCGGGTTATTGGAAACCCCGACAACCGTCCCGGTGAATGGGGCCAGGACCTCGGCATGCCAGCCGTACCAGTCCTCATTCCGTTTCCCGTCAGTCCGGAACAGCCTGAAAAACCCGTTTTCCCTGTCGATCATCCCGCCGATGACAAGGCAATCCGTCCCCAGCGCATCGCCCAGTTGCCTGAGTTCTCCATCAGGATGCTCCGCACACACGAACCGCTGGTTGAAAAGGGGCGAGAGCACGACGGATTCAACGGGCGCCGATGCCGGAAGCTCGGCCTTTGTAAAAAGACCCGGCGCCTGCGGAAAATGAGGGAACGTCACCGGCGCGGCGGACGCCGCGGACATGCCCGAAAACAGGAGGAGGGTCGTGATCAGATGCCGCAATGCCAAAGGAAAACCTCACAGGTCGGAAATAATCGTCATGAATGCGATCAATGCCTGTGATGTATGACAGATAAACGGCGCATCAGGATATTAAACTATCGCAACGAAATGGCACCATGATGCGCCGTTACGGTGTTCCGCAAATAAATTACGGGATATCGCAAGAAGACAGGTTGTCTGTAAAAATTAATGACAATTTCAGTGCGACTTATTTTTCTGGAAATGCAGCTTTATCTGAAGCTTTTTGCAAAAAGCTTCACCAAAAACCTTTCATGATTTTCAGGTCATTCTGCGCCCGGCCCTTTTCCAGCCGGAAGGATGCCCGTCCCGTCCGGGCATCCCTTTTCACGCCACGTGGCGCGCTGGCCCTCAGAACCCGATGACCGCGTCGCCGCCAAAGGTGAACATGCCGTTATTGCGGCCCCCGTTGAAGGGCGTCGTGCCATTGAGCGAACGGTCGAAACGGATTTCGGGACGCAGCATGAAGACGCGGACATGATGGCCCAGGTCCGGCTTGTACGTCACGCCCAGCGTCATTTCGCCATAGGTGGTGCCATGGCCCGTCGGGCCGGGCATCACGGTGCTGCCGGGGCTGGCGCGGCCCGAAATCCCGTCCATGTAGGAGTTGTTGCCGATGAAGGTCGCGACCATCAGGTTGTTGTTGTCGCGATAGATTTCACCGCGATAATTGAAGGTCAGGACCTTGTTGATCTTGTAGCTGAGGAAGCTGACGAAGCTTTCGGCATCGGCGGCCTTGAAATTGCCGTTCGGCCGGATGCCGTTCAGGCCCTCGTCATGGATATAGTTGAACTCCCCCGTCAGGGTCAGGCGGTCGGTGACGGCATAGGTCGCGTTGATGTCGTTCCAGAAGCGTTCGGCATGGTCCGCCTCGTAACGTCCCCCGGCGGAGGAATAACGCGAGTTTTCAGGCCCGACACGGCTGAGTTCGATGATGTTGAGCTTGCCATGCGCAAGGTTGTTCAGGTTGAACCCGAAATACCCGGCCGGGGCGTTGTTGTTGTCCGACCTGCCGAAGGAGGTCTGGTTCCCCGTATCGATCCCGAACGTCACGTCCAGCATGTCGGTGACATGCCAGTTGAACATCGCACCGATATGCTGGAACGGGACGGAATATTCGGAAGTATAGGCGATGGTATAGAACGGGCGCGTCGTGGGATCCAGCGTCTCCACCCCCATCGGGGCCTGCAGGATGCCCGCATGCATGTCCAGCCCGCCCTTGGTCGCCCATGGCAGGTGAACGTCGGCATGGGCCTGCGCGGGGATCAGCTGGTAACGCGCGTTCCATTCATGGGCGCTGACGCCCAGGATCTGGTAATAACGCGCGTCCGAACCGTACATCCCCTCCAGCGTGAAGCCGAACTGGTATCCGCCGCGCGACGGGTCGATCGCCTTCTGCAGGGTGAATTCGGCCTGGTTCAGCTGCACCTGGTTGGCATGGTCGGCAAAGAAGTCGCCAAAGTTGTAGCCGGGCTGCGGGCGGGCGGGGTTGGCCATGATGCCGCCTTCGATCTGCCCCACCAGCGTGATGTCCGACAGCCACCGCGCCAGGGCGGAATCGCTTTTTTCCATGCTCTTGAACACGGCAATCTGGGCATGGGCCTCATGTATGTCCACCACAAGCCCCATGGCCAGGGTGGCAATACATCCAATGCTGGCGCGCAACAGCGTCGCCCCCATCCCCGTCTTTTTCATCGACTGTCCCCACTGTCGTCCTGAACCGTAGATCCTGTTTACCAGATTTCGATTTGCATCCCCACCGTAACACTCGGCCAGTCGTAACATTTCACATGCCATGTGCCAAAAAAATCACATACCGCATTGCACCGATGCAACATCATGAAAAAAGGCGGGGACATGCCCCGCCTTCCTTTGTTCCGCCATGGCAAAACAGGTTCAGGAATTGATGCGCTCCCCATGGAGCGCCATGTCCAGCCCCTCCATTTCCTCGTCCGGGGTCACGCGCAGGCCGATCGTCAGGTCCACGACCTTCAGGATCACGAAGGTCAGCACCGCGCACCATGCGATGGTGACGCCCACGGATTCCGCCTGCGCCAGGAACTGCGCGAACGATCCGCTGACGCCGTCGGGGCTGGCGTCGGTGGCCGACAGCGGGCCATAGGCGAAGACACCCGTCAGCAGCGCGCCGACGATCCCGCCGATGCCGTGCACGCCAAAGGCGTCAAGGCTGTCGTCATAGCCCAGCATGTGCTTGAGCGTGGTCGCACCCCAGAAGCACACGACGCCGGCCACAAGGCCGATCACCAGCGCACCGCCCGGCAGGACGAAGCCCGCGGCGGGCGTGATCGCCACCAGGCCCGCCACCGCGCCGGAAATGATGCCCAGGACCGTCGGCTTGCCCGTCTTGGCCCATTCGGCGCACATCCATGCGACGCCCGCGGCGGCGGTCGCGATCTGGGTCGTCGCCATCGCCATGCCCGCGCGGCCGTTCGCGCCACCGGCGGACCCGGCATTGAACCCGAACCAGCCAACCCACAGCAGCGACGCCCCGATGACGGCATAGGTCAGGTTGTACGGCGACATGTCGTCATGGCCGTACCCACGGCGACGGCCGATCACCAGCGCGGCGACAAGGCCCGCGATACCGGCGTTGATATGCACGACCGTGCCGCCGGCGAAATCGATGGCCCCGATCTTCGCCGCGACCCATCCATCCGGCCCCCATACCCAGTGCGCGACCGGCACATAGACCAGAAGCGACCACAGGATGGTAAAGACGCACAGGGCGCTGAACTTCATGCGTTCGGCAAAGGCACCCGCGATCAGGGCGGGGGTGATGATGGCGAACGTCATCTGGAAGGTCATCCAGACGCTTTCGGGGATGGTCATGGTCGTCGCCGCCGACGTGCCCGCCGCCATGGTGAACGCCACGTCGGACCCCTTGGAAATCGCGGCCCCCATGCCGTTGAGCATCACGCGCGACAGGCCGCCGATGAACGAATTGCCCGACGTGAAGGTCAGGCTGTAGCCCACGACCATCCATACGATCGTCATGATGCAGCAGATCGCGAATGACTGCATCAGCGTCGCCAGCACGTTCTTCTTGCGGACCATGCCGCCATAGAACAGCCCCAGGCCGGGAATGGTCATCATCAGCACCAGCGCCGTGCTGACCAGCATCCATGCCGTGTCGCCGGTATCGATGGCGGGGGGCGCTGCGGGCGCGGCATCGGCGGCCAGGGCGGACGCACCGCCCATCGCCACGGCAAAGGCAGCCACCGGCGCGCAGGCGCGCGACAGTCTGGCGTATATCTTACTCACAGCGCGTTTTCTCCCGTTTCCTGTGTCCTGATCCGCATGGCCTTTTCCAGATCGAGGACAAAAATCTTCCCATCGCCAATCTTGCCCGTGCTTGCCGCCGCCTGGATGACCTCCATCACCCGGTCGGCCAGCGCGTCCGGCACCGCGATTTCCAGCTTGATCTTCGGCAGGAACTGAATGTTGTATTCCGCCCCGCGATAGATCTCGGTCTGGCCCTTCTGCCGGCCGTATCCCTTGACCTCGGTCGCGGTCAGGGCGTCGACACCGATCGAGGAAAGCGCCTCCCTGACCTCATCAAGCTTGAATGGCTTGATGACCGCAATGACGAACTTCATGTCTGTGTTTCCTTCCCCAACCTGCGTCCGCGATCCGTCGGTGGTGCGTGTCCGGCAGCAACGCAGACGGGCATGGTACATTCCGAACGCGCAGCCGGTTCGGGTATTGCAACAGCCTGTACCTTGTTCGTGGACCGCAACAAACCGCCGTCCTGCCATATTCCTGACAAGACAGAACCATGCAAGCGGTCATTACGATTCTGACGGGGGGCAAGTGTCTTTTCCATCACGCCGCGCAACATGAATGCAACAGTCGCCGCATCCGGCCTAACCCCCGATGACACGAGGTCTTTTTTTGCATCCACCCGACACTTCCTGCATAGAATTGGCCGCCATGACCCCATCCGCGCCGCCCCCGTCCGCCCCGTCCATCCCCGCCGCCACCGCCATGCCGGTCAACACGCCCGGCGCGCGAATGTTCCTGGCCGTTGTCCTGACCGGGATCATGTCGGGACTGGGCGGGATGATGCTGGCATGCCTGCTGCATGACGTGCAGCATATGGCCTATGGCTATGGGCAGGCGGGCGGTCCCCACGACTTCCTGCACGGCGTCATGGCCGCGCCGCCGTGGCGGCGGGTCGCGGCCCTGTTCACCTGCGGGCTGGTGGCGGGATTTGGCTGGTGGCGGCTGCAGCGCACGGGCGTCCGACTGGTCAGCGTCAACGCGGCGGTGGGCCGGGGCGACGCGCCGGGACGGGTGATGCCCGCCCGCGCCACCTTTATCCATGTCATGCTGCAGATCGTGACCGTCGGGCTGGGCTCCCCCCTGGGGCGGGAGGTCGCGCCCCGCGAACTGGGCGCGATGCTGGCGACACGCGGCGCGCGGCTGCTGGGGCTGGCGGCGGGGGACGCGCGCATCATCGTGGCGTGCGGCGCGGGCGCGGGACTGGCGGCGGTCTATAACGTGCCGCTGGGCGGGACGCTGTTCATCCTTGAAGTGCTGCTCAAGGCTTTTTCGCCGCGCGCCGCGCTGTCCGCCCTGGCCGCGTCGGGCATTGCCGCGCTGGTGCCATGGTGGGCGCTGGGCAATGCGCGGCAATATGACATCGGCCCCATGGCCCTGACCCCCGCCCTGATGGCGTGGGCCGTGTGCGCGGGGCCGCTGATCGGGGTGGGCGCCCATCTGGTCAGGACGCTGGGCACGGCGGCACAGAACCGCGCGGCGTCGGGGGCCGCGCGCATCTGGTGGTGCGTCCCGGTCTTTACCGGCCTTGGCGTGCTGGCGTGCATGTTTCCGCAACTGCCGGGCAACGGGCGCGGCCCGATGCAGCTGGCGGTGGCGGGCAGTGTCGGCGTGGCGCTGGCGGCGGAGCTGCTGGGGCTGAAGATCCTTGTCATCATGGGGGCGCTGCGCGCGGGGGCGGCGGGCGGCCTGCTGACGCCAAGCCTGACGATGGGCGCGCTGCTGTCCACCATGCTGGCGGCGGGGTGGAACGCGGTCCTGTTTCCCGTGCACGCGGACGCGGCGGCGCTGGTGGGCGGGGTGGCGTTTCTGGGAACATTCATGTCCATGCCCATGACGGCGCTGGCGCTGGGGATCGAGTTCACGCGCGTCGGCCACGACATGTGGTTTCCGATGTGCCTTGCCATGGCGCTGGCGGTGGCGACCGGCCGGACATGCGCGCGCCTGACCCGCCTGCCCGCGCCACTGGCCCATCCCAGCGCACCGGGCAGCGTATCCGCCCGCTCATGAACGCGGGCATTCCCCCCTGTCCCGGGGTAAAAGTCCAAAAGATTTTTGGTGAAGCTTTTTGCAAAAAGCTTCGAAGAACGCCGCCTTTTTAAAAAAAGGCGGCACCCAGAAACTTCTGTTCCATTAATGAATTCCGTTTCGAAATCCGCTTACGAACCCGAAGGCAGCGGCGGCAGGTCCAGCGCCGCGATATCGGACGCCACGCCCGCGACCACGCAGGCCACGCCGGTATCGCGATCCACCACGACCCGCAGTTCCACCGGCCCGCCCGCAGGGTCGAACAGGTCGGATTCCACGACATATCCCGCCGCCAGCGGCCGGCCCGCGCGGGCGTCATCCCCCGCCGCGACCTCCATCAGCCGCCCGATCGCGCGGTCCAGCCCCTGCATCACGCGCGTGGGCGACAGGCGCCCGCCCGCGCCATCCACCGGGCCGTCGCCCGTGCAGTACCGTTCCAGCAGCCGCGCCCATGCGGGCGTCGGGACAAAGGCGGGCATCACCACGTCTTCGCCATCGTGGCGGACATGCATGATGCGCCGGGTATTGGCCAGTTCCGCCACATCGATGCGCGGCGCGGCACCGTCGAGCCGCACCGTCCCAAGCTTACCCGTCCCAGGCGTACCCGTCACAGGGGTTTCATCAGGCCTGTGCATGTCGCGCTCAGGCCGCGATTTCAAAGCGCGGCGGCAGCTTGGTCAGCGCGGAGGAGGACAGCGCGGGGGAAATGAAGAACCCCTGCACCCGGTCGGGCTTCATCGCCAGGACCAGGTCGAACTGCGCGCGCGTCTCCACCCCTTCGACCGTGACCTCCAGCCCGTAGACCTGCCCCAGGCTGACAAGGCTGGCAAGCACCTCGCATTCGCCCGGGTTGTCCACGATGCCGGCCACCAGCGACTGGTCGATCTTGAGCTGGTTGAACGGCAGGTCATGCAGGTGGCGCAGCGTCGTCTCGCCCTTGCCGAAATTGTCCATCGCGATCTGGAAACCCGCCTCGCTCAGTTCGCGGATGTTGCGCATGCTGCGCCCCGCCCGGCGGCCCTGCAGCATCTGCTCGGTCACCTCCAGCACGAAATCGGACGGCGACAGGCCGAATTCACGCAGCGAACGTTCCAGTTCCACGCGATATTCCGTGCGGCCCAGATCCATGCGCGACATGTTGATCGCAAGCTGGCGCGGCGGCTGGCCCGTGCGTTCCCACAGCGCGATGTCGCGCTGGAACGAGGCGATCATCGACGGCCCCATCGCCTGCGTCAGGGTGGAATCGGTAAAGACGTCGGCAAAATCCTCCGCCGCCAGCAGGCCGCGTTCGGGATGGTGCCAGCGCAGCAGGGCCTCGATCTGGTCCAGCTGGCTGGTGTGGCAGTTCAGGATCGGCTGGTAATAGACCTCGAACTGCCCGTCCTTCACGCCGCTGCGCGCCTCGATCAGGATCTGGCTGCGCACCTTCGCACGCTGGCGCAGGGCGTCGGTGAACATCTGCGCCTGCTTGCCGCCCGCGCGCTTGGCCGCGTACAGCGCCATGTCGGCGTTTTTCTGCATGTCCTCGACGCTTTCGCGCGCGTCGAGGAACACCGCGCCGATGCTGCCGGCGATGCTGACGGTCACCGTCTCGATATCGATGGGCCGTTCCAGCGCCGCCTGAAGCCGGTCCATGTATTTTTCCAGCGGCATGCTGCGCAGCGTCTTGTTCAGGACGATGGCGAACTCGTCCCCGCCAAGGCGGCTGATCGGGTCGTCGGGATCCGTCAGCTCCACCAGCCGCGACGCCACGACACGCAGCACGATGTCGCCGGCATGGTGGCCGTGGATATCATTGATCTGCTTGAACCCGTCAAGGTCGAACATCACCAGCGCGCGCGACTGCGGCGGTTCCTTGCTTGACAGGCCAAGGGCGGCGGTCAGCGCGGTGTTGAACCCCCCGCGGTTGAGCAGCGCCGTCAGCGTGTCGGTCTCCGCCATTTCCGACAGCCGTTCCTTCGTCTTCATCAGTTCGGTGATTTCCACCGTCAGGCGTTCCGGCGTCAGCTTGTACTGCTTGAGCAGGCCGGAAATGTACTGCGGCAGGGCGCGGTTGCGGAAATGCACCGCCGACAGGTTCACCGCCACGGTGGGCACATGCACGCCGTCATCGTCCCACGCGCGCATCTGGCGGCAGGCCTCCTGCAGGGACCAGCGGCCGATGGCCTCGATCTGCCCGGTTTCCTCCGCCACCGCGATAAAGCGCGAGGGGGAGATGTTGCCCAGGTGCGGATGGTGCCAGCGCGACAGCGCCTCCACCCCGTACAGCCCGCCGCTCGCCGCCTCGACCTGCGGCTGGTAATGCAGGTTGAGCATCCCCTTCGCCAGCGAATCGCGCAGCGCGGAACCC
This sequence comes from Novacetimonas pomaceti, assembly GCF_003207955.1. Taxonomy (NCBI): domain Bacteria; kingdom Pseudomonadati; phylum Pseudomonadota; class Alphaproteobacteria; order Acetobacterales; family Acetobacteraceae; genus Novacetimonas; species Novacetimonas pomaceti. The sequence continues at coordinate 10,500 of NZ_NOXG01000017.1, forward strand.
AGCACCAGCCGGTCCTGCGCCACCTGGTTCTTGCCCTGCCCGGCAAAGCGGTAGACCCTGCGCCCGTCCGCCTTGGCCTGGCGCATGGCGGCATCCGCGTTGCTGAGCAGGGATTCGCTGTCGGGACCGTTGTCGGGGAAGCAGCTGATGCCCACGCTGCATGAGATGCTGAGGGTGTTTTCACCCACCTGCATCGGCTTGGCGATCGTGTTGATCAGCAGTTCGGCGAACTTGACCGCCTTGGCATGGGTGCAGTCGGGCACGATGACGATGTATTCGTCCCCGCCCGAACGGCTGATGATATAGTCGTCCTGCACCAGTTCGCGGATGCGCTGCCCGATTTCCACCAGGAATTCATCGGCATAGACATGGCCCAGCGCGTCGTTGATGTCGCGGAAGCGGTCGATGTCCAGCATGAACAGGTAGAAATGGTTGTCGCCCTCGCGCATGATCAGCGCGTCGATGACCTTGTGCAGCGAGGCGCGGTTGAGCAGCCCGGTCAGGGAGTCGAAGTTCGACAGCTGTGAGATGTGCTGCCGCGTCATGTTCTGTTCCACCGCCAGCGCGCAGAACGGAATGCAGGCCTCGACAATGCGTTCGGGCCATTCCTGCGGGGCGTGGGGGTCGCGCGAATACAGCGCGAACAGGCCCGAAACCTGGTTGTCGTGCGTGCGGATCGGGGCGGAACGGCAGTGTTCCAGGCCCAGCGACATCGCGATCGACTGGTAATTGCGCCACAGCAGCTGGTTGCTGTAGGCGGGATCGCGCTTCAGCCGCTCCAGGTCGGCGGGCGCCAGCTTCAGCCCGTCGATCGCATTGAAATACCGCTTGGGCAGGCCGGGGGCGGACAGGATCTGCAGGCGGCTGTCGGCATCGACCAGGATCAGGCAGGCGACGGAATTGGGGACGAAGCTGTCCACCCGGCGGCACAGCAGGTCGGCCACGTCCTGGATCAGCAGGTCGCTGGCCAGCGCCTGGAGCACGTCGTTCTGGAGGATGAGGATCTTGCGCCTCTGGCTTTCCTCCGTCGCGTCCTTCATCACCGCGATATAGTAAATCTTGTCCGTGCCCGGCAGCCGGACCTTGGAAATCGACAGTTCCCCGCACACGTACTGGCCATCCGCGCGGGTGAACTCCACCTCGCGCGAGGTGCCGACGATCTTGTTGATCCCGGTCCTGCGGTTATGGTCGATGAACCCGTCATGGTCATTGCGGACCTCGACAGGGACAAGGCAGCTGACATTCCGTCCAACCACCTTGTCACGGGACAGGCCCCACATGCGCTCGGCCGCCGGGTTGAAGAAAACGACGTCGTTGTGCTCATCGATGATGACGATGGGGTCGATCGCCTGTTCCATGGCAGGCAACAGGATCTCGGCCTTGATATTGGGCTGACTCACCACGCTCTCCAGATCGCCCGTGCGGAATGTCCCGCACGTTTCAGGTTTCACATCATCTCGCACGGTCGGGACGGGAAACATTCCACGCCCCATTCAGCCCACCGACTGTCTTATGGATCAACATTTCCCGCCACGCGTGACGCATGCACGGGTCCGTATCCTGTCTCAGGGATAACCGCAACCGCGATGACGGGCCATGATATGCCTCAATGTTAACGGTGTTTACAATATCGCCGCCGCCCATTTTTATGGTACGCGGCATGCATCTGATGCATCAGGGCCCGCGAAGGTCCTGCGGCAGCAGCCCGCCCAGCGGCCGGCAGGCGTATTCGCATTCCGCGGCATCCTGCTCCGCGTTCTGGCGCAATTCGGCGGCCCCCTGCGACACGGCGCGCCACGCGGCCTGCGCCAGCGCCTTGCGGCTGGGGAAATCATCGGGGTCCAGCGCGGGATGCAGCATGACGCTGGCGCGCATGGAGCGCCATTTCACCAGCTGCCACACGTGCGGGCCCAGTTCCATGTCGCCATACCATGCGAAAACCGGGCGGCGGGCGCGATTGACCGGCAGGCCCTCCAGCCGGTCGTACACCACCGACACGGGCTGGATCAGCGGCGTCATGCCCGGCGGATGCTGGCGCATGGCCTGTGCCTCGGGCGTGTTTTCACGCCCGCGCGGCACGCGGGGCAGCTTTGCAATGGCGAAGAAGGCCGACATGAACGGCAGCACCCGCGACCCGTCGGACGACGTGCCCTCGGGGAACAGGACAAGGTTGTCGCCCCCGATCAGCCGGTCCATCATCTCGTCACGTTCGCGGCCGGTCGTGCTGCGCTGGCGGCTGACGAAGATGGTGCGCCCGATGCGCGACACCAGCCCCATGATGGGCCATTTCTCGATATCGCCCTTCGCCACGAAATTCGAAGGCAGCACGGTGCCCAGCACCGGCACGTCCAGCCACGAGGAATGGTTGGAGACATAAATCACCGGCCGTTCGCCGCGCGCCCGCGCCCGCGCGCCGCCGACCGAACCGGCCCTGCGCCCGATGACGCGGATTTTCATCGACAGCAGGAAGCACAGCCCGCCCCAGACAAAGCGCGTCCAGCGGATTTTCGCCGTCCCCGGCACCAGCAGCAGCACCGCCTCGAACCCGACCGACAGCGGCACCCACACCGTGATGGCCGCCAGTCGCCCGATCCCGCGCGCGGTCCGCAGCCGTTCGCGCCACGGTCCCGACGGCAGCACCCGCAGGGCCGCGATATCGGCGATGTCGCGCGCCGTCACGGGCGCGAGCGAGCGGCGCTGCCGCGTCACGCGCGGTTCGGACTGCTGCGGGGAAGGCTGCGGCTTTGGGAGGGGGGAGGTATCGCGACGTCGCAGGATGCGGCGCTGAATGAAATCGGCAATCATGCCCTATCCATAGACAGGTGGGACAGACCGCGCCGACAGGCGTCGCGATCACGTGGCAGGACCGACACGCGCTGTCAGATACCGCGCCATGGGTGCGCGGCGGCCCTTTCCGGACGTAGCCGCCACCTCCGGGCGCGTCAAGTACGTGCCCCGCCCCCGCGAAAGCCGCGATCCGCAATACGGGCGGGGATGACACGTTACGTAACGATAAAGGTCCCCCGCGTCCGGTTACATAAAATATTTTTTTGTCGCATCGTGTCCGCGCGGCATTATCAGGTATGAAGGACACCATTTCGCGATCGACCGTCGCAGCCCGCACCCCTCGCCGCGACAGGCCCGGCATGCCACGGGGCCGCCTGTCCGCCTTCATCCCTTCCTTCTTCCCAGGAGTGCCCCTGATGTCCGGATGGTCCGGTCACGGCCTGTTATCCGCCGCCACGGCTGTTCTGCTTGCCACGACACCCCTCGCCTGCCCCGCCGCCCACGCCCGCGACGACGTCCTGAACATCCTGACCAGCTGCGATCACGAGGATCCCGAACTGCTGCGCCCGTTCGAGCGCGACAACGCGGTGCAGGTGCATTTCCGCGACATCGACACGGTGGATTCCGTCATGTCCATCATCCAGCAGGCCCAGCCGGGCGACTGGGACCTGGTGGTCACCGACGAAACCGTCCTGATGCCCATGGCGCGCAGCGGCATGCTGGCGCCCCTGAACGCATCGGATTTCCCCACCACCGGCATTCCCGCCGCCGTGGCCGACCCGCGGGCGGGGTCGTATGACAATGTCCTGTACGCCGTGCCGGAGAAATTCGGGTATTTCGCGCTGGCCTTCGACCAGGCGCGGGTGTCCGCGCAGGCGCTGTCGGACATCAACGAAATCTGGAAACCGCAGTACCAGGGCCGCCTTGCGATCTATGATTCCTACCTGCCGGGCATTTCCTATGTCGCGCTGTCGCTGGGCAAGGACCCGTCGCAGCTGGATGAGGCCGACCTGCCCGCCCTGCATGACAGGCTGGTGGCGCTGAAGGCGAATGCGTCGGTGGTGGGCGACATGGCCACGACGCAGCAGGCGCTGGCCGACGGGCAGGTGGACATTGTCGTCGGCGGCGGCGCGTGGACCACTGCGGGCATCGGCAATGACGGCATGGTGCAGAAGGGCGAACCCGCCCCCGCCACGCCACAGGACAGCGATGACGACGCGGATGACGGCCCCCCGCCGCCGCCCGGCGCGCATTCGCCCGCAACGCCCGCCGGCAATGCCGCCACGCCATCGACCCCCGCGTCCGCGCCCGCGCCCCAGCTTGCGGCGCATCCGACGCTGACCTACCTGATCCCGCGTCAGGGCGCGCTGCGCTGGCAGCAGGCGATTTCCATCCTTTCCGCCTCGCAGCGCAAGGACATGGCGCTGCGCTTTGCCAGATACCTGCGCACGCCACAGGCGCAGGCGCATCTGGCGACCTCGTCATGTTACTGGGGCATGCCCGCGAACATGCAGACGCCGCTGTCACCCGAAATCAGGGCCGCCCTGCACTGGGATGAACAGCCCGCGCAGATCGCGGCGACGCGCCTGCTGCCGCAGCTTTCACCCGACATGCGCGACAGGCTGAAGTCCCTGTGGGACAGCGTGATACAGGCCCCCTGAACAGCAGCCTGAATCCACAAAGGTTTTTGGTGAAGCTTTTTTGCAAAAAGCTTCGAAGAACGCCGCCCTTCCGGATAACAAGGCGATACCCACAAACCTTTAGCGTTCCGAAACAGCCGTCCGGAACACCGGATCAGGGCGCGGGCTGCGTGCCCTGGATGGCGGCCTTCGTGGCGCCCGCCTGTTCCGCGCGCCATCCCCGGATGGCGTCAAGGGTGCGGCGGACATGTTCATCGGGCGACAGGGCGCTGTAGGCGAAGATGATCCTGCCGTCCGGCGCGATGACATAGGACGTGCGGCTGGCGTAATGGACCACCGGCATGCGCGAATCATAGGATTGCGCGATCTTGCCCCCCGGATCGGACGCGACGGGGAATTTGCCATGGCACTCGCTGACGGAAAAACGGTCCAGCGTGGCGATGTCGTCCATCGACACCCCGATCACGCTGGCGCCCAGCTGGTGATAGCTGTCCATCGCCTCGGCAAAGTCATGGGCCTCTATGGTGCAGCCGCGCGTGAAGGCGGCGGGATAGAAATAGACCACCACCGGTCCCTTGCGCAGCGCATCGGCCAGGCGGAAGCTGAATTCCTTTCCCGCCAGGCTGGCCTGCGCCACGAACATCGGGGCGGTGCTGCCGATCGGCAGGGCGGCGCGCGCGCTGGACCACGCCACGACCCCGGCAAAGGACAGCACCCCCAGCAGGGGCACGAATATGCCCATCCATGACCATCGTGGACGCCTGTAGAAATATTTCATTCACTTCATCCCGTCATGCATCGTATTGCGGCCATCCTGTCGCGCCCGTCGCATCGCGGCACCGCACGGGGCGTCGCACGCGACGTCGCATGGGGGCGCGGGATGCCATGTCCCGGCATGCCGCGCGCCGCCGCCCGTCATGACCATGCGCCGGACCATGCGCCGTACCATGGGCCGGCGCGTCGCCAGCGGGGCGCGTCGCCATGTCATGAGGTCGACATCGGCCCCATGACCCGGCAGTCCCTGCTGCCAAGGCGGCGGCACGCCTGCAGCGCGGTGGCATGCGACAGCCCCGTCAGCCGCGCGCGATAGACGTGGCTGCGGCCCGCCGTCACGGCCTCCACCTGTTCGCGCGCGCTGTGCAGGGCGGCGCTGCTGCGGGCATGCGCCAGTGCCTGCAACGCCTGTCCGCGCGATCCGTATGCCCCGACCTGCACCGCCCAGCTTGCGGTATCCATCACAATGACGGGATGCGCCCCGGCCGGCGACATCGGCAGCTGCCCCGCCTTTTCACGCGCGCTCCACGCCGCGCGGACGGCGGCACTTTCGGCCGAAGGGGCCTCGGCCACCTGCAGCGGCTGGTCCGCGCCGATCACCTGCCGCCCGCGCCGCCCGGATGCAAGGGTGCGTCCCTGTGCCCGGGCCTGCGCGCGCGCCTGTGCCCGGGCCTCGATCATCAGGTCGGCCTGCGAACGGTTGACGGGCGACACGCCGGCGATGCGCGGGCCGATGAAGGCCACGTATTCGCGCGTCTCCCGCGGGAGGGTGTGGCTGCGGTCAAGGAAATCGTCCAGTCGCCCCGGCCCGCTGTTGTACGCCGCAAGGAACCCGGGGGAGCCATAGATATCGTACATCTCCCGCAGGTAGGCGGTGCCGGCGATGATGTTGTCATGCGGCTCGTACGCATCGGGGCCAAGGTCGTAGCGGTTGCGCATTTCGTCATAGGTCGGCGGCATGAGCTGCATCAGCCCCATCGCGCCGGGCTGCGACGTCACGAACTGCCCGTTATGGAAAAGCTGTCCGCCCGACTCGCGCTGCATGACGGCGCGGATCCACAGTTCGGGCACGTCGAAACGCTTTCCCGCCTCGGTGATGTAGGGACCCCACGGATCCTCCGGCGGGCCGGGCGGGGTATAGTTCTGGCGCGCGCGGGCGCGATAGCTGTCGGCTTCCTGCATCATCTGGGCTTCGGACATGTCGTGTGTCCGGGGCTGCCCGGCGCAGGCGGCCAGCGCGGCGGCAAGCCCCAGCGAAAGCCAGCGCGCGGCCGATCCGCGCCGCGCGTGCCCCCGTGCCGGGGAAGGATGCCATTTCCGCCAACGCGACCGGAAAGAACATGGCCACAAAGAACGTAGCCAGACAGGAAGTTCCGCCAGAAGCGAAGATGACATGGGCCGCGATGATCCTGTTGCGATGGTCCGGACTGCCCGGACGCAGGCCACCATCGCATCGAAATGGCGGTGGCGCGCACTGTACAACACGCGGCGCGACCGATGCAACGCCGTCAGTCCTGCCCTGCGCGCCATGGCGGGTGGTTACAGCAGCTTCATCAGCTTGAGCAGCAGCCACGTGATGACCATGAACAGGAAGCAGATGCACCCTGCCTCGATCGTGCCGGCGCGCCCTTCGGCCAGGAACATGCCGCCGGTATTCATGCCGAAGAACCCGGTGACGAAGGTGGCGGGCAGCATCAGCGTCGTCACGATGGACACGGTGTACAGCCGGCGGTTCGTCTCTTCCGCCTGTCCCGACGCCAGTTCGTCCTGCAATGAGCGCGCGCGGTCCTGCAACGCCAGCAGGTCATCCAGCGCGGCGTGGATCTGGCGCTGCGAACGGTCGCGCAGGTCGTCTTCCGCCCATTCGGGCAGTTCGAGGTCCTCGCTGCGGAACATGCGGTCCACGGGGGAGATGACGCGCCGCAGTTCCGTCGAACGCCGCCGCACCCGCCCGATCAGGCCGCTGATGCGCCCGAAATCGGTATGCTGGTCCAGCGTCAGCAGAAGGTCCTCCGCCCGGTCGAGGTGATCGTCAAGCAGCGCGATGTTCCGGCGGACCGTATCGGCGAATTCCAGCAGCGTGCGGTCCACCACCTCCGCCGGGGAGGCAAACGGCTCCCCCCGCTGCATGTAGCGGTAGATCAGGCCAAGGGCGGGCACCGGCTGGCGGCGCGTGGTGATCAGCAGGTCCGGCAGCACCGCGAAACGCCAGGCCGAAAGGTTCTTGTCATCCTCCGACATGCTGTCGTCGAAACCGGGCAGCGCGCCATAGACGATGTCGCCCTCCACCTCCAGCCGGGTGCCACGGTCGATATTGCCCAGCGCGGCGCGCGCCTCCTCCGGCAGGCAGGCGATCGCCTGCACCAGCGCGCGCGTGGCGGTGTGGACGATGTCGTAATGCAGCCATACCCATGCGTCGGGTTCATCGGGCGGCGCGCCTGACAGCGCGCGGGCGATCTGTTCCGCATCCAGCTTTTCCGGCCTGTGGCCCGGGCGGCACGCAATGGCCCAGACCAGGCCATCGACCCCCGGCGGCAGGGACGGCGCGGGGCCGGGCTGCGTCGGGGCGTTCGGGACGGGGGAAAGCATGTCGGACATGGGCGGGGTATCCGGAAAGCCTCGGGCAGTCGTGTCCCCATCTTGCACGATGGCCGGGGTGGCGCAACCGCCCCCCATGGAGGCGCCCGGCGCGGCATCCGGCGGCACCGGGGGGCACCGCTCGGCCTGCGCGGGGCGCGGCGGGCATGGCCCGCGGGCGGGGACATGGACGGGACATGGGCGGGGACACGGGCGCGGGTGGGTACATAAAACGGGGGCGGAACCCGGCGGGCCAGTGATGGCCGCCCGGTTCCGCCCCCATGGTCCGGTCAACCGTAATGATTACTTCATCAGGTCGGGCGAGACCTTGCCACCATTCTCGGCCAGCTTCTTCATCACCTGGCCCTGCAGCCAGATGTTCATCGCGGCGGAGTCGTTGGTGTCGCCGGTGTAATGCAGTTCCGCCGCCAGTTCCTTGCGCGCGGCAAACGAGCTGTCGAGGCCCAGCAGCTTGAGCAGGTCGACGATGGACGTCTTCCAGTTCAGCTTTTCCGGGTTCTTCGCGGCCATGGCGCTCAGCACCGCGTCAACATCGACGGGCTGCGGCGGGGGGGCGGCAGGCGCGACCGGGGCCGGGGCGGCAGCAGCCGGGGCGGGTGCCGCAGGCTTTGCTGCGGCAGGCGCGGCGGCCGGGGCCGCGGGGGTTGCGGCCTTCGCCTCGGAAGAGCCGAAGATCTTGGACAGGATGGAGCCAAAAATGCTCATGCAATCGTTCCTTGTTTCCTAAGGCGCCCCGGCCGGCAGGCCGGGACTCTCGGATCCGTGATAGCAGATGCGACGCGTCTCAGTAACGATACAGATCATTCTTGAACGGGCCGGCGACGGGCACGCCGATATAGTCGGCCTGCTTCTTCGACAGCTTCGACAGGTGCGCGCCGACCTTCGCCAGGTGCAGGAAGGCGACCTTTTCATCCAGGTGCTTGGGCAGGGTATAGACCTTGTTTTCGTACTTGCCCTCGGGCGCGGTCCACAGGTCGATCTGCGCCAGCGTCTGGTTGGTGAACGACGCGGACATGACGAAGGACGGGTGGCCCGTGGCGTTGCCAAGGTTCACCAGGCGGCCTTCGGACAGGACGATCAGGCGCTTGCCATCGGGGAAGACGACCTCGTCCACCTGCGGCTTGATGTTTTCCCACTTGAAGTTGCGCAGCGCGCTGATCTGGATTTCGGAATCGAAATGCCCGATGTTGCACACGATGGCGCGGTTCTTCATCTCGCGCATGTGGTCGATGGTGATGACGTCCTCGTTGCCCGTCGCGGTGACGAAGATGTCGCCGCGCGGCGCACCCTCTTCCATCGTCACGACCTCATAGCCTTCCATCGCGGCCTGCAGCGCGCAGATGGGATCGACCTCGGTCACCAGCACGCGGCAGCCGGCGTTGCGCAGGGACGCGGCCGAGCCCTTGCCCACGTCGCCATAGCCCGCGACGACCGCGACCTTGCCCGCCATCATGACGTCGGTGCCGCGACGGATCGCGTCCACCAGGCTTTCGCGGCAGCCATACAGGTTGTCGAACTTCGACTTCGTCACGCTGTCGTTGACGTTGATGGCCGGGACCCGCAGCAGGCCCTTCTTGGCCATGTCCCACAGGCGATGCACGCCGGTCGTCGTCTCTTCGGAGACGCCGCGCACGTCATTGAGCATGTCGGGATATTTTTCATGCATCAGCGTCGTCAGGTCCCCGCCATCGTCGAGGATCATGTTCGGCGTCCAGCCATCGGGGCCCTTGATGGTCTGTTCGATGCACCACCAGAATTCGTCCTCGCTCAGGCCCTTCCACGCGAACACGGGCACGCCCGTCGCCGCGATGGCGGCCGCCGCCTGGTCCTGGGTGGAGAAGATGTTGCACGACGACCAGCGCACGGTCGCGCCCAGCGCCGTCAGCGTCTCGATCAGGACGGCGGTCTGGATGGTCATGTGCAGACAGCCCGCGATCCGCGCGCCCTTGAGCGGCCTGGACTTGCCATATTCCTCGCGCAGCGCCATCAGGCCGGGCATTTCCCCTTCGGCAATGGCGATTTCCTTACGTCCCCAATCCGCAAGGGAGATGTCCTTGACCTTGTAATCTGTCGTCATGACCTGTCCTGAATTTATTGTTTGACGGAGGTGGGTATAGCCCCTCCCACCCGGCAGATCCAGAGCGCGCGGGCCCATGGACGCCGCACGGACATGGGGAGTGACACGGGGAGTGACACGGGGCCTGACGCACGCAACGCGCCAGGGGTCATTGCGTTTGCGCGGCGACCTCCTCCGCCTGTCGCAGGATGCGCACGAAGTTGCCGCCCCACAGGGCCGCGATCTGCGCATGATCATAGCCACGGCGCATCAGTTCGGCCGTCAGGTTGGGCGCCTGCGCCGCGTTGGCCCATCCCTCGATCCCGCCGCCGCCGTCAAAGTCGGAGGAGATGCCGACATGCGCGATGCCGATGCGCTTTACCGCGTAATCGATATGGTCGACGAAATCCGGAACGCCGACACGATGGGTCTGGCGCACGTCGCGCGGGCACAGGAACGCGTCCATCGCGGTGATGTGGATCACCCCCCCGCATGCCCTCAGCGCGTCAAGCTGCCCGTCGTCGAGGTTGCGCGGATGGTCGCACAGGGCGCGCACGCACGAATGGCTGGCAAAGACCGGCGCGCGCGACAGCTCGACGGCCTGCATCATCGTCTTGCGCGACGTGTGCGACACGTCCACCAGCATGCCCAGCCGGTTCATTTCCGCCACCGCCGCGCGGCCCAGCGTCGACAGGCCGCCATGGGGTTCCGCCTCATCGCCGAGGTGGGCCATCGGGCGCGCCGAATCCGCCAGCGCGTTGTGACCGTTATGCGTCAGCGTCATGTAACGCGCCCCGCGCGCGCGAAACCGCGCCAGCAGGCCGATGTCTTCGCCAATGGTGTATCCGTTTTCCACCGCCGGGATGATCGCGACCTCCCCCGCCGCGTGCGCCGCCATCAGGGCGTCGGCGGTGTCGCACACCCGCACCCCCGGCACGTCGCCCACGCCCGCGATGACGTCAAGCATCGCCAGCGCCTTGGCCGACGCGGCGGCATGGCCCGCCCCGCTGACCGGCCCCTGCCCTACATAGGCGACAAGGCACGCCGCCCCCATGCCGCCCTCGCGCATTTTCGGCAGGTCCACGCAGCGCGAGGAGGCGCCGGTCGCGAAATCGCCCCGGTCGGGCCAGGGGATATCGACATGGGTGTCGAGTGTCAGGATCGAACGGTGCATCGCCTGCACCGCCGAGATGGTTGGTTCATTCATGGCTGTCATCCTTTTGCCACAATGAAGCATACGCAGGGCTGTCCTGAAAACCGGGCATTAAACCGATATGCCCCGGGGGCGTTAGTCTGGGGACTGGCTACTCCATCCCTCCGGTCGATCCACGTCGGCGCGCCCCCGCGCGCCGGCAGGCCGGACACTCAGCGAGGCGAAGGAACCAAAGATGCAGAACATTCCCCTGTTGCGCCTGAATGACGGGCACAAGATCCCGGCCATCGGCTATGGCACGTATCCCCTGGACAACCCGCAGGCCGAAAAGGCCGTGCGCGAGGCGCTGGACTGTGGCTACCGCCTGTTCGACACGGCCGCCAACTATGGCAACGAATCCGGGGTCGGCACCGGCCTCATCAGCTATGACGTGGGACGCGGCGACATCTTCGTCACCACCAAGCTGCGCGGGCGCGACCAGGGGTATGACAGCACCCTGCGCGCCTTTGACGCCAGCCTGCAGCGCCTGAAGATGAGCTATATCGACCTCTACCTGATCCACTGGCCCCTGCCGATGAAGGACCAGTATGTCGAAAGCTGGAAGGCGCTGGTGCAGCTGCAGAAGGACGGCCGCGTGCGCTCCATCGGGGTGTCGAACTTCCTGCCCGAACATATCGAGCGCATCATCGACGCCACCGGCGTAACCCCCGCGGTCAACCAGATCGAGCTGCATGTCGATTTCGCGCAGAAGGAGTCCCTGGCCCTGCACAAGAAGCTGGGCATCCTGACCGAGGCGTGGAGCCCGCTGGGCCGTGGCAGCGTGCTGGAAAACCCGGTCGTCGGCCGGATCGCGCAGCACCATAACCGCACGCCCGCGCAGGTCCTGCTGCGCTGGATCATCCAGGTCGGGGCCGTTCCCCTGCCCAAGAGCGCGCATCCCGAACGCATGAAGAAGAATATCGAGGTTTTCGATTTCCAGCTGTCGGACGCGGACATGCGCGACCTCGACGCGCTGGATGGCAACAACCGCACCGGCCCCGACCCCGCCACCTGCACCGAGGAATAAGGGGCTGCCTGAAAACAGGCTGCCGATAGAAAACAGGGGGTTTTCCGGGTGTCGCCTTTCATCTGAAAAGGCGGCGTCTTTCGAAGCTTTTTGCAAAAAGCTTCACCAAAAACCTTCATGATTTCTGGATATTGTCGGGCTGTCCTTTCAGGCAGATGTCAGGGCCGCCGGGGGACGACCCGATGCGCCTCCCTGTGGTCTCCCTGATTGACCCGACCTGAAAATGACGCCGCCTGCCTTGTCCCCATCCCGCGCCGTCGGCGTGTCGGAAGGGGGCGGGTGGGCGGCGTTCGGCCGTTCCCGCCCTGCCGGTGGGCGACACGGCCGCGTGCGTCGCCGGGTCAGGCCATCCGGGCGGATGGCGTGGCGCATGGCCGCATCGCCATGGCGTAATGCGGCGCGCGATGCAGCGCCGGGCGCGTCACCCGCGCGCCCAGCCAGTATCCCGCCCCCGCCAGGCACGCGCCCAGCAGCGTGATGGCGGGCATCAGCCGCGCGGCCACGCCCTCGTGCGCGCTGACGTCATGCAGGGCGGCGCGGGCGTCATCGTCATGCCCGGCCTGCGCCGCCGCCGTGGCCGCCAGCAGGCGGCGTTCGGTTTCGGTGACCCGCATCACCCCGGCCATCGCGATATCGGGCAACGGCAGGCGATGGCGCGACATCCATCCCAGCGCATTGTCAAAGGCACGGGCGACATCGGCAAATTCGCGACGATCGCACGGCAGGAACAACCCGAGTGGCGGTCGCGCGTTCACCGACAGGCCAGCACCGTCCGGACCAACGGAACATGACGGTATCTGTCGTGCCGGGCCGACCAGACGGCGGACGGTCCATACCGCCAGTCGTTCACCACAGGGAAGATCGGACAGAACGGTTGCATAACAGGACATGGCTTTTCCGGACACGCGATGCCCGGCTCCTTGGGGGTTCATCCTGTTCCCGACCTTAGATGATAATAATTCTTATTTTCAATAGAAAAATCGGCCCGCCCCTCACTTTCCCCTGAACATGGAAACGCCCCGCGCATCAGAACGGCGCGATGGCCCGAAACCGGTCCGGCGATAAAAGTTCAAAAGTTTTTGGGTGCCGCCTTTTTTTAAAAAGGCGGCGTTCTCCGAAGCTTTTTGCAAAAAGCGTCACCAAAAACTTCTAAGGAGGTCTGAAACGCCGCAGGCATCAGGGCGAAATCACGCGATGGCTGACCACCTGCCCCACGATCACCAGCGCGGGGCTGCCCACGCCACTGTCACGGGCCAGCGCCGGCAGGGTCGCCAGCGTGCCGGTAAGGACGCGCTGGTCCGGGCGGGTGCCGCGTTCGATGATGGCGGCGGGCCAGTCGCCCGGCAGGCCATGGCGCGTCAGCCCGGCGCACAGCGCGGGCAGGCTGGTCACGCCCATGTAAATGACGATCGTCTGTCCCGGACGCGCCATGCTGTCCCACGGCAGGTCCAGCACCCCGTCGGCGCGGGCGTGGCCGGTGACGAACATGCACGACTGGGCACAGTCGCGATGCGTCAGGGGAATCCCGGCATAGGCGGCGCACCCATTGGCCGCCGTGATGCCGGGGACGACCTGGAACGGCACGCGCGCCGCCATCAGGGCCTCGATTTCCTCCCCCCCGCGCCCGAAGACGAACGGGTCCCCGCCCTTCAGCCGCAGCACACGCTGGCCCAACCGCGCGCGCCGGACCAGTTCGGCATTGATGTCGGCCTGCGGCATGGTATGGCGGTCGCGCTGCTTGCCCACGAACACCAGTTCCGCATCCCGCCGCACCCGGTCCAGCAGGTCGGGGGACAGCAGCTGGTCATACAGCACCGCGTCCGCGTCCTGCATCAGGCGCAGCGCCCGCAGCGTCAGCAGGTCCGGGTCGCCCGGCCCCGCGCCGACCAGCCAGACCTCGCCCCCCGGCGCCTTCCCCGCGATCAGGCCGTCCAGAATCCGGCCCGCGCGCGCCATGTCGCCCACGCGGGCCGCCTGCGCCCCCGCCCCGTCCAGAAAGGACTCCCACACGCGGCGGCGGCGGCCGATGTCGGGACACGCCGCGCCCACGTCCTGCCGCCGGGCCCGCATGAAATCGGCCAGCGCGCCGGTGCCGTCGGGGATCATCGCCTCCACCTGCGCGCGCAGCCGCCGGGCCAGGACGGGGGCCGCGCCGCCGGTGGAAATAGCGATGCGCACCGCCCCGCGATGGACCTGCGCCGGCGTGATGAAGGTGGAGGGCGCGGGATCATCCACGGCGCAGACCGGCACGTTCATCCCGCGCGCGATCGCCGCGACATGGCGGTTGAGCGCCCGGTCATCGGTCGCGGCATAGACAAGGCGGGATCCGGGAATGGCGGCCCGCAGCGTATCATCCGACGCCTGCGCCGCGATATGGGCCAGCCGTCCCTCCTCCGCCCAGCGTTGCATGTCCGCCACCAGCCGCGTGGCGATGACGGAAATGCGCGCCCGGTGCGCCAGCAGCAGCCGCGTCTTGTTCACGGCGATGTCGCCGCCGCCGACCACCAGCACCGGCGCGTCGTCAAGGCGCAGCGAAAGCGGGAACCATGCGGGATCGGAAGAGGGCTGGGTCATGCATCACTCCCCGGCCCCGGCCGGCGGCTCCAACAACACCAGGGCACTGTCTGAAAATAGCCTGTCGATCAAAAAATGATAAAAGTTTCCGGGCGTCGCCTTCCATCTGAATAAGGCGACGTCCTTCGAAGCTTTTTGCAAAAAGCTTCACCAGAAACTCTCATGATTTCAGTGTATTACCGCGCCATGCATGGGGGCAGGTCAGTAGGAGGAGACTTTCTTCAGCCCCTCGGCATAGCCCCAGCGTTGCCAGTCGGCGCGGCGGTCCACCTTGCCCGGCGTGACAGAAGAACAGGCCGCCAGCGCAAGCACGAAGGCAAACAGGCCAAGAACATGGACAAAGCGGGTCAAGCAAGCCTCCAGCACGACAGGGTGGGCAACATAGCAGAAAAGCATCCCCCCGGTCACGACCCATCATGCCACGACCGTGATACAGCGGATGTTTGCATATTGCGCACACCGCGCCGATCCCCCAAAGGAAAGGGAAAGGGTCCGCGCCGGCATGGCGAAATCCCGCCGCGACGGGCCATGTTCCGATACCGGCCCGCCTTGCGCCACTGACACTGAGGACAGCTTCCATGACCACCCCGCACATGACCATCGCGCGCACCGTCCGTGGCCTGCGCATCATTGCCACGCCATGGAAACGCGGCGGCCTGCGCGTGGGCGTGGTGCCCACGATGGGCGCCCTGCACGAAGGGCACCTGTCGCTGGTCCGCGCCGCGCGCGCGATGTGCGACCGGGTGATCGTGACCATCTTCGTCAACCCGAAGCAGTTCGACGATGCCTCCGACCTTGCCGCCTATCCCCGCACGGAAGACGCCGACGCCGCCCTGCTGCGCGAAGCCGGGGTGGACGTACTGTATGTCCCCGACGCGGCGGAGATGTATCCCCCCGGATTCGCCACCACCATTTCGGTGCGCGGCGTGTCCGAAGGGCTGTGCGGCGGGGCGCGGCCCGGCCATTTCGACGGCGTGGCGACGGTGGTGTGCAAGCTGCTGATGCAGACGCTGGCCGACCATGCCTTTTTCGGGGAAAAGGATTTCCAGCAGGTGCATGTCGTGCGCCGCATGGTGACCGACCTGAACCTGCCGGTGGATATCGTCACCTGCCCCACCCGGCGGGAGGAGGACGGGCTGGCGATGTCATCGCGCAACCGCCGCCTGTCGGCCGATGCCCGCGCCCGCGCCCGCGCCCTGCCGCAGGTGCTGCAACGCTGCGCCGGGCGCATCACGGCGGGGGAGGCCCCGGCCGCCGCGATGGAACAGGCGCGCGCCGACCTGCTGGCGGCGGGATTCGACGCGGTGGATTACCTCGAACTCCGCGCCGCGTCCGACCTGGCACCCCTGACGCAATCGCCCACGGCGCCCGCACGCCTGCTGGCGGCGGCATGGCTGGATTCGGTGCGGCTGATCGACGGGGTGGATGTCGCGCCAGCCGGCTGAGCGGGCGTCGTCATCCCTGCATCCCGGCCTGCCTTCGGGATAGAAGGAATTGTCAGAGAAGTTTCCGGGTGCCGCCTTTCATATGAAAAGACGGCGTTCTTTCGAAGCTTTTTGCAAAAAGCTTCACCAGAAACTTCTGTTATCTTATCCGAAAAAACCGTTTTCAGGGGGCGAGGCGACGTGCCTCGTCCGGCAGCATGATGGGGATGCCGTCGCGAATCGGGAACGCAAGGCCCGCGCGCTTGCTGATCAGCTCGCCCGCCTCGCGGTCATAGACCAGCGGCCCCTTGGTCACCGGGCACACCAGCACCGACAGAAGCCGCGGGTCAAGCGGGGGGGAAGTGGGCTTATCGGTCATGAGGACGCCTCCGGCATAAGTCACGATGGGAATTCACGATGGGGATGCACCCTCGTCCGGCTCATGTCCAGCCATCTCCAGCAGCATGCGCAGCGTATTGGCGCGTTCCGCCAGGCTGCCCGATTCCAGAAGCGCCTGTTTTTCCGCCGTGGCAAAGGGACAGATCATCGGCAGCATCACCAGCAGCGTCGCGTCGTCCATTTCATGCAGCGCCTCCCACTGGGTGCTCAGCCCCTGCTGCGCGCAGAACCGGCGCAGCGACTCCAGCAGGCGTTCGCGGTCATAGGCGACCTCCTCCTCCGGATCGGTCAGGTCGGCCGCGAATCCCGACACGTCGATCCGCGCCACGCGATATCCCCGCCGCGTCCCCGCCTCACGCAGGAGGCGAAAGCGCGCCAGCCCCGTCAGCGTGATGCCATAGGTGCCATCGGCCCGTTCGGTCATGGAGGTGATGCGCCCGACGCATCCCACCGAATACAGCGGCGGGTTGTCGTCGGGATCGCCATGGCTGTCGTCGGACACCACCATGCCGCGCCGTTCGCGCGGCTGGATCATGCCGATCATCCGCCCCTCCCGCAGGGCGTCCTCCACCAGCGCCACGTAGCGCGGCTCGAACACGTTGAGCGGCAGCTTGCCATGCGGCAGCAAAAGCGCCTCGTCCAGCGGAAACAGGCCGATTTCCGCCGGAAAATCCGCCAGCGTCATGTCCTGGATCAGCGGGATGCGGCGGGGGATGCCGTCATGTTCGACGACACTGCCCAGCGGGTCATGGCGTGGCGTCATGAAAACAGCAGCGAGGACATGCGCCGGCGCGCGGCGACGGTGGCGGGATCGTCATGGCCCCATGCCTCGAACAGGCGGATCAGCTGCAGGCGCGCGGCGTCGTCATTCCACGACCGGTCTTCCTTCATGATCGTCAGCAGCTCGTCCGCGGCCTCGGCCTTCTTGCCCGCCGCGTTCAGCGCGCTCGACAGTTCGAATCGGGCCGCGTAATCCTTCGGGTTGGCGGCAAGGCGGGCGCGCAGGCTTTCGGCCTCCTCCGCCGCCTTGCGTCCCTCGCGCTTGAGGTCGAGGGCCGCGCGCGCTCCCTTGATTTCCGCATGGTCCGCGATCGCGGCCGGCACGTCGCGCAGGGCGTCGGCCGCCCCTTCCTCATCACCCATGACGATCAGCGCGCGTACGAGGCCGCCCCACGCGACGGGGTTTTCGGGCTCGATCTCCAGCACCTGCGAATAGGCGCTGGCGGCAGCCTCCGCCCGGCCTTCGTCAAGTTCCTTGCGCGCCATGTCGATCAGGTCGGCCGCCGGAAGCGCCCCGCCCGCAGCCTTGAGTACGCCTTCGACGAAGCGGCGGACCTCGCTTTCGGGCTGGGCGCCCTGGAACAGGTCAAGGATCTGCCCCTGCCAGAAGGCGGCGACCAGCGGGATCGACTGCAGCGGCAGGCCGATCTTGCCCAGCTGCTGCGCCAGCGCCTGGTTGGCGTCCACGTCGATTTTCACCAGGCGCACGCGCCCGCCCGCCGCCGTCACCACCTTTTCAATGACCGGCGTCAGCTTCTTGCACGGCCCGCACCAGGCCGCCCAGAAATCGACAAGGACCGGGACCGTGCGGCTGGCATCGACCACATCACGCATGAAGGTGTTCTGGTTGCCATCCGAAATCACGGCCCCCCCCGGCGCGGATGCGGCACCCGGCGCGGCGGCCGGGGCGCCGGGACGCGCGTTGGGGGACGGGGACTGACCGATGATATAGTCCATGGAACCTTGATCCTGCCTTGGCTGTGTCACGGCCATCCGCGCCCCGGTGCATCGGCCCGCGCCCTGCGGCACGGCCCCGCCTGCCCCGCCGGACGGGATGGCATCATTTCATACCGATAGATTGTCATTCCCACCGCGTCACGCAACCTCCGCCGCGCCAGATGAAAAAAAACATGCGCGGATGCATTTTCCCCCTTGCGCAACAGGCACCTGTTCCGTAAACACCCCTTCACCGACACGGAGCGCGGGCGTAGCTCAGGGGTAGAGCACAACCTTGCCAAGGTTGGGGTCGTGGGTTCGAATCCCATCGCCCGCTCCAGAAAACCGGCAGTTTACTGCGGTTTATGGTAAAGTCGGTTTTCCCAGACAGATAAAAATCAGACAGAACGGGACAGGAACATACCTTCCCGTCCGGGCATGGGCTGGGCAGGATTGTCCCACGTCCCCGCCGCGCGGCCATGACCCGGCCCATGCCACACCTTCACGGGACCAATCAGGGGCTGCCTGAAAAGACGGACCTGACAACCAACTGAAATCATGAAGGTTTTTGGTGAAGCTTTTTATAAAAAGCTTCAGAAGGATGCCGCCCTTTAAAAAAAGGCAACACCCGAAAACTTCTGTTATTTTTCACCAGCAGGTTATTTCCAAACGGCCCCTGACAGGACCACGTCAATCATTCTGCTGAAGTGGAGATGCAATCTTGCTGGGCTGCCCGACGCATGAACAGAGACTGGAGGCCGGCAGGCTCCCGCGACATCGCCACGGTTCCGCCTATGTCTCCCTGCTGCTGGATGGTGCGTATGGCGAACGGGGTCCGGGGGGCCGCTGGCCGGTTGAACCGGGGCAGCTTATCGCGCACGCCGCTTTCGAATGCCATGACAATGAGATTGCCCGCCCGGGCGCATGGATAATCAATATCCCCGTCCCGGCCCGCATGTCCCTGCCCCCGGTTTTTACCATTGAAGATCCTGACGCCCTGATCGTCGCGGCACGGCAGGGGGTGCCGGTCCTGGGGTATCTTCGACCCGTCAGCGTCGTTTCCCCCCGCAATGACGACTGGCCGGATGCCCTTGCCGCCCTGCTGCGGCGCAGGCCCGTCTCCATCACCCGCTGGGCACGCGAAACAGGTCTGGCCCCCGCGACGGTCAGTCGCGGTTTCCTTGCGGCGTTCGGCGTTTCACCCAGCCGGTACCGACTGGAAAACCAGTTACTGCGGGCGATGCGGCTTATTGCGACGACCAATGCGCCGCTGGCGGCGATTTCCGGGGGGTGCGGCTTTGCGGATCAGGCGCATTTCTGCCGGACGGTCAGGGCGGCGTCGGGGTATTCACCGCGTGAATGGAGGGTCAAATCCATTCAAGACGATGCGATGCAGGACTGGTAGGAGACGGAAAATTACTGAACGTGAGTATGTTGATGCCCGCCAGTATCCCTGCTTTCCTGCTCGCTGCCTCCACCATCATCCCGATCGCGACGACGACGACAACCACGCCAGACGCGAAACAGGAATTACGCCTTGCCATTGGCGCCATCCTGCGTGCGCAGGGACGTGAGGCACGCTCCGCGCTGCAATCCATCGCGCCGACGCAACTCGGCACCACGGATCGTCATTTCCGCGAATGCGCCCTGTTGCGCCTGAATGCTGCTGGTCCATTGCCGGTTACATCAGATACTCCTGACGTGAATGCCTTTACGCGCGATCTTTTGCATCTGTATCGTACCTACTGGCGCGCGGCCGCACTTGATGTGGATGGCCGCCCGGCGGCAGAAAGGGCGCTCACCGACGGTCTGGCAAGGCTCCTCGGCCGTCCTGTCAGCAATATCGCAGACGCTGAACCGCTGGTTGGCGCACGATTGACGTCCTATGGCCTCTTTTCGCAGGAAGGGCGAACGGGCGTCCTGCATGATTTAATGATCTGGCGCCGCAGCACACGGAAAATCGAAAATGTTCCCCTGCCGGAAGGCGGCAACGCGACACAGGTCAACTACCTCGACGGTTTCATAAGCCGTGGCTGGAGCAGCTATTTTACGTGCAACCGCACCGGGACCGGGGGCTGGACCACCGACGAGGGCCTTTTCGTGGTCGTCCCGGCCTACAAAAGCCTGAGCGACGAGAATTTCTCGGTAAACTTCCTCGCCCACGAAAGCCAGCATTATTCGGACAAAAAGCGATTTGGGGGCATGCCCTCATGGCGGCTCGAATATCGCGCCAAGCTTGTCGAGGTCGCCTATGCCAGCACGACAAGGGATCGCGTGCTTGACGCTTTCACCGACAATCAGGGCGACGATCCCGGCGATCCGCACAGCTATGCCAACCGGCGGGTCCTGACGGTCCTGACGCACCGGCTTGGCGTGGCTTCCGTGGCAGATCTCCACACCGTTGCGATCGACCGCCTGCACGAGGCCGCGATCAATGCCCTGAAGGCGGATAGCGCAGCACTGGATACCGCGTCGCACGCAGGGTCCGGGACCCATCCCCTGCGATAGGAGGCGCCCCCTGCAGGACCAGAGATGTACTGAAATCATAAAGGTTTTTGGTGAAGCTTTTTGTAAAAAGCTTCGAAAGGACGCCGCCTTTTTTGAAAAAGGCGGCACCCAAAAACTTTTGTCAATTCATTATCAGAAGGTTTATAAAAACCTCTGAAGAAACAACGATTTTTTACGACATCCCGGCGGGTGATGGGAACTCATCCAGGGCGGGGCGTGAACAATCATCGTGGCCATTCGCAAGCGATGGCCCTGGCTCAAGCATCTGTTCGCTGACGGTGCCTACGACCGCACCCGTCTTATGGATGCCGCGACCTATCAGGATTTCGTCCTCGAGATCATTCGCCGCTCCGACAAGGAGACGGGCTTCAAGGTGTTGCCCCGGCGCTGGGTCATCGAGCACACTTTCGGTTGGATAATGCGCTGGAAGCGCCTCGTTCGGGATTACGAGCAGAGGATCGACGTCTCGGAGGTAATGATCCATGTCGCTTTCGGTAGCCTCATGCGGCACAGGACCGTCACCGTATTGTTCGATGTCGCCATGTCCATCAGATCCCCGTCATGGTGGCGCACGCCTGCGGATAGAACCACAGCGTCCCCCACGTGCCCTGCGATTTCTTCTGCCGCACGGAGGTGGAGTGACGCTCCACCGCGTGGGCGCGCATCTTTTCCGTAAAGCCGGTGGAAACGCTGGCCTGTCCCTCCACCTCGTTGACGAAAAGCTGCATCAGCGTGGTGGCCACCATCCCGCCACCCAGCGCGGTCCCGGCCTCCGGCAGGGTTTCGATGCGCAGGTTCGGCAGGCTTTCGGACAGGAGCTCGCGCAGCTTTACATTGTACTGGTTGGCATACAGCAGGCACTGCTGGCGCTCCGTCGGGATCACCAGCGTCATCGGCGTCTCCAGCGTCAGGTTGCCGCCCATCTGGGTGACAAGCTGCGCATACAGCCGCAGCACGTCGTCAAAGCACTGCAGCGGGTCGGACATCGCCAGCCAGTCGGCCGAACCCGTGGCCGTGCCGTTGGCCGCGACCTTCGGCAGCGGCTGGATCGCGGGCGGAAGCTGCGGGTCATTGAGCGCGCCGTAACATTCCAGCCCCGCCACCCCGAACAGGTAGGTCAGGTTCTGCTGCTTGCCCAGCACGGAGATGGAGGCAAGGTTGCGCTGGTTCACCAGGTCGATGCGCGCCGCACCCATGCGCGCGACCTCGCGCTCGCCCCAGCGGGTCCAGGTCTGGTAATGAAAGGACTGGCGGCTGATCCAGTTGGCGTTGGCGTCCACCTCGCCATCGGCGCTGTAATCGCCATAGGCCGCCGTGCGTCCCGACAGTTCGACCACGGGGAACATCGCCGTGTCGGTGACCCAGTCGCCCTTGCGCACCTCGCCATAAATCTGGGCCGCGCGGGTGGGGGCCACCAGCGCGCGGATCACCACCGGGTCGGTATAGGTGGTGAAGATGGCCGGGATGCCCGAATTGGCCGCCGTCACTGCGCCATCGGCATCCATCGCCAGGCCGCCTGCGGGGAAATAGTCGCGCACGCCCTCAAGATGGATGCCATACTGCCGCGCCAGCACCGGCGCGTCGTTGCGAAACAGGGGTGTATTCATCAGGAAGCATCTTTCGTAATGGCGATCAGGCCGCCGGTTGCGGCAGGCAGGGCGACGCGCCAGCCGGTCGCGACATACCCGTCCGGTGCGTCCGTCCCCGGCGCGACGGCGGTGATGCCGCCATCCGTGACGGAGGCACAGACCACGTCGCCGCGCGCGGCGTCACTGGCGCAGGCGCAGAACACGTCGCCGCCATCGGCCAGCGTGACCATGAAGCCCTGCGGGATGGTCATCGTCGCTTCCTGCAGGTACTGCGTCATCAGCCCCTGCTGTTCACGCACGACAAACCCGTCGGGGGCTGCGGGCGTCGCCACGGGGGCCGACAGCGTGATTGTGGGCGCGGTGGTGTATCCCGTGCCGGGGGCCGTCACCGTGATGCCCGTCACCACGCCGTTGCCAATCGTGGCCGTGGCCTGCGCCCCGGTGCCGCCACCGCCCGACAGTGTGACGGTCGGTACGGCGCCATACCCCGACCCGCCGGACGTCACCGCGATGGCGGACACGCCGCCCGCCGCGACGCTCGCGCTGGCGGTGGCCGCCGTCGCCGCATCGGACGGCGGCG
This sequence comes from Novacetimonas pomaceti, assembly GCF_003207955.1. NCBI lineage: Bacteria > Pseudomonadati > Pseudomonadota > Alphaproteobacteria > Acetobacterales > Acetobacteraceae > Novacetimonas > Novacetimonas pomaceti. The sequence goes on from NZ_NOXG01000017.1 coordinate 33,364, forward strand.
TGTTCAGCACCGACGCCCCGTCCGCCTGCACCCATGCAAAGGCCGCGACACTTACGCCGCCCGTGCCCGCCCGCAGGCCATTGGCCCACGCCAGCACCGACCGGCGCGGGTTTTCCGACGCCCACGCGCCCGGAAAGGATACGGGCCAGTTGTAATTGACCGTATTGGGAAAAGGCATGCATAGCCTCCATGTTTTTAAGTAAAACCGCGCGTGAGCCCCGGGCCCCCTGCAGACCACGGCTTTCAGGTATCAGGGTGCAGGGAGCCGCGCTCCCTGCCGGGTCCGGGCGGCGCCCGGATGTCGCATGTATCGATGGCCCTGCATTCAGGGGCGTTGCCCCCGAACCCCCACCAAAGGTCGCGGACCTTTGGAAACCATGGCTTAAGTCTCGGGATGCAGGGATCGCGATCCCGCCAGAAGCCTACAGCACGCGCGGCGCGCGGGTGACGCCGAACCGGGTATTGAAATCCGGCGCGGCGTCGGCGGCGACAACCGCGCCCGCCGCCGCGCCCTGCGTCCCGACCACCATATCGAGCATCGGGCGCAGGGCGGACGGATGCACGCCCGCAACATCATGTCCCGCCTGCGCCAGGGCATAGCGGTAGATGGCGTCCGCGCTGTCCATGCCGATCACGTCGCCCACCAGGGGGCGGACGGCGCGGCGGGCGTCCTCCATCGCGCGGGCGCGGGCGCGTTCGGCGTCCAGCGCACGGGCCACCGCGTCACGCACGGCGGCATCCGACGCCAGTTCCGCAGGCGTGTCCGATGGCGTATCCGATGGCGTGCCGTCCGTCGCGGACGGGTCCGCCGGGATGGCGGGCGTGGGGCGGGCTTCGTCCATTTCCGCCCTTGCGGCCTGCAGCGCGCGGGCCAGCGCGTCGGGCGCGGTATCAGGCGTCAGCGCGCCGGTGCGCAGGGCGTGGCCGATCACCTCCACGCTGAAGGTGGCGTCGGGCATGGGGGCCGGTGTGGGGGCCATATTGCTCTCCTGTAGTGCGGAATCGGCAACCAGCACGTCCGGCCCCGCGCGCCCGGCGGGGACGAGTGCGACATGGTTGCCGCGAATGTTGCGCATCACCCCGTCATAGGGCTGTCCCCGCCAGCGCCCCGGCGTCATGTCCGCGTCATAGCGGTAGGCGCACGACAGTTCGCGCCGCCCGCCATCGCGGACCATCGCGATCGCGTCGGCATCCCAGATCGCCAGCGCGTTATCAAGGTACGGGTCGTCAAAGGCGCAGTCGGTGCCGGTCGCGCCCACGGTGATGTCGCGGCGCGGGTTGTCCGCCGACACGTGCGCATGGTCGGCCAGGACGGGAATGGCGTTGAAGGTCGGGGCCGCGCGCGCCAGTTCGTCGGGCGCGCGTAACAGGCGGTACATCGCGTCCGCCCGCAGGCCCAGCGCCGCGTGGCCGGGGATTTCCGACCCCCGGTAGGCATTGACGCAGGCCTTGGAAATATGGGTCCGCGCGACATACAGCCGCCCGTCCTCGTCCGTGACGCGGACCGAACCGATGCGGTCGTGGGCAAGGATGCCGGTCATGATTTTCCTTTCGCCGCGCCCATCGCGGCGCGGATGGCGTCGATGCGGGCGCGGGCCTGTTCGATTTCGGCCTGCTGCGCGTCGTCCATCTGCCACAGCGGCACGAACGCGAAATCCAGGCGCGGGTCTTCCTCCCCCCACAGGTGGATCTGCACCATGCGGAAGATACGATCGAGCACCGGGGCCACGTGTGCCTCCTGAAACGCCGCGATCTCGTCATAGAAAACGCGGATTTCCCCGTCCGACGACGCATTCAGCCCCGCCGGCTGGATCCCGAACAGCTTGACCAGCGGGATGCCGGGGATGGAGGCCATGAACTCCTGCGACTGGGCCTGCAGGTCGCTCAGCCCCGACAGCGGGGTGGCGACGATGGCGAAATCCTCGTGCGTGCGGTCGATGACGAACGTGCCGTGGTTCGACTGGTACGCATTCATCGCCGCGACCCGGCCCGTCAGGCTGTCGGTATCGACCTGCGTCGCGCCTGCCTTGTCCCCGTCGCCCATCGCGCCGGCCATGTCGGTCTTGAGCACCTTTGTCGCGAAGTTGCTGACAAGGTCGGACACGGACTGGCGCGTGCGCAGGAAGTTGTGGACATAGGTGCGCAGCATCTGCGTCAGGCTGGGGCCGCCGAAATTGAACGCGGGCTTGAAAATGTCCGAGACCTCGAACGGCACCATCGAAAACATCCGGCTGGCGTCCACCAGCGTCCCCTGCACCCACCACGCGCGCGGGCGGAAGTAATCGGGCCGCAGCGGCATGTCGGCGTTATAGCTGTCGGGCGTGGTCCACAATGGCTCCACGTTCAGGAAACGCCTGATCGCGCCACGGGCGATGCCGTTCGGCCCGATCACCAGCGGCGCGTCCTGTCCCGCGCTGCTCAGCGGTTGTCCAAGGTCGGGCCAGACATGCCCCAGGCCAAAGCCCAGCGCATGGACGATCTGCCGGCGCACCACCTCGCGCACGCGCAGGCGCCGCATTTCGGTCCGCAGCTGCGTCGCGCGCGCCGACAGGGCGGGGTCCGGCGCATCGGTGCCGGGGGTGGTGATGCGCACCCATTCGCGCGTTGCCTCCCGCGCGATGACCTCGACAGGCTTGCGGAACTCCGCGCGCTGCATCATCTGCGCCAGCACGGGATAGCCGAGGAAGCCGATCGCGTCCCCCGCCGGGTCGGCCGCGTCATACAGCCCGTCCCCGGCCCAGTCATGCACCCCCGACAGCGCCCGGTCCATCGCCAGCGCCCCGGCCTCGCGCACCCCCGGCGGCGGGACATAGGGACGCAGGGCATCGCGCGCGTCGGGCGGCGCGGGCGTGGTGGCGCGGCCAAAGCGCGGCATGGCGCCGGCATGCGGCACGACGCGCGGTTCACGCCGCACGCGCGATGGCGTGGGCGCGCGGTGGAACCAGTGTTTCATTGTCGTCCTGTCCGTTTTTGGGCATGCAACACCCGGGCGCCGCCCGGACCCGGCAGGGAGCGCGCTCCCTGCACCCTGAGACTTAAGTCATGGTTTCCAAAGGTCCGCGACCTTTGGTGGGGGTTCGGGGGCAAAGCCCCTGAGGGGCACGCGTCAGATCCTGCGCAGGGCCGCGGGCGTAAAGGCGGGCATGCGGCGGCGGTTGCGGATGACGCCATCCAGGGCATAGCGCAGGGCGTCGATCCCGTGGTCCCACCCATCGGCCAGCACCGGCAGCACGTCGCCCGTCAGCCGGTCCACCCGCCATGAATACAGCCGCAGCTCGCGGGCGATGTTTTCGCAGCGCGGATGGACCCGGATGCGCCGGAACGCCCGCAGCCGCGCGATGCCGTCCTGCACCGATCCCGGCCATTTCGCCGCCGCCGTGATGCGGAAACCAAAACGCGTGGCGAGGTAGCTGATCGTTTCAGGCCGTGACGCATCGGCGCGGACCGGCCATTCGCGCGATCCCGGCACATGGTCGAACAGGGTGGCCAGGTCGTCCATTTCCACCCCGGTCGCAAAGACCTCGTGATCGACATGCACGATGTCGTTGGCGATGAAGCAGCGGACCATGACCGTGGGATCACGGGCAAAGCCCCAGTCCACGCCGAAATACAGCCGCGCGTCGGGCGGGGTGTCGAACGCCGCGACCTCCACATGGCCGCCGAACACCACGGCGTCGCTGCGGGTGCGGCATTCGCCCTCCCACACATGGTCATAGGCGTCGGGATCGTGACGCAGCATGCGGCGGCGTTCGGCGTCCAGTTCGGGCGGGAACCACGGGTTGTCGCGCCATCCCACCCGGCGCACGATGGCGTCGGGATCGTCACGCAGGGCGCGCATCATCTGGTGCATCGGCGCGTCCTCGCGTTCGGGGTTGTACGTAAACCAGAGTTCCGAGCCAGGCGCGCGGATGGTCGGCAGCAGGATGTCGAGGCTGGCGCGGCTTAATGCCTGTGCCTCCTCCACCCAGCAGATATCGACCTTTTCGGTGGATTTTATCGCCTCGATATTACGGCCAAGGCCACGGAACAGGATTTCCGAACCGACGGTCGTCGTCATCAGGTTTTCACGAATGCAAAACCACGCCCCCAGCCCCAGCGCCGCGATCTGGTCCGACAGCAGCCTGCGGACCGAATCCGCCATGGAGCTGTGATATTCCCGGCAGCACAGGATGCGCAGCGGACGCGTGGCGGCCATCGCCACCAGCACCCGCGCCACCGTCCAGCTCTTGCCGCTGCCGCGCCCGCCATACAGGATCTTGTACCGTGCGGGACGCATGATGTCGGCACAGGCGGGCGGGATTTCCACGCGCACCGTGTTCATGCGCCCTGCCCCGCGCCATCCGTCCCGCCCGACAGCAGCGCGGGCGCGATGACCAGCGTGGGCGCGGCCGCAACGCTTGTCGTGTCCGCGCTGCCGGGCGCGACCCGGCCCCAGCCCCGGTCGAGCATTTCACGCAGGGCGGCAAGGCGCGTCGCCTCGCTCGAGGCATGACAGGCAAGCTCCAGCAGCGCGGCCACCACCACGTCGCGATGGGCGCGCAACTGCGCCTCCAGCGCGTGCTGGGGGGATGCGCCGTCGCTGTGTGCGGACATCGGCGGTGGTTCCTGTAACGATCGCAAGATGGAAATCGCGCCCGATATGAAAAAGGGCCGCGCCGGTCCCATGATGGATCGGCGCGGCCCCTGTGTACCGCAGCGATTGATAGTGGCCCGGCGCGGGACGCACCGTTAACCGATTAAGCGCAATATGTCGCGGAACCTGACATCCCTCAAGAAAATATCGCGGGGGTCATGAAAAAATCGGGGAAAATGCCGTCACGGCAGTCCACGCACGCCATCGCGCGGAACCGGCCATTCGCCGGGACGCGGACCCGGCATGCGGCCATCAGGACAGAAAAGGACAGAAGGCGTCAGAACGGGGACACCAGCGGGCGGGCGTCAGTCCCATTGCAGCGCCGCGGCCTCGTGCAGCATCACCCATTCCTGAAAATCATTGAGGGTTTCATAAACAACACCGGCGGACGGTGGCTGCAGATCGGTGACGAACCCCACCTGACCGGGAGGACAGTCCAGAACGATCCGCTTTTCCACGCCACGCGACAGAGGGGTCCATATCTGGCCGCCTGAAATCCTGAAGTGATTATGCGTCATGACCTGCATCTCTTCCTCCGTTACGGGGGCCGTGTTCCCTTATATATACCAAAAAAAGTTAATGCACACTTTATAAAATATGTATTTACATACTCTTTAAAGCTGAATGCGAAATCAATGATTTTTCCGCATGACAAGACAAAGTGAATTTATGTAATATTACATCATATGAACAGTATTCATATGATTTTGCGCCAGTCCCGACGCCTGATCTTGATAATCATTACCAGTTGCGTAACGGGACGGACGGCCCGCGCACTTTGCGTATGACACCGTCGCACACGTTGCCCTGATACGTCGCCCTGACTTGCTGATCTGACTTGCTGGTCTGGCATGCTGGCCGGACATGATGGCAAATATGCCGCCATGGGGGGTACCCCGTCCGGCGCGGCGATATGTGGGGCCGCGCCATGCGGGGGGTGTTCCTGTTTCATGGCTGCCGGGTGTGGAACGCATGGGGGCCTGTTCCGTTGGGGCTGCGATATTGTAATATGCCCGCCGCGCCAGACACGCCCAACGGACAAGGACACCCATGACCAGCCCGCTTTCCGACCATGAGGAGACCGTCACCCGCATCGGGGAACTGTTTCGCGTCCACGGATATTCCGGCACATCGCTGTCCCAGATCACGGAAGCGACCGGCAAGGGCAAGGGAAGCCTGTATCATTTCTTTCCCGGCGGCAAGCACGACATGGCCGAACAGGTCCTGGCGCAGGTCGATGCGTGGTTTGCACAACATGTCTTTGACGTGCTGAACCATGCCGCCCCGCCGCGCGACGCCATCGGGCGGATGTTCGCGGCGGTGGACGCATATTACCGCGCCGGGCGGCGGGCGTGCCTGATGGGGGCCTTTGCGCAGGAAAGTGCGACGCGCGAACAGTTCGCCCGCCGCATCAACGTCTTTTTCCGCCGCTGGATCATCGCCCTGCGCGACATGCTGCGCCGCACGGGGATAGAGGGCGGGCGCGCCACCTATCTGGCGGAGGACACGGTGGCGGCCATCCAGGGCGCGCTGGTGGTGTCGCAGGCGCTGGAAACGCCGCGCCTGTTCGGGCGGATGATGGAACGCGCGGCCGCGACCCTGCTGGACGCGCTGCCGGAATAACCAGCGCAGCCACATGCCGGGCGTGCCGGCGTGCGGCGGTGGCGTCCGCGCCGGCCGCCTGACACGGGACCCGATGCCACCACGAAACTGCAAAAGTTCTTGATGAAGCTTTTTTCAGGAAGCTTCGGATGGCGTCGCCCTTCGGGAACAGGCAGCGCCCGGAAACCTTTATCGTTTCCTGTCAGGATACTGTTTTTCAGACGGCCCCATTCCTTGAATGACGATACATCACGCTGTATGTGTCAAAGTCTTGCACGCACCCCGAAGCCGGGTGAACGGATGTATGCTGCCCACGGGGATGGGGCCTGTCGCGAAACAGCAGGGTAACGGATCAAGATGCCAGGTGGACATTCGGGGGACAGGCTGGACGATATCAGGGTTGCCGTCCTGATCCCCTGTTATAATGAGGAAATTTCCATCGGCAGGGTCGTAAGGGATTTTTCGGAACTGCTGCCGCAGGCCGATATCTTCGTCTATGACAACAATTCGGACGACCGGACGCGCGAAATCGCCGCCGCGTCCGGGGCCATCGTGCGCCGGGAAACGATGCAGGGCAAGGGACACGTCGTCCGCCGGATGTTTTCGGATATCGAGGCGGATTACTACATCCTTGTCGATGGCGACGCGACCTATGACGCCTCCGCCGCCCCGGACATGCTGGCGCAGGCCGCGACACAGGGACTCGACATGGTCAATGGCGCGCGGGTCACCGATCAGGCGGCGGCCTACCGTCGCGGGCATGTCCTGGGCAACAGGGTCCTGACGGGCCTGGTAATGTCCATCTTCGGTCATCGCATGGACGACATGCTTTCGGGATATCGTGTTTTTTCGAGGCGGTTCGTCAAATCCTTCCCCATCAGCGCATCAGGATTCGAAATCGAGACGGAACTGACGGTCCATGCCCTGGAACTGGACATGCCGATTTCCGAAATCACCACCCGGTATTTCCAGCGCATCGACGGATCAACGTCCAAGCTGCGGACATACCATGACGGGCTGCGGATACTGAAAACCATCTTTTCCCTTATCCAGCGGGAAAAGCCACTGCCCTTCTACCTGTTTTTCTGCGCGGTGTTCGCCGCGTCCGGGCTGCTGACCGGAAATGCGGTCATCATGGAATACCTGCGCACCGGGCTTGTCCCCCGGCTTCCGTCGGCGGTCCTTGCCACCGGGCTGATGCTTCTGTCGGGCATGTGCCTGCTGTGTGGCATCGTCCTGAACGCGATCAAGCATGCCCGGCTGGAAATCAAGAAACTCGCCTACCTGTCACATGCCATCAGGATCGTGGAACAGGATCCCCCCGCGCCGGGACCTGGCCGGCAGGGGATGGCCTGAAAAACGACCCGCCAGGTCTTCGAAGCTTTTTGCAAAAAGCTTCACCAAAAACCTTTATGACTTCAGCATATTATCGGAAACGCCGTGCAGTCATGGTTTCCAAAGGTCCGCGACCTTTGGTGGGGGTTTGGGGGCAACGCCCCCGGCGCGACGCATCCCACAGATGACGTATTCCACAGATTCTGGGGAAGGAGTCACGCACAATCCTGTGGAAAACAGGTGCATGCCCCGTGAAAGACGGGAAAGATCGCCCCCCCCCTTCATCGTCCGTCCCGCGCGGCGTCGGCGGCGGTGGCGGCGCGGTCCTCCGCCTCCTCATGCTGGCGTTGCGTGATTTCCGCCCCCACCCCCGCCAGCGTCGCGCGCACCGTGTCGCATTCATCGTCGAGATAGCCGATCAGGTCCGCCCCGTCATACGCGCCCTCGAACCGTGCCGCCGACAGTTCGGCCCGCATCTCCGCCAGTCGCGCCAGACGCGCCCACAGCTGCGCCACGTACCGCACCGCCCAGCGTGGATGATCGCCACACAGGAAATCCGGATCACACATGCCAAGCCCCCCGTCCCACATGAAAGCCGGAATTGTGCATTTATATTGCACAAGGACACAAGCCCCAAGGATGGGATACTGCTAAAGTCATAAAAGTTTTTGGTGAAGCTTTTTTCAAAAAGCTTTGCAAGACGTCGCCTTTTTGAAAAAAGGCGACACCCAAAAACTTCTTTTACATAAAGTATTTTTCCATAAAGCACCGTTCCGCCCCGACATCCGCAAGGACAGCCGGGCACCACGCACCCTTCCGAGGTGTGCGAAAATTTCGCTTGCATTTTGTGCTTTTTGTTCGCACAACAATCTGTATGAAGAAACTGCACACACAGCCGGGCAGGCGCCCGGCCTCCCGCCGCACCCGTCCGCCGCGCATCGACTGGACGGTGCTGGACCCCCATGTCGCACGCCTGCGTGCCGATGGGCTGAGCAACCGTGAAACCGCGCGTCGGCTGAACCTGAATGTCAAGACGATGGAAAGCCGCCTGCGCCACCTGCGCGTCCATCGCGTTGACGACGGCACGGCGCTTGGCCCGGACGAGGTCCGGCGCACCTGCCTGAACTGTGACGGGGTTTTCATCGCCGATGGCCGTTTCCTGCGGCTGTGCCCCACCTGCCGGGCGATGTTCGGATGACCGCCGCGCCAGATCGCGGGCCTGTCCTGCCCGCCCCGCTGTCGCCGCCGGACTGTGACCTGCGGGGGTATGATTTCATGCCGCTGTTCGGGCACCGGCTGTTTTCCGGGCGGCTTTATACCCATTGCACGGATGCCGAATTCCGCGCGGCCGTGCGGCTGTGGTGGTCGGCATGGAACCAGGTCCCCGCCGGCAGCCTGCCGGCCGATGACCGCGCGCTGGCGACGCTGGCGGATTTCGGGCGCGACCTGCGGGCATGGCGGCGGGTGCGCGCGCGGGCGCTGGACGGGTTCGTCACGTGTTCGGACGGGCGGCTGTACCATCCGCTTCTGTCGCGGGAGGCCACGCGCGCCCATGCCGGACGCCTGCGGGCACAGCGACGCCGCGACGGGGATGCCGAACGCCTGCGCCGCTGGCGGGCGGGACATGCGGGCATGGCCCCGGATACGCCGGATGCGCCGGACACACCGGACGACATGGCCGCCGGAACGCCCCCCGCCCCTGCCGCGAAACGCGTTTCGCCATGCGATGACAGTGATAGTGACAGGGAAAGGGAAAGTGACAGCAATACCTCCGCCGCGCGCGCCACGGCGCGTCCACCGCAGGGCGGTGCGCCGGTGATGGCGGACCTGATCGCACGCACCGGGGACCTGACGGGTCGCGGCATGCGGCAGGCGCGTGCCCTGACGGGACAATGGATGAAGGCCGCGCGTGACGATACGGCGCTGGTGGATGCCGTGCTGCGCGATGGACTGGCGCTGCGTCCGGCGGACCCGGTGGCGTGGGTGCTCGCCTGCCTGCGCCAGCGCACGGGCGACGGCCAGACAGGGCGGGAGGCCCGGCGCCAGGCGCACCTTGCGGCATGGGACGCGATCCCGGACCTGCGGGGGATATGACGGACATGCGTGACATCGACACCCCACGCGCGGGCATGCCCGCGCCTGCCCCTGCATCAGGTGGCGACGGGTGCGCGTGGCGTCCGGCAACGGGCGATGTCGGCGGGCTGCTTGCCGCGCTGCGCGGGGGGATCGCGGTCCTGCCGCGCGACCTGACGCCATCGCGGATGCGCGCGCTGCGTGCGCAGATGTCGCACGTCGAGGCCGCCGCCCTTCCCGCGCCGCCGGTGGTCATCGCCGCGTGGCTGAAAAAGCTGGCCGCGCTGGTTGCCAACCCGCCGCCGCCCGCCGCCGTCGTGGCGCGGACCGCCGCGATTGCCGAGGTCTGCGCCGACATCCCGCTGGGCGCGTGGACGCCCGAAACCCGCATGGCGTGGTGCCGCCAGCCGCCGCGCGACGGATATCCCATCGGCGCGCGCTGGCCCGCGCCGGGGGAACTGCATGCCCTGCTGTACCCAACGGCACAGCGCATCCATGCCGAACGCCACGCCCTGCGCCGGCTGCTGGCGATGGGCGGCGGCACGTAAGGGTGCCGTCAGGATCAACATCTTTTCAGGTCAGGCAAAGGATTTTCATGCCCCATCACACCACGGCCCGGCCCGACATGGGCGCGAACGGCCCCGCCGCGCGGGCGCGCGAGGTCGTGTCCGACACCATCATCCCCGCGCCCCGCGCGCCCGCGCAGGTGGTGCGGCGGGTGCGCTGCGAATGCATGCTCGACCGGCTGTTCCATCGCGCCAACAGCGCCCTGAACCCCGCGCAGTACCGCGCGGGCCTGCGCTTTCGCGGGTTATGGCGGCGCGCGGCGCGACAGACGCCCCTGACGCAGTCCTATCGCCCCCATGCGGGCGATGCGGGCGGCAGGACGGGCGGCCCCGACCCGGCGACATGGGCGGTGCTGGAACTGAACGAGGCCCTGTCGCGCCTGACCCCGCCGCAACGCCGCGCCGTCATCGCGACCTGCGGCATGGACGAACCCACGGGCCTGCGCACGCGCACCCTGCGCGCGGGATTGTGCGCGCTGGATGCGTTCTGGCGCGGGCAGGACCACCCCGTGGAAAGACAGTCATCGTAATAAAAGTTTTTGGTAAAGCTTTTTTCAAAAAGCTTTGAAGAACGCCGCCATTTTGAAAAAAAGGCGACACCCAAAAACTTTTATTACTTTATCAGCAACGTATCTTGCCGAACCTTCTTTCCCGCAACGATGCGACAGGGCGGGGCGTTGCGGCTGGCATGGGCGGGGGGACGTGGTGTACGCTCCGCGCCTGTTTTCACGCCATCGCATAAGGGGAACATGACCATGCAGATTGACCTTGCGGGCCGCACGGCCATCGTGACGGGATCAACAGGCGGCATCGGGCTGGCGATTGCAAGGGGGCTTGCGGGCTGTGGCGCGCGGGTCGTGGTCAACGGGCGCAGGGCCCCGGCGGTGGAACGCGCGGTCGCGGCGATCACGGACGCGGGCGGACAGGCCACGGGCTTCGTGGGGGACCTTGGCACCGCCGACGGGTGCGCGGCACTGGTGGCGGCGCATCCGGCGTGCGACATCCTGATCAACAACCTCGGCATTTTCGAGCCGCGCGATTTCTTCGACACCCCGGATGCCGACTGGACCCGCTTTTTCGAGGTGAACGTGATGTCCGGCGTGCGGCTGTCGCGGGCCTACCTTCCGGGGATGGAAAAGGGCGGCTGGGGGCGGGTGATCTTCATCTCGTCCGAATCCGCGCTGAACATCCCGGTGGAAATGATCCATTACGGTTTCAGCAAGACGGCGCAGGTCGCCATCGCGCGCGGCCTGGCCGAACGGATGGCCGGGACGAACGTGACGGTCAATTCGGTGCTGCCGGGGCCGACCCTGTCCGAAGGGCTGGCGGACATGCTGCGCCCGGAACAGGAACGCACGCACAAGCCACTGGCAGAGGTCGCGGCCGACTTCGTGATGACGCACCGCCCGTCCTCCATCATCCGCCGCGCCGCAACGGTGGAGGAGGTGGCGAACATGGTCGTCTACCTCTCCTCCCCGCAGGCATCGGCCACCACGGGGGCGGCGGTGCGCGTCGATGGCGGGGTGCTGAGCACGATCTGACGCCACCGCGCCCTTGACGCGGGCCGTCGCGCGCGGTGAAAATCCGCGCCAGTCACAGCCCCCCCGCGCCGCGACATCGCCGCGCGGGCGCCGAGCCGGAACGGAACACGACCACGATGAAACATTACTGCGCAACGCAGACACAGGCGCTGCTGCCGTTTCCGGCGCTGGTGGACATGCTGGCGCGCACCGCGCGTGATTACGCGGCGGGCAGCATCGCATGCCCCGAACGCACCAGCGTGCCGACGCATGACGGCGGCGGCGCCCTGATGTGCATGCCCACGGTGGGGACGGACCTGATCGCGACCAAGCTGCTGACGATCTTTGGCGCGAACGCCGCGCTGCACCTGCCGGTGATCCAGGGGGAGGTCACGTGCGCCGACGCGCATGACGGGCGGTTCCTGTTCGGGCTGGACGGGCCGACGGTGACGATGCGCCGGACATCGGCCATCAGCATGCTGGCGATCCGTGCCTTTGCCCACCGCCATGTGGGCCGCGTGCTGGTGATCGGCACGGGCACGCAGGCCCTTGCGCATGTGGAGGCGCTGGCGGCGCTGCACCCGGCCATCGAGGTCGCGATCCGTGGCCGCACCCCGCGACAGGCGGAGCAGTTCTGCGCCCGGTACGCCACCGACCGCCTGACGCTGCGCCCCGAACTGGCGGGGGAGGACGGGTTTGACGTGGTCATCACCGTGACCTCCAGCCGCGAAGTCGTCTTTGACGCCCCGGCGGATCCGCGCCGCCTGGTCATCGCGGTCGGGGCATACCGGCCCGACATGGTGGAGGTCGCGGCCCCCACCGTGCGCGACAGCATGGTGTACGTGGACGACCCCACCGGCGCGCGGACAGAGGCAGGCGACCTGATCCAGGCGGGCGTGGACTGGTCCACCGTGCGTTCGCTGGCCGATGCGCTGGACAACCCGCCCGATGGCACGCGGCCCGTGTTCTTCAAGTCCGTGGGATGCGCGGCATGGGACCTTGCGGCCTGCCGCGTGGCCCGCGACATGCAGGCCCGCCTGCCGGATGACGCGGCATGACGCCGTAACAGGCCCCGCCCTTCAGGGGACTGTCTGGGAACGACAAAGGTTTCCGGGTGTCGCCTTTTTTCGAAAAGGGCGGCGTTCTTCTGAAGCTTTTTGCAAAAAGCTTCACCAAAAAACCTTTAATTATTACAGTGCGTTACCCCGCCATCTTTTTCAAACGGTCACTGATCCGGGGATCGTTTTCCCAACACCCCCTTACCTTAAGTCATGGTGTCCAGAGGTCCGCGACCTCTGGCGGGGTCAGGGGCAGCGCCCCTGCCTGCGGCGTCCGGGGGTATCGAATCGCTTTACCTGACATGGCCGGCACAGCTAGCATCAGGGAAGTATTGCCCCGTTGCAGGAGAAGCCCGACATGCCCGACCGCCGGATGCTGAACATGACCATCGGCATGGGGATCGCGGCTGGCGTGCTGACGCTGGGCATGGTCTGGGCCTGTGCGGGGGCCACGGGCCATTTCATGGAATACATGGACCACTCCCCCACCGCCCTGTACCGGGTGGGACTGTTCGGCCGGTTTGCATGGATCCCGGCCGTGCTCCTGCCCCTGTGCATCACGATCCGGCGCAGGCGGCAGGGGGCTGCGGACGACGTGTAACGCCCCATGCCGAAAGGAAAGCGGGTCCTGTCCGGGCTTGCGGCAATCATGATTGCGTTTGCCAGCTCCCCGTTTTGGGTCAAATCGAGCCATGTATCCGGCATATTTCCCGATGCCTTCATTCTTTCCGTACTGGTGATCTGTTCTTTTAGAGACAGGACATATATTTCCCACGTCGCAAAGCGTTAAGGGACGACTGAGGTTTCCGGGTGACGCCTTTTTTTGAAAAGGGCATCGTCTTTCGAAGCTTTTTGCAAAAAGCTTCACCAAAAACCTTTATGATTTACCGCATTGTGTTTCCAGACGGCGGCCCGGCGCGTTGCCATCATCGCTGGCCTCGGCCGGCGTCACGGGCTAGACAGGGGGATGTCCACCCATTTCCCCATCCGGGGCGGCGTTGCGCCCCGGCCCGAACCATGACCCGCATTTTCATCGACGCCGACGCGTGCCCCGTGCGCGACGAAACCTGCCGCGTGGCGTTGCGCCATAAGGTGCATACCTTTGTCGTGTCCAACCGGATGATGGCCATTCCGCCCTCCCCCCTGATTGAACGGGTGGTGGTGGCGCAGGGCATGGATGTGGCGGATGACTGGATTGCCGGACATGTCCGCGCGCATGACATCGTGATTTCCGCCGATATCCCGCTGGCGGCGCGATGCGTGGCACAGGGGGCCTGCGTGCTGGACCCGCGCGGCCGCATCCTGGACGAAGACGCGATCGGCATGGCGCTGGCGGTGCGGAACCTGATGGACGACCTGCGTTCCAACGGGATGATGATGCAGGGCGGGCGCGGGTTCACGCGCGCCGACCGCTCCAGCTTCCTCTCGGCGCTTGATACCGCCGTGGTGCGCGCGCGGCGCAACGCAACCATGCCCCGCAGGCCACCGCCCATCATCCCGCCCGCCGGGTGAGGGAACGCATGAACAGGACCGTCAGGCAGGATTAAGAGTTTTTGGTGAAGCTTTTTGCAAAAAGCTTCGAAAGACGCCGCCTTTTTGAAAAAAGGCGGCACCCAAAAACTTCTTCACGATTTACCGGCTTTTCACGCCCCGGCGGCCAGCGCGCGCAATGCCGCATGCGTGGCCTGCGTCAGGGGCGCGGGCAGGTCGTCGGGGGCGAACCAGTCCACCGCCGACAGGGCCTCGGGCTCGCGCAGTTCCGCGCGCGTGGACGTGACCGGCGTGGCGAGATAGACCGGCGCGACCCAGTGGGAGGCGGCCTCCCCCACACTGGCGGGGGTCAGGTGGTCCACCACGCACAAAAGGCGCGACAGGTGGACCCGCAGTCCCGTTTCCTCCTCCACCTCGCGGCGGACGGCGTGTTCCAGCGTTTCCATCCAGTCGACCTTGCCCCCCGGCAGGCCCCAGTGCCCGGCCTCTGGCGGGCGGCGGCGGCGCACCAGCAGGATGCGCCCGTCATCGCGCCGCACCAGCGCGCCGCACCCGACGCGCGCGTTTCCACCCTCCGCCATGGCCCGCCGTCCCCGCGGCTCAGCTGGCGGGGGTGTAGGACTGCACGTCCTCGACCGTATGGCTCAGCACGATATGGTTGTTTTCGGTGGAGGCGACCCAGCTTGCCGGGACCTCGAACACGCTTTCGGCGGGACCATCGACGGTGATTTCGATCGTTCCCTTGTCCGTGACCGCGCTCAGTTTCCCGATGCGTCCCCCCGCGGAGGCCACGACGTCACGGCCTATCATCTGTTGGGTTACATCAGCCATGTCATGTCCTTTTCATATCGATGCCCGCCATGCGCCCCGGCCCCGGCGTGCGGCATGCACGCTGTCGTGGCCCGATATTGCGGCGCGTCGCCCGTCATGATCGCGACAGGCGGCCCGGCATCGTGTTTGCGGTAAGGCGGCAGTGTACCGGCTGCCGCCCCCGATCACAACCCTGCCCGCCGCGAACGCCGCCACAGGGCCGTGATGACGCCATACAGGCTAACGCTGCTCCAGAACACTTCGATGCATAATGACGGCAGGTTGAAATGCACGCATAGCGAGACCAGCACCAGCAGGCTGCCGCACAGGTTGCCCAGCGGATAGCCCACGCCCGACGTGTCGATCCGCCCGCGCAGGCTGAGGTAATACTGCACCACAATCAGGACCGATCCCGCGAACCCCGCGACATCCGCCGCGATGTCGAGCGCCCCCGACGCCATCACCAGCCGCCCGCGTCAGTTGACGCCGTACTGCTTGCGGCTGTTCATCCTGGCGTTCAGCCTGTCGCTATAGGCATGATAGGTGCCCTTGGGCACGCATCCCATTTCCTCCAGGTCCTCCAGGTGGACGCTGTCGTTGATCCAGGCATTCACCTCGCCAAAGGGAATGGTCGCGGGCAGGGGGCGGTTGGCGAACACGATCGGGTCATCATGGCCGGCGACGTATCCGAACTGCTGGAAATGGGAATCGCTGGCGGTGGGCGAGACCTCCCCACAGACCACGGCGCCGCCATCGACGGTGCGCGCCCCCAGATGGCGAAAGCGCGTGGCCGATGGCTGGGCAAAGGTGCCGGCCACCTTGCGGATCGCCTCCTGCGCGTTGGGGACATGGGCGGCGCTGGCGTCGATGACCGTCTGCGCCACGCAGGTGCCCGCCGATAACCCGAAGGCCGCCGCAAGTATCATGGCCTTGTACATGTCTGTTCCTCTCTGCCTCAAGCGTTCTGCCGCGAATGGGCCTGCTTCATCCCACCTTGGTGCCCATGTTCGCCACGCAGGGTCAAGCATCGGGACATGGGTTTTTTCAATTACATTGCGTGTGATAATAATGTGGAAAACCGGCCGCGCCCACAGGGGCGAAAGCGCGAAAGGACGGGACGCCGGGGCCCGCCACCGGCACGCAGGCGCAACGCCACAGGCCGCCAGCAGGTTGCCGCGCCCGATCGGCGCGGGGCTGGTTCGGGTCAGGGTTCCCAAGGGGCCGCGCCCCCGCCGCAACACCGTCGCACGGGGGCAGCAGCCGGGCGCTGCCCGGACCCGGCAGGGACCACAGGCCCCTGCACCCCTTTACCTTAAGTCATGGTGTCCAGAGGTCCGCGACCTCTGGCGGGGTCAGGGGCAGCGCCCCTGTCCATACTTACCCATCAACACGCCGTCGCACGGGAGCAGCTGCCCGGGTCAGGGTTTCCACGGGGTGGCGGCATGCTTTATGAGCGTTGTTCCCACATAAGGAAGATGACCATGGATGCCGACCCGAAATGCCCGCAATGCGGCTGCGAACATGCCTATCCGGACGGCAGTCTGTGGATCTGTCCCGAATGCGGCCATGAATGGAACCCGCAGGCCGCACCCGCCGAAGGAACGGCGGACGCCGCGACGGTGCGCGACGCCAACGGCAACGTGCTGGCCGATGGGGACAGCGTGACCGTGCTGAAGGACCTGAAGGTCAAGGGATCGTCCCTGGTCGTCAAAGGCGGGACCAAGGTCCGCAACATCCGCCTGACGGACGGCGCGGATGGCCACAACATCGCCTGCAAGATCAACGGCATCGGCGCGATGAACCTGAAATCGGAATTCGTAAGGAAAGCCTGACACCCGAACGGGAACCTCCCCCACCCCAAGTCATGGTGTCCAGAGGTCCGCGACCTCTGGCGGGGTCAGGGGCAGCGCCCCTGTCCACACGCCCCCACCGATACGCCGTCGCACGCGGGCAGCAGCCGGGCTCTGCCCGGACCCGGCAGGGACCTCAGGCCCCTGCACCCCTTTTACCTTAAGTCGTGGTGTCCAGAGGTCCACGACCTCTGGCGGGGTCAGGGGCAGCGCCCCTGTCCATACGCACCCACCGCCACGCCGTCGCATGGGGGCGAAAGCCGGGCTCTGCCCGGACCCGGCAGGGACCACAGGCCCCTGCACCCCGATTACTTTAGGTCAGGTTTACAGGGCCATCCACATCAGCGCCGTCCCGGCGAAGGCGGTCAGGGCGGCGATGCCGGTCATGAGGGTCCAGCTGGACAGGCCCTCCGCCACGCTCAGGCCCGCCATGCGGGTGACGATCCAGAACCCGGCGTCATTGACGTGCGACAGCGCCATGCCGCCCGCCCCCATCGACAGCGCCAGCAGCGCAAGGTGCGTCTGGTCCAGGTGCAGCCGCGCGACCAGCGGCCCGACAATGCCCGCCGTCGCCATCAGCGCGACGGTCGTCGGCCCCTGCGCCACGCGCAGGATCATGGTCATGATGAAACACAGCGCCAGCACCGGCAACCCCGCGGACGACAGCATCCCGCCCAGCGCGTCTCCAACGCCGCTTTGCACCAGCACCTGCGCGAACGCGCCGCCCGCGCCGGTAATCAGGATGATCCCCGCGGTGGACGGCAGGGCCGCGGCCAGCACGTCGGACACCGTCGCCAGCCGCGCGCCACGCCGCAGCCCCAGCAGCCACGCGCACGCCACCACGTCGATGCCCAGCGCGACATACGGAATGCCGGCGAATGCGATGACCGAACGCGCCATCCCCGCCGCCATCATGTCCGACGCCAGCGTGCCCGCGATCATCAGCACGACCGGCAGGCCGATGACCAGGCCGATTTCCCCCGGATGCACCGGATGCGCGCGCGCCAGTTCGACAAAGCGCGCATCGGCCGGGGCGGCATGGGTGGCGTCGCTGGCATCGCGGACGTCATCGACAATGGCGCGGATATCCGGCGCGCAGCCCAGCGGCCGCGACATGAGCGGCCGTGACAGGACATAGGTCAGGGCGACCGAAAACGCCGCCAGCGGCAGGCCCAGCATCAGCACCCGCCCCGCCCCCACGCCCAGCGCGCCGCCCACGGCCACCGCGCCGGGATGCGGCGGCAGCAGCGCATGCACCGTCAGCATCGTGACGGCCATGGGAACGGCAAAGATGGCGGGCACGCGCCCGGTCTGCCGCGCCATGCCATAGACAAGGGGCATGAGCATGATGACCCCGACCTCGAAAAACACGGGAATGCCGACGCCAAAGGCCGCGATCACGATCGCCAGCGGCACGTGCGCCGCCCCGGCGCGACGCACCAGCGCCCCCGCCACGACCCGCGCGCCCCCCGACAGGTCCACCATGCGCCCGATCATCGCGCCCAGCGCGACGATGATCGCGATATGCCCGACCGTCCGGCCCAGCCCGCCCTGCACCGCCTCCGCCAGTTGTGCCACCGGCGTGCCCGTCAGCAGGGCGACGCCGGTCGCCACCAGCAGCAGGGCAAGGAACGGATGCACCCGCCCCGCCACGATCAGCAGCAGCAGAACGGCAATCGCCCCCGTTCCGATCAGGGCCAGCGCGATGGGGGTCATACAGGTTCCCTGCGAATGATGGCATCCTTCCCGCGCGGCCGTGGATATCGGACGCCGGGCGCAAAGGACGGGATCATGCCTTTTATCCCGTATCCCGCACAACGTCGCAAGGCCCGGCATCCCGGCCCGCAGCCTCCGCGCCACGCGACGGGACCGCAGAAAACCGTTTAGGGAAAATATGTTAATAAGTATGAAAGTTTTTGGGTGCCGCCTTTTTTCAAAAAGGCGGCGTGGTGTGAAGGCCACACCAGATACGCCCGCATGATTTTCACGACGCCGCAACGGCCGTCTTTCCGCGTGGCCGGGTCGCGACGGGTTCATGGGGCAGGATACGACCTGCCCGCGATCCGCCCCCTTACCCGATCACGCCGGACGCCCCATGCGAATCCCGCCACAGGCTCCGCCTTCCCCCGATTCCGCGACGCGCCCGGCCCATCGGGAAAGCCGGCCCCGCGCCGGGGCAAAACCGGGGCCGCCAACGCTGCGGATGGTGCATGGCGGCCATCGCAAGGGATCAGGAAACCGCAATGGCGTGGCGTTTTTCCGCCATTGCGGGAACGGACGCCAAAAAGATTCCGCCCCGGGTGCATTTTCCGCATTGACTTGCATGACAGGTGGGAGCATCAGGCGCGACCGCCTACGCATCGAAGTCGTTTTTGGGGGCCATGATACGCGCCCCGGGAAGCCACGCCATGTCCATTGCCTGCCTGCATTCGACAGCCCCCCGTACCCCGTCCGAAAACACGCGGCGGCCCGCACGCACGTGGGACCGGGCGCGCGCCTTCATGCGCGAAATCTGGATCGGCCCGGTCATCGCATTGGGCAGCGTCCTGTGCGGCGGGTTCTTCACCCTGCTGGCCCACGTCCTGGCCAACGGCGCGCCCTGAACGCAGGACGCCGGTCCCCGACACGCCCGCGCCCCGGTTCATCGTTCCATGCGGCCGGCCGGTCGCCATGGGCGCATACCGGGACGACAGGGGGGGGCCGGAGACGATCCGTTGAGGACGTGGCGAAAGCTTCCGGGGGGCGCATTTTTTTAGAAATGTGACGACCTGCGAAGCTTTTTGGAAAAAGCTTCACCAAAAACTTCTTTATTTTTACGGGGTTTTTCAGACGTGCGGCTGCCCCGGGCGGGCATCAGGCAATGGCGGCCGACATTTCCGCCAGTCGCGCCACCGTATTCATGTTCCGCGCCGTGCCATGCTTTTCCACGGGGATGCGCAGCTTCGACCTCCCCATCCCGTCCGGATAGAACACGAAGAGTTCACGCGCCCCGATACGGATTTCCTCGTTTCTAATGCCGCTCACGCCCTCAAGGGGATCTTCCGGCAGCGGCCCGTCAACAAACAGCGCCATGACCCGGTTACCCGGCGCATCGGCGAAGGGATTGCGCGCAAGGGCCCCGGCGATTTCGGCCGCGCTGCGCACCACGACGCCGATATCCTTACCCGCATGGTCGCGCAGCCGTTTTTCCAGCGTCGCGCGCACGACATCCTCCGCCCCGTCGCTTCCGAAAACGACGTTCCCGCTCGCGATATGGGTGCGGACCTGCCTGAACCCGGCATCCGCGCATATGCCAGCCAGCACGGACATCGGCAGTTTCCCGGTGCCCCCCACATTCACCGCCCGAAGAAGGGCCACATATCCCGTCATTTTCCTGCCCCCCGGCACATGGATGCGAAGTATCAGGGACAATCCATGCCCGCTTCAACCCTGTCGCGCGGGAAAGCATTCAAGAATAAAAAAGGTTTTTGGGTGCCGCCTTTTTGCAAAAAGACGGCGTCTGGCAAAGCTTTGTGCATTTCCAGACCATTTCGCAAAAAACATGTCGCCTCCGCCACTTTTTCAAACCCCCGCCATGGCCCCCTTCATGCCTGCGCCCGAAACAGCCCCTTATGCCAGTTTTTTCTCGCGGAAGCGTTTTCGATGATCGGCAATGTTCTGCCTTGACGGGGGCGATCCGTCCACGGGCCTTGCGATTTTCGCATTGCGAAGGTCGCAGTAGCGGGAATTCGCCAGCGTTTTGCTGATTTCCACTTTCGTGCCATCAGGGCTGAACGTGAACAGCAGGGCATCGAACAGGCCGTGAATGTCCCTGCGCAACAGGATGCCGTTGCCTGACGCATGATCGTCCGCGCCGTCATGGACGCGGATATGCGCGGCCTCCAGCGCTTCGCGCACGTCGCAGCCTGTTATGGCGCATCTGCCGCCATAAATCCTGCGTATCCTTTCCGAAAACTCCGCCTGTCGCTGGCGCTGGGCGATTTCCGCCTGTCGTATCCGTCTTTTTACTTCTTCGCTGACGGTCTCTTCCGTGGCCGCGACTTCAGATCCGTTGCCGGGTCCTTTTGTTCCAAGGATGGCGTATCTGATGACCGGGACGCCAGCGCGTGTTTCGCCCCAGCCAACTATTTTGCTTTCCGCACCGGCAACGGGCGTGCTGAAAATGACTCCGGGCCCAAGCTCCGCCTTCAGGTGGTCCATCAGGATTTTGTCGGATTTGCCGTGGAAAAAATCCGTCCTACTGAAAGATGTTGGCCGGGTATTCCGGATTTTGATCAGGCCGGCCTTTTCCAACATGCCCAGCAGATGGGATTTCTGGTAGAAATCGAGCAGCCTGTCCCCTGTATCCATGACCGCGCCCTTGCGCAGCTTCTGGAACAGCGGCCCGAACACAGCCAGCGGAATTGCATCTTTCCTGTATTTCGGAGTTTTTCCATCCACGTGAATATTCCCCTCCCCGGGACAGCATCCGTTTCGCAATACATGACCGCCCCTGATGGCCCCAGCCTACCGGATGGGACAGTCATGACCAACCGCGCGGGAAATACCCGCAGGCTGCCGACAATGACGGGAAACGGAATTGCCGGATGAGGATTTTCAAAAAGGCGGCATTCCCTGAAGCGTTCCAGACAAAAGCTTCACCAGACCCCTTCATGATTTCCGGCCGGCGCGCGCGCATCATGTCCCGGGTGACGGAAACCGGAACATGCCGCCAGACACCACAACGTCATCCGCCTTTTACTGCTCGGCCGATCCCGGCTGTTCGATGATGATCCGCATGCCCCATGTTTTCCCGCCGTCGGACGTTGTCAGCACGACCTGATAGGTCCCGTTATTGGGAATAATGATATGGTCAAGCGGCGTATCGGTTGAGGGCCACGTGATGTTCCTGTCGTCATAATGCTTTAACGACACGGTCATCGGCACGACCGGCGCCGCCGTGATCCCGCTGATGATCGCGGCCTTGTGGATGTCCCTGGGCACCAGGCTTTCGATCGCCCTGACATCGATATCGCCACCACGATTGGACGGCAGGCTCAGGATCGCGGAAATGCAGGTTTCGTATTCCTTGTAGCTTTCGCTTGTGCAGGGTGTCTGGACGGTCACGCTTGCCGGGGTGCCATCGGGAAGCTTCACGTCCGTCGCATACGCCCGGCCAGCCAGCAGAAGCGCCGGAACAAGGGCAAAAAAGCTTTTACTCATGGTAAGGGACACCTTACGGGAAATTTGGACCAAGCTCACAATCCTGATTCAATACTCCAGTTTCTTTCCCCTGCACAGGATGTCATGGGGCCGTGTCCGCCGGGCCACACATGCCTTCATATGTCATGCGGGCATCGCCATGGCCGCATCCGGATGGCAGTATAACTTACGTTATTTTAATGCCACCGCACGATCCTGCGCCCGGGGCGGTGTTGCGGGCATCCATCCCATGTCATTGAAAAACATGAACAAAAGCGCAGGCATCCTGATCGTTTTTATTTCGTTATAAAAATCAATGTAGTTACAATCCCGGAAAACCGCGTATTATCATGACCGCGTGCAATCAGGACACGTTCATGAACCCAGATGTCCGACCGTCATAAAAAAGCAGTCAAAATACAAAACAATACGTCATGTTAAGGGATGCAGAGTTCTATTGTTATGAGAAAATTTATGGCGGTGCCGCTCGTTTTCCTGTTGGGCGGCTGTTATGGCGTCGGCTCCCAGCGACTGGATCATGACCAACTTGACTATTCCCAGGCGCTGATCGGTTCTTCCAAGCAACAGACCCTGCTGAATGTCGTCCGCCTCAGATATGCCGACACGCCGGGCTTTCTGGACACGACCCAGCTGATTTCGGGCTACCAACTGCAGCGCAATATTTCCATCGGGGTCGGGTCGGATTCAAACCCGCTCAGGCCCGCGGGGGCCATCGGGGCGCAGATACAGGAAAGCCCGACCTTTACGTTCCAGCCCGTGACAGGCGACGCGTATGCCCAAAGCTTCCTGCGCCCGCTGCCCCCCGGCAGCCTGCTTCCCCTGGCGATGGGGGGACTGCCCATCGATATCCTGTTCCGCCTGTCGGTCCAGTCGGTGAACCTGATCAACAACGTGGGCGCCATTGGCGGCGATGTCGGAAGGGGGTCGCCCGAATTCTTCGAACTCATCTACGACCTGCGCCGGCTGCAGATTGCCGGCCTGTTGGGCATACAGCTTGAACATAGCGAGGAAATACCCGGAAAGACCCCGGCCTTTGACCGGGTGTTCCTGACGGTATCATCGACAACGGACCCCCTTTTGTCCGATATCGTGAAGTCAACGCGGCGCTTTTTCGAAATGGGCCCCAAGGACGAGCGCGTGGAGGTCATATATGGGGCCGGCAGGCCGCAACATGGCCAGATCCGGCTGCTGACGCGCACGATGCTGGGCGTTCTGGGGCAGATCGCCTATCAGATCGACGTGCCGCAGGAAGATATCGATGCGGGGCGCACCCTGCCCAAGGTCATCCTGATCGGACGCAATACAAAGCCGACGGTCTTCGTCCATGTCAGTAATGAACGCCCGCGCCTTTCTTTCGTATCGATAAAATACAATAACAAATTCTACTATATTTCCGATACCGATTTCCCAAGCAAGCTGGGGTTCACGATGCTGCAGATCCTGATGGAGCTTTCCAAGACCACCAAAAATCCGGGCGCCGTGCTGACCATCCCGGTGAATGGATAAGGGCGATCCACCCGTCGGGCGGAACGGCGGGGGACTGTTTGAAAAACTCACGGCGCGGCGGCGCGGGAGGAGTGCGCCACACGCCCTCCCCTCTTTGGCGCGGCCCGATCTGGCGATGAATAACAGCCCCTCCTGACCTGATTGCCTGTCAATCAGGAGGAGAATAATTGAATTGGCGAAGGCGACGACGTGCGAGTTTACGTTCCTCTTCAGTAAAGAGCGAATGCCATTCCGGGCGCAGAATCAGCGCCTCAACCGAAAGATCCAGTCTGTTATTTTCCCATAACTTCTCGAACCCGCTTGTGGCTGAGCCTCGCATTAGCCGACGCGCCGTTTCAACCCCGCCATGGTCGGCAATCATCTTAAGGAACAAAGTGGGCCGATAGCCGAAGGTCTGGGCCTCCTTGTAGATGTTGTACATCGCGCGTTCGAACGCTTTTTCCTGGGATGCTGATGGACGCGCGTCGATCAGCGCCATCGCTTGCGGAAGCGTAATAAGGACATCATGGTCGTCAACCCCATGCTGCTTGATAACGGTCGCAGCAATTCCGGCGAGCGCTGCCTGTTCGATATCCGAAACCTTGAACCTGCCGAATGCATGAAGTGATAACCATTTGACCTTTGTCACCAATCTCAATGACGCAGGCTGGGCTGCTGCGGGGAGAGCCTTCCAGATACCGTGATAGGTCGGTTTATTAACTTTAACGTCAAAATCAAGCACGTAATCATCAGCCGAGATTTTGTCATTCCATTCGCCGTATGCTGAGGTATTACTTGGAAGCCGAGATTCCCTGATCTCTTTATCTAGCCAATCCTGATCTTTCTTATCAAGATATTCGCTCCAATAGCAGATCTTTACACGCTGCCAGACAGGGTCCTTGGGTGCCGCGCGATAGGCGTCGAACAAGGTCCGAGCAAGCCGCATGCCGGTTGGCGCCAATTGCTTGCGTTCATTCCAGAGCGCCTGCGCTTGGTCGAGATCTTCACTTTCGATGCGATATCCCGCTTTAAACAGGTCATCAAACCACTTACAGATGCCATCGATTACATGGGCATCATTGATCCGGACATTAGCCTCATGCCAGCCGTTGCCAGACTCACATTCCAACGCGAGGCCGTTGGTCGAGGCATTGGATGAGCCTAGCACGGCGGCCTTAGGTGTCCACCAGACCTTGGCGTGGAGTGATGGATGCGACTTAAGGGTCACACCCGGTCTCTTTAGTAATTTGCGTAGTTCTGCCGGGTTGCAGGCACCTGAGTCAAGGTTGCACAGGATCTCGAGCTTCAACCCGGAGCGATTCAGCCCCAGACGTTCGACGCGGAAATCTCACAGAAGGGTTGTACATCGGGTTAGATTATGAAAAAGTCTGTTTTGCACAAAAGAAATTTTCGTAAGCTATAAGAAAACCCGATGC